>CAYLME010000005.1:24755-38022 GCA_964384585.1 uncultured Gemmatimonadaceae bacterium | reverse complement strand
CATTCGTACGCACCGCTCGTTCAGCCGTCAGTTCGCGCTCCAGAACGTGGAAAGCGCCTCGCCGTCCGGGCTCTCGCGCAGCTTTTCGAAAGCGCGATTGCGGATCTGGCGGATGCGCTCGCGTGTGACACCAAGCAGCGAGCCGATCTCTTCCAGCGTGCGCTCCTCGCCGTCGTCCAGACCGTAATACAGGTACAGGATCTTGCGCTCGCGTTCCGTCAGGTACTTCTCGAACATGCGGTCCAGGAACTCGCGCTGTGCCTGGGACTCGACCGTTTCCTCGATGTCCTCGGCCTCTGCGCCGGCAAAGCGCTCACCGAACGAGGCGCTGTCCCGGTCCGCGCGGTCGATCGGCGCGTCCAGCGACAGTTCCGACGCAGCGACGCGACGCAGCGCACGCACCGTGTCGATCGGCTCGCCCATTTCGTCGGCGATTTCCTGGTCGGTCGGCGAGCGACCGAGCAGCTGTGTCAGCGCGGTCTCCGTGCGCGACAGCTTCACCAGGTTCGAGTTCTGGTTGAGCGGGATGCGCACCGAGCGCGTCTGCTCCGCCAGCGCCTGCAGCACGGTCTGGCGAATCCACCACACCGCGTACGAAATGAACTTGACGCCCTTGTCGGGATCGAACTTCTTGACCGCCTTCAGCAGCCCTTCATTGCCGATACAGACCAGCTCGGCCAGGCCGAGACCGCGGCCCTGATACTTCTTCACGTAGGAGATGACGAATCGAAGGTTCGCCGTTACCAGCCTCTCCGCCGCTTCCTTGTCCCCCGCCCGCGCACGACGCGCAAGCTCCCGTTCCTCCGCCGCCTCCTCGATCAACGGGTACTTCTCGACATCGAAGAGGTACTGATCGAACGAATCCAGAGCCCGCGAACTGACGAACATTTGCCGTGACATGACCGGTAGCTCTAGGGTGAATAATTGAAAAGGCAGCGCCCCTCGCTCACGAGGGCCGCCGCCTCTTTACCCGGGGAAGGGGTGCGTTTCCGCTTCTCTATCGAGCATTCGCACCTGTCCATTCCCCAAAGCCGCGCCGTTCATAACTCGCCGAATATATACGAAGCGTATCGCGGACGTAACCCCCCGTATCTGCGCGTGTGCGCCACTTCACGTCCGAAACCAGCGTTGTGCCGCAACACATGATGCTGCAACTCGTTCGATGCTATGCGTTTGTAGGGGTGCCCGGAGGGGCTGGAACGCCGCGTCGAAACGGACTGCCCAACGTCGGGTCGCGCGGCCGGCCGAATGAAGGCCGAAGCGGCTAGCCGGCCCCGCTCGCCTGCATCTGCCGGATCTCGTCGAGCCGCTCGACCGCCCTGCGCAGGTGGGGAATCACGATCGACCCGCCCACGACCAGCGCGACGGAGAACGTTTCGAACAGCTCCTCGTCCGTGACTCCTTCTTCAGCGCAGCGCACGAGGTGATACGTGATGCAGTCGTCGCAACGCAGGACCATCGACGCGACGAGGCCGAGCAGTTCCTTCGTGCGCGTGTCGAGCGCGCCGTCTTCATAGGTGCGACCGTCGAGTGCGAAGAAGCGGCGGATCTCGAGGTTGTCGGCCTCGAGGATGCGCACGTTCATGCGCTCGCGGAACTCGCGGAACTCCCTGAGATCCATGATCGATCGTTACGCAGCTCGGCCTCGATGCGCTCGGGGCCGGGCCCGTCCTTTAACAGGAAGAGGGTGTAGCGCTTCGCTGTCTCGTCCTCGACGTCCATACTGTCGGCGAGGACGCCGCGCTCGGCGTGCAGGCGCGTGGGCGCCGCGAGGTCGAGCCGGCGCGGGCGCAGGAAGCCCTGGTAGACGAACAACCGGCGCTCGTCATCGAAGACGAGCCAGCCATTGCGATAGGCGCCCAGGTCGGCCATGCCCGTCAGGGCCGCGCGGGCGGTGACCGGGGCGCGGCGGCCCACGCCCTCGGGCTCGACCAGCGGCCGCAGGCGACGTGGCAGTTCCGCCCGGGAGCGCCAGCCCCTGAGTCCGAAGAAGCCGCGGATGCGGGCTGCCGTCGACCGCATCCCGAGCGCGCCCGCGCGCCAGACGATCGGGCCGACCACCAACAGCACGACCACCACGACGAGCCCGATCGCGATGGCTGCGACCGGCGAGATCAGAGCGGCCAGTGCCATCGCCACCGCGAAGAGATCCTCGAGCGCACTGATCGCGATGTTCTTCACCCGACGCGGGCGCCGGTTGATGATGACACGTACGCCTGCCTTCGTCGCATGCGCGAGGAACGCGAGCGCACCGGCCAGAGCGGCGCCTGCGATCTGGATCTCGAGGCCGTATGGCACGAGCGCCAGGCCGACGAGCGCGGCCGCTGCGAGCGGTCGGACGATCGTGTGGATCGCGTCCCACGCACTGTCGAGGAAGGGTACCTTGTCCAGCATGAACTCGAGGACGTAGAGCGCCGCAGCACTCCCGATGACCAGGCCGTTCTCGAGACCTCGCAGGTCGGCGGGCAGCGTGAAACCGAACAGCTCGTAGCGCGAGGCGAGCGCAAGCGTACCGACCGTCGCATACAGGTTGATCCCGCACGCGAGCGCGGCCGCGACCAGCTGTCCAAGGGGGACGACGAGTAACGCAAGTGTCGGCATCGGCGCGACAACGTATCCGGCCGACGGGCACAGTGGCAACCATCGTACTACCCTGAGCCGGCGCTCGCACGTGAGGCTCCGTCAGATCCGGGGCGCTCCGTTCCATGCTGAACGATCGGCTGTGCTCATGTGGTCGCAGCCATCCCGCCGATCGCGTCATGAACCGCCTGCACAAACGAAGAGCCCGGCCACAGTGGCCGGGCTCCCCGTTGGTCTGGCTGCTCCTGCAGGACGCCCCCGATCTACTCGGGTTACGCCCATGCAGCCTGGAGCTTACTTGCCCTTGCGGACCTGCTGCTGCCGCTGGAGCGGCTGGAACACGCAGCCGGTCGGCTGGAGCGGAACGTACACGACCTGCAGGGCGTCGATTGCCTCACGCAGATCCTGCTCCTGCTCCAGGATGTTGCCGAGGTCACCGGTCGCCCGGGCCTGGCGCACATCCGCAAGCTGGTCGCGAACGTCGGCGACCTGGTCACGATCCGCGTACACCGGCAGGCCATTGACCGTGCCGAGGTACGTCAGGCGGTCCGCCTCGATCCGGACGGCGCCCTGGTATGTCAGGTACTCGTAGTTCGTACGGCCAACATCGATGACGAGCGGTGCGCCGCTGACGTACCACGGCTGGTTGCTCGCCGTCACGACCGTGCCGACCGCAGTCGACAGCGGACGACGCTGACCGTTGACCACGACCACCGTATCACCGGCGTCGACCAGGTAGATCGCCTCCTGCATGCGCAGGCCGTTCGGTGCAGTCGGGTCCACCACGCAGACCATGATGTTGTCCTCACGTGCCGGCGGCGGCTCCGGGGCCGGCGGCGGCGGCGGCGGCGGCGCAGGCGCAACCGCTACGACCGGCGGCTCACGCAGGCCGGCCAGGATGTGCAGGCCAATCTGACCGCCGATCTCATGGACCGTCTTCGCAACGTTGTCACCGCTCGAGCGCGAGAACGACGTGCCCGCACCCGTGATCTCGTAGACCTCGGGCTTGTAGATGCGATCGTTCAGCTCCATCCGAACCGCGAAGTTCGGCGAAACGCGCCAGTCGGCGCCCAGCCCGATCAGGCCTGCGAACGACGTCGCCTCCTCGATCGCGAAACCCTGGCTCGCGCTCGGGAAGAACGGATGGCAGGACGAATCGTCCTCACCACCGCCCGTGCAGGTCGCCCAGTCACCCGCCGGGTTGACCCACTTCGCACCCAGACCGAGCGCGACGTAGGGCAGGAACTCCGAACCGAGCCACTCCTCGTTCGGCTCACGGAACCGGAACATCAGGTCGCCGGTGCCCGTCCAGAGGTTCATGTGATCGTGGAACGTCACATCGTCGCCCTCGAGATTGGTGTCCGTGTACGTCATGTTCGCACGGAGACCAATGCGCGGGGTGACCCAGAAGGTCAGCTGGCTGCCGAGCAGCCAGTTCGAGCTGAAGCGGACATCCGCATCAGCACCACCCAGCTGGTCATCACCGAGCAGGGCACTGTACCACGAGTAGCCGCCATTGATACCGAAATCGACTCGGTAATGCTGCGCGGACGCGGGCGACGCAACGAGGAGCGGCACTACAAACGCCGCTGCCGCTGCTACCCTCACCAACACTTTCATACCATCCTCCTCACTTGGGTCAGACTTGCGGACACTCTCGACGGCTACGCCGTCGCGTCCGGCCCGCCACTCCCTTCCTCACGGGGCCGGCCCGCCTCCTTGCAGAAAGCTTGCCAACCTTCGTCATCCCCGGCGCGTCATCTTGCCTGACACACCAGAGCCGGGGAAGGCTTTGCGATTAACATGCCGATCACGGTCATAACGGGGCATAGTGTGCCTGTTTCAGTCAGATGTGGAGGAGGCCGGGCACGATCACGCACGGTTCGAGCGCCTGCCACGGTCAATGACAGGCACTGGAAGGCAGTGCGCCCCATGCCGAAGCGGCGGTGCCCTGTCACACGCGCAGTGCCGGACTGGCCAGCACGAGAGAAGCATTGATGCCGCCGAAGCCGAACGAGTTCGACAGTGCATGGCGCGGGCGGAAGCTTCGACCGCCGCTGCCGACATAGTCGAGGTCGCAGTCCTCGTCGCCGCACTCGAAGTTCAGCGTGGGCGGCGTCCAGCCCTGCTGGAAGGCCAGACAGCAGACGGCGGCTTCGATGGCACCTGACGCACCCAGGGCATGCGCGTGGTACGGCTTGGTCCCACTGATCGGCAGCGCATAGGCCCGCTCGCCGAAGACCTGCTTGATCGCAGTGCTCTCGGTCGAATCGTTGAGCGGGGTGGACGAGCCGTGCGGGCTGATCAGGTCGATGTCCTCAGCGGTCACATTCGCCGTCCGCAGAGCGAGCCCCATAGCGCGGACCGCCTGGGATGCATCCGGGCGCGGAGCGGTCATGTGATACGCGTCGTTGGTGCAGCCGTAGCCGACGATTTCCGCGTAGATGCGTGCGCCACGGGCGAGCGCCAGATCGTAACGCTCGAGGTAGAGCGTGCAGGCGCCCTCGCCCATGATGAAGCCGTCGCGGCCCTGGTCGAACGGCCGGCATGCGTGCTCCGGGTCGTCGTTGCGTGTGCTCATCGCACGGATCACCGCGAACGCGCCGAAGCACATCGGAGCGAGCGGCGCCTCGACTCCGCCCGCCAGGGCTGCGTCCGCACTGCCGTCCCGGATGAGCCTCCACGCTTCGCCGATGCCGATCGTACCGGAGGCACACGACATCGCGTTTGTCGCATTTGGTCCTGTGACACCGAGGTCGATCGCGATCGAGCAACTGGCTGCACCCGCAAAGGTGGTGAGTGCGACGCGCGGGTCGATGCTGCGCGCGGTCGCTGCGCCGCCATAGAACGCGTTCGCCTGTGTCTCGGCGTAGCCCATCCCGCCGAGTGCGGTGCCCATCTGCACTGCGGTGCGATCCGGATCGAGGTCAGAGGAGCGGAGGCCGGCATCGGCCAGTGCGAGCCGTGCACTCCCGACGGCGAAGTGGCCGAAGCGGTCCATCCGCTTCGCAATGCGTGGCTCGAGGAAGTCGGTCGGCTCGAAGTCGTCGACCTCGGCTGCGATGCGCGAGCGCCAGGGCTGCACGTCGAAGCGTGTGATGGTGCGGATGGGTGAGCGCTCGCGTCGCAGCCCCTCCCAGAAGCGATCGACGCCGGTGCCGACCGCGGTGATCGGGCCGATGCCCGTCACGGCGACACGATGCCGGGCACCGTTCCCATTGCTGTGCGTCTCAGGCATCGCGCACCTCCGTGTGATGGCGTGACGCTTCTGCCGCGACCCCCGCGAGTGTTCGTTGCGCGATGGCGCTGACGAAATGGCGGGAAATGACGAGCTGCCACGCGACCGGTCCGATGAGCGGCCATGCGGGCCCGTCCCAGGCGTGGGTGATCTTCACGCTGGTCGCGCCATCCGGGAGTGGCTCGAACATCCACTTCACCGTCATGCCGCGCGTGATGCCATCGACGTGGTCGTAATAGACGGCCGGCTCGTCGGGGTCCACGCGCATCTCGGACACCCACCAGGTCGGGTAGCGCAGTGGCCCGCCGAACTCGCGCCATGCTGCCATCTCCACGCGGCCTGTGCCGAAAGCCCGTCGCTCCTGGAAGCGGACCCACCTGTAGTGCGGCAGGATCACGGGCCAGCGTTCGACATCGGCAGCGACATGGAAGCAGACATCGCGTGGTGCGTCCATCCGGTGTTCGTCGAGAATCGTCACGATGCCCTCAGGAGTGAGTGGAGTGTGGCGGTGGCCAGGCCAGGGTGGAGCAGCGAGGCCGGGGAACGCAGGTCGCCGGTCACGCCGAGCAGCGCATTGCGTGCGACGTCGCTGCGCGCGAGTGCACGGATCGCAGCATTCGCAAGCGGCGGTCGTGCGAGCACGGCGTCGATCAGGCGCTGCACGCGGCGGGTCCCGAGCGTGAGTGCGGCATGCGCGTCGGCCCAGCCGGCGAGGCGTCCGCGGCGGACGGGACCCGGCTGCCGCAACGCGAGCGCCGCGACCGTCGCGAGTGCTTCGGCGCCGGCGATCGCCTGGTGGATGCCCTGTCCAGTCAGAGGATCGAAGTAGCCCGCCGCGTCACCGACGAGCGCGACGCCGTCGTGGGTTACATGGCGCACTGCCATGTCGAATGGTCCTGACGCCAGCCATTCCTCCCCCGCCAGCGGACCCACCGGTGCGCCAGTCGCGAGCAGCGGGAAACGCTGGCGCCAATCATCGACGAATGCATCGAGGCGTGCGGAACGGGATGCATGGCGGCCGTGCACGGACGGCGCGTGCACGTTCGCGATGCTCGCCATATCGCTCTTCACGACGAGCGTTACGTTGCATGCGTCGCCCGCCGCCGTAACGGGAGCGATGCCCATGCACGCACCGCGGGCCAGATGCATCTCACCGAGGCCGTCCGTGTCCCGGAACGGCGCGGCATGCGTGCTGAGCGAGAGCTTCCGCAGTCGCGGCGATCGTCGTACGGCACCGGTTGCGCGTGCAACGATCGAGCGGAGTCCATCCGCGCCGATGAGCAGTCGCGCATGCATCGGACGGTCGCAGCCGTGCAGGTATACCATCGTGCCCTGCTCGTCGCATGCGACGTCCGCAACGCGTGCGCCGGTGCGAACCTCCACGCCCGCGGCGATCGCCACACACAGCAGCGCAGCATCCAGCCTGTCGCGCGGGATGGCCAGTGCGTACGCACCGTGCCGATTGCTCTGTGCGATCGCTTCGAACAGTGCAGTGAACGATGAGCCGTCCGGTGCGATGATGCGCCAGCCGCGCAGGCGAGCCGGTGCCAGAGCGTCGATTGCCGGCAGGAGACCGAGTCGTTCGAAGACCTGCGTGCTGCCGGCACTGACACAGTCACCGCACGGCTTGCGTCGTGGCAGTGACAGGCGCTCGAGCAGCAGCACGTCGTGGCCGGCACGCGCGAGCAGCAGGCCTGCGACGGCCCCTGCGGGACCCGCGCCGACGATCACGACTTCGCGGCGTTCGGTGTGCGTACCACCCGATGACGATGTCACGCGCAGAGGGCGATGCAAGCGCAGGGCCGCGCACCGCGATGGTCCCGGATGTATGGGTTTGTGTCGGGTGGCGGCGGGGTCACCCGGAGCGTGCGGTGAGAACGAGCCGGTAGAAGTAGCGTCGTCGCACGCGCACGTCGCGAAGCCCGGCGCTGTGCGCCAGCGCGCTCAGCTCAGCGGCCGTAAAGGACCTGTCCACTGAGAGCGGACCGTCGTGCCGGGTCAGCCTGTTGCGCGCCCAGAGTGTATGTGCTAGCAGGTGTGCTCCTGCCCGGTTCTGCCAGTTGCGCTCGAGATCGTTGATCACGACAGCCGAGGCAACACGGCCGAGCTCGCGCAGCACTGCGACCGGCGCATCGTCTTCGAAGTGGTGCAGGGTGAGTGACATCATCGCGACGTCGAAGCTGCGGTCGGCGAAGGGCAGTGCGAGTGCGTCGGAGCGCGCCAGGCACACGTGGTTCAGCGCACGCAGGCGCTCGCGTGCAAGCGCCAGGATCTGCGGGTGCAGATCGATCGCTGTGATCCGGACGTCACGTCTCTGCACACGGTTCGCCAGTGCAGCGGTGATGTCGCCCGCGCCGCACCCGACATCCAGCACGGTGGCCGTACCGTCGGCCGGCAGCAGATCCTCGACTGCGCGCACCGTCGCCCGCGTGCCCCCGAGGTAGCGATTCACGTCCGCCACCTGGCGCATGCTGTGCGCAAGCACAGCTTCGTCGTGGCCCTGCTCGTCGAGGTACTCGGCCGCGCCCGTGCGACGCTGCTTCATGACGTGGCGCGCGCAGCAGCCACCCGCGCGGCGATCGCTTCCATCCGGGCGCGGACTGCGGGTACATCGATGGCCATGTGTGTCTCACCATGGAGCACGCGACCACGCACGGCCGTCAGCACCACGTCGGTGCCGCGTGCAGCGAATACGAGGGCGGTCTCGACATCGTGGACCGGCTGCGTATGGACGCCGTCGAGCGAGACCGCAATGATATCCGCACTCTTGCCTGGCTCGAGCGAGCCGCACTCGGCGTCGATGCCCAGGGCACGGGCGCCGTCCAGTGTCATGAGGCGGAGCAGCGTCGCCGCGTCGAGCGTGTCGTGCGAGAGGCTGACAGCGCGTTGCATGAGCTGTGCGCTGCGCGCTTCCTCGAGGAGGTCCATGCGGTTGTTGCTCGCCATCGAGTCCGTGCCGATCCCGACCGTGACGCCGGCTTCGAGCAGCTGTGCGACCGGCGCGACGCCATGGCCGAGCCGCGCGTTGGCAACAGGGCAGTGGGCTACGCTCGCACCCGCGTCGGCAATGGCGCGCACGTCATCCGTATCGATACGCACCGCGTGGATCAGCAGCGGCTGCTGCGCAAGGATGCCGGTGCGATGGAGAAGATCGATCGGTGAGCGTGCGCGTGGCGGTGTCGCGATACCGCGCCGCTGCAGTCCTGGCGCGAATGCGCCCGCCCCATCGACGACCAGGTCGGTTTCGTCCTGTGACTCGGCGATGTGCACGGCGACCGGCAACGCCTCATCGGCGGCGTAGCGTGCAGTCGCACGGAACAGCTCGTCCGATACGGTATAGGGCGCGTGCGGGCTGATACCGACGCGGACGAGATCCGTCGCACGTGCCCGCATCGCGTCCACACGGGTGCGCAGTTCGCGCATCGCGTCGGCGCACTGGTCCGGCGCCGGTCCGAACACCTCCCGGTAGATGATGCCGCGGCCGCCGGTCTCGAGCAGCGCCCCGAGTGAAGCCGCCGAATCCTCAGTCGCGGCGATCGTCGTGATCCCGGCCGCATACGCCTCGGACAGCTGCCACAAGGCGGCGGTGTGCAGGTCCGCCTCATCAAGCATCGCGCGGGCCTTCACACGTCGCAGTGTGCTGATCCATTCGATGAACGGCAGATCCTCGAGCACGTTGCGCAGCACCGAGAGCTCGGGATGCGCGTGCACGTTGACCAGGCCCGGCAGCAGCACGGCATTGCCGAGATCGATCTGCTCGGCGTCGTCCGGTCGCGGTACCGCGAGGTCCGGCCCGACCGCCTCGATGCGGCCGCGGCTGTCGATCAGCAGTGCGCCGTCGCGAATCGCAGGCGCACTGATCGGCAGAATCCACTGCGCGCGGTAACAGGTGGGTCGCATGACTCAGAAGCGGGGGGTGAAGAGATCGCCCGCGACCGTCTCTCGGCGCGAGCGCAGCAGCTGCGCGTCGCGTGCATTGGCCGAGAGTCCGATGATCTCGTCGAGCGAGAGCGTGATGCGGACGTCGCCGATGCCGACGCCCTTCTGGAGCGGCCACGCGAAATCGAGTCTGCCGATCGAGCGACCGCCCGCGGGAAACGACACGCGCAGCCCGAGGCCCGCGGATGCCCGCCATTCGCTGTCATTGCCGAATGGCGCATCGCCCTGCCAGACGCGGCCCGCATCGACGAAAACCGTGCCGCCGACGTCGGCAAGGTCACGAAACGGCCAGCCGAAGTAGATGCGGTCTTCTACCGTGCCGACAAGGCGCCGGCCTCCCGGCAAGTCCTCGCGCCGGTACCCGCGCAGGGCACGCATGCCGCCGAGCGTCAGCTGGAACGGCGTGACCGTGTTCCATCCGCCGCTCGCTGCGGCGCGCAGGAAGAAGGTGTGCCGCCGCAGCTGCCTCGTCTGCAGGTACGTGAGCAGCTCGGCCTCGCCGTAGATGTCTTTCCACTCTGCCATGCCGACGTCCGCGCGCAGGTCGCGACGGCCGTCGCCACGCGCGCGCAGCACCATGATCGCATCACCGACCTCGACGCCGGTATACAGTGTGAGGGTCGCCGAAAGATCGTCATCGGTCTCGAACTGCGGGAGCGATCGGCCCAGTGCGAACGTGGTTTCGGCGCCGAGCCGCACGTCCTCCTCACCGCGCATGCTGTCGAGTCCGCGGCGCTGGACGTACCAGATATTGCGCTGGCCGACCATTGCAGTCACGCGGATGCTGTTGACCTCGCTGCGGTGCGGCACCAGCGCGACGTCGAGCGTATCGCCGAGACGGGAGCGCAGCTGGTAGTTGCCATTGGGCACGAACAGCGCCGGACCTGCATACGATACCTTCTGGAAACTGACGCCGCCGCCCAGCAGCGTCATCGCGCCGCTGCGGCCGGTACGTCGCACGATCGCGAGATCGTAGAACGTCTCACGCATCGGCTGCAGCACGTGATCGGTGCCACCGTCCGGACGCGGCAGCATGTAATCGAAGTGGCGGTCGTCGCGCAGGAAACTCTGTCGCCCGGCCCAGCGGCTGACTTCCGCGACGAACGGATACTCGATCTCGACGTGTGCGCGGGTGCCCGCGCGCGTTTCGGCCAGATCCGTCGTCAGGTCCCAGCGCGTGCCGAAGAGCTGCGGCGTGTAGAAGCGCAGGCCGTACTCCCGTGTGGCGTCGCGATCGTAGTAGTGCACGCCCAGGGAGTGCCCGCGTCCGAGCAGGTTGACCTCCTCCAGCCGCACGCCTTCGAAGCGGAATCCGTCGTCCGTCGAGAAGCGGACGTCGGGCCGGGTGCTCCATTCGTCCTGCGTGTCCACGACCACGTGCCAGCTGCCGTCCGGCTGCGGCACGCCGAAGACATCGACGCGCGCGAGGAAGCGGTAGGAGCGCAGAAGCCGCTCGCTCTCACTGATCATGAACGGGTCGTAGCAGTCACCCGGCTCGAAGAGTAGCTCGCGCAGGATCGTGTGCTCGCGCGTTCGCACGTGCAGCGCATTCGCGGTGCGGTATGCCCAGCCGAAGCGCGGGCTCAGGTCGGGGTCCGACGTGTCGAAGACGGAGTGGTTGTCGATGAAGATGTGCGAGATCGGGCCGGTCGTACACGACGCCGGTGCCGTCTGCGCCGCTACGGGCGCGGCGCACAGGAGGAGCAGGATCGCAGGACTCGGCTTCACGCGCGTCAGCTTAGGGGTGGTTGTCTGTCCCGGCCAGCGCAGCGCCATGCGCAAGGTGCGATCCACGCCGCGTCCATGGCTTGACCCTCCGGGAGCCCCGGGATAACCTCCTTGTCTCCCGCGCGCCCACGCGCGGGATCCGGATTATCGCACCGAAATTCGACACAGAGGCAGACGTGGCAACATCCTTGGCAGCGCGCGACCTGTCGGCACACGGGCTCCAGCCCGTGAAGCCGGTCTACTGGAACCTCGCGCCCGCTGCACTCATCGAACAGGCAGTCCGACGCGGCGAAGGGCAGCTCGCCAGCGACGGCGCCTTCGTAGGCATCACGACACCGCATACGGGCCGCTCACCGGACGACAAGTTCATCGTCCGCGAGCCCGAAAGCGAGGAGCGTATCGGCTGGGGCAGCGTGAACGTGCCGATCGAGCGCGAGAAGTATGAGCTGCTCCGTCGCGACGTGGAGCAGTACCTTTCGTCGCAGGAGCTGTTCGTCAGTGACCTGTGGGCCGGCGCCGATCCCGAGTTCCGGCTCAACGTACGCTCGATCAGCCCCAGCGCGTGGCACACCGCGTTCGTCAACAACATGTTCATCATCCCTGACGACCACGCGCGCCTCGCCTTCGAAGCCGGCTTCACCATCCTGCACGCCCCCGAGTTCCAGGCCGACCCCGATCGCCACGGCACCCGCTCGAGCACCTTCATCGTGCTGAGCTTCCAGGACCGCACCGTCATGATCGGTGGCACCCGCTACGCCGGGGAGATGAAGAAGTCGATCTTCTCCGTCCTGAACTACCTGCTCCCGCTGCAGGGCGTGCTGCCGATGCACTGCTCGGCGAACATCGGTCCGAGCGATGACGTCGCGCTGTTCTTCGGCCTGTCCGGCACCGGCAAGACGACGCTGTCCGCCGATCCCGAGCGCTCGCTCATCGGCGACGACGAGCACGGCTGGTCCGAGAACGGCGTCTTCAACTTCGAGGGCGGCAACTACGCCAAGGTCATCCGCCTGTCTGCCGAGGGCGAGCCGCTCATCTATGCGGCCAGCCGGCGCTTCGGCGCCGTCCTCGAGAACGTGGTCATCGACCAGGACACGCGCATCCCCGATTTCGACGACGACTCCAACACGGAGAACACGCGCTCGTCCTACCCGATCTCGTTCATCCCCGGCGCCGCACGCCCGAGCGTGGGCGGCCACCCGAAGAACGTGATCTTCCTGACCGCCGACGCGTTCGGCGTGCTGCCCCCGATCGCCAAGCTCACGCACGAGCAGGCGATGTATCACTTCCTTTCGGGCTACACGGCAAAGGTCGCCGGCACCGAGCGCGGCATCACCGAGCCGAAGGCAGCGTTCAGCACATGCTTCGGCGCCCCGTTCCTGCCGCTCCCGCCCTCCACGTACGCGCGGATGCTGGGCGAGAAGCTCGCAAAGCATGACGCGCAGTGCTGGCTCGTCAACACCGGCTGGACCGGCGGCGCATACGGCAGCGGCACGCGCATGTCGCTCCACCACACGCGCGCCATGGTGCACGCCGCCCTGCGCGGCCTCCTCGACGACGTCGAGACCGACATGGATCCCGTCTTCGGCCTGCACGTGCCCAGGCACATCCGCGGCGTCCCCGACCAGGTCCTCCAGCCACGCACCACGTGGAAGGACCCCGGCGCCTACGATGCCCAGGCCGCGAAGCTCGCGGCCATGTTCCGCACGAATTTCAAGAAGTACGAGGACGGCGTCAGCGAAGACGTACGAAACGCCGGCCCCATCGCCTGACCCACGAAGCCGG
>CAYLME010000005.1:0-24655 GCA_964384585.1 uncultured Gemmatimonadaceae bacterium | reverse complement strand
CACCCGCAGTCCAAAGCCGTTCAGTTACCCTGCCCCGCATCACTGACCAGCACCGGCGACGTCCGCGCCAGCCACGTGTCCGGATTGATCGCGACCCGCCCGCCGTTCCGGTATACGCCAAAATGCAGATGCGGCGACGTCCCCCGCGCGTTCCCGGTGTTCCCGACCAGGCCGATGCGATCGCCTGCGCTCACCCGCTGTCCCGGAAGTACGTCCTGGCGGTCCAGGTGCGCGTAATACAGCTCGAGGTCCTCGCCGTCCGGTCGCATCCAGACGACCTTGCCGCCGATCGGCGTATTGCGGACCGACACGATGACGCCGTCGGTCGCGGCCAGTACGGGCGTTCCGCGCGGCGCGAAGATGTCCACGCCCTCGTGGCGCCGGCCGCCACCGCGCGGGTCGCCCCATTCGCTGCGAATCGCGCGCGAGTCACGGCCTTCGACAGGGAAGATGTAGCGCGATGCCGGCAGCGTGCGGTACGACGCGGCGTCGGCTGCAACGGGCGCTGCAAACGCGCCGTCGCCCTCGATCCGCAACTGGAACGTGCCGACCAGGCCGAGCTCCGGCTGCACGCGCACCACGTAGCGGCCGCCGTAGCGCGAGACGGTCTGAGCGCTGTGTCTGCCCGCATCGATGAGGCGCACCTGCGAGCCCTGCTGCAGAAACAGCTCGACGAATGCTGCGGCCGGATGCTCGAGGCCAGTGAACCGGGCCTGGAGGCGGCCGCCGGGCTGCAGGTCGAACGCGTATGCGCCGACCGTGGTGGTCGTCTCGTCGAGCTGGTAGTACGTGCTGTAGGGAAGCTGCACGGACATCGGTGTGGTCAGTGCGCGATCACCCGCCTCGCTCCAGCGTGCAATCGACGGGTCTGACGCACGCGCTCGCTCGCGGATGTAGGCATCGCGCGCAGGCGAGGACGTGGCGGGCTGGCCGCTCTCGAACGCGGGTGCACAGGCAGCCGACAACAGAATCAGCACATGGGGCAGCCACGTGAGGGCAAGCGAGCGGCGATGCTGCACCGCTTCCTCCTGGAAACCGGTATGACACGGGGCGTTCGACACGCAGCCATCCGGGGAGGAGGGACGCCGCAGAGTCGTCGAACGCGGGCAATGTAATGCCGATGCATCCGCGCGTACAACCCTGGCGTATCGGGGTATCGCAGAGCCCGCGTCCCGTCTAAGCTTTCAAGCCATGACTACATCGGTCACGATCCGCGATCCGCTCTGGGACACGATCCGCGTCGATCCACTCGCAATGCAGATCGTCGATGCCCCCGTGTTCCAGCGGCTGCGCCACATCCGCCAGCTCGGCCTGGCCTATCTGGTGTATCCGGGTGCGACGCACACACGCTTCGACCACGCGCTCGGCGTCTACCATCTCGCGCACCGCGCGCTCGCGGCGCTGCGCACACGTGATGCACTGGACGGCGTCGACGAGACCGACGTCGCCCTCATCCCGTTCGCGGCGCTGCTCCACGATATCGGACACTATCCCTTCTCGCATGCGCTCGAAGAGCTGGAAGCGGACAGGATACCCGGTCATCACGAGGCGCTGGTCGGGCGCTTCCTGGCCGATGAGACCGTCGCGGCCACGCTCGCGCAGGTTGCACCGGACGCGCGCGCGGGCGTCGAAGCGCTGATCCGCGGCAGCTCGGTGAACCCGCTCCAGGGACTCGTGAGCGGCAGCCTCGACCTCGACAAGATCGAGTACCTGATGCGCGACGCGACGTTTGCGGGTGTGCCGTACGGCCGCGTAGACGTCGATCGGCTGCTGCACGGACTGGTTCTGCTGCACGACGCGACGACCGGCCAGTTCGAGGTCGGTGTGCACGAAAAGGGAATCGCCGCACTCGAATCACTGCTGTTCGCGAAGTACCAGATGTTCCGCAACGTGTACTGGCATCACGCGGTCCGTGCAGCAACGGTGATGTACAAGCGCATCGTGAACGACGCGCTCGATGCCGGACTGCTCGCGCCGGATGAGCTGGTCGGTCAGACCGACGAGGGTGTGCTCTACCTGATCGCGGCGCGCGCCGAACGCGGTGATCCGCAGGCGCAGGCGGTCGCCGCGCGTGTCACTGGCTTGAGAACGCGTCGCCTGCCGAAACGCGTGACCGAGATCGTTGCTGCGGAGCTGGACGAGGACGCGATCGGCGACTGGATCGAGACGGACTCGCCGCTCAAGCGCGAGGTCGAGGAGCGCATCGCGCAGGAGCTCGCGCTCGCGCCCGGCGACGCATTCCTCGACTATCCCGAGAAGTCGAAGATGTTCGGGCTCGACCTGCTCGTGCAGCGTCGCACGGGAGAAGTGATCCGGCTGGGCCCCGAAGGGCGCGCGGGACTGATCGGACTGCCCGAAGTGGCGGACGAGCTGTATCGCAGCGCGCGCGTGCTGCGGCTGTTCACGCTCGAGGGCAGGCGCAACGTCGAACCGGCTGCGCTCGCGCGCCTCGCGCAGCGGTCCAACGAAGAAATGATTGAGCGCCTGGAAAGCGACGAGCCGCTGCTCGGGTGAGCAGCGGCTCGCAAGTTCGAGTGGGTTGTCGAACGAAGTGCTCGACGTCGCGATCTGCCGCTACTCCACCGTCACCTTCTTCATCGTCACTTCCTCGAGCGGTCGGTCGTTCCGGCCGGTCTGCACCTTCCCGATCTTCTCGACCACGTCCAGGCCATCCGTCACACGGCCGAAGATCGCGTGCTTGTTGTCGAGCCATGGCGTTGCGGCGAGCGTGATGAAGAACTGCGAGCCCCCGGAGTTCGGGCCCGCGTTCGCCATCGACAGGATGCCCTTGCCCTCGTGGCGCAGGTCGCGATGGAACTCGTCCTTGATCTTGTAGCCGGGGCCGCCCGTGCCCGTCCCTTCGGGGCAGCCGCCCTGGATCATGAAGCCGTCGATCACACGGTGGAAGATCAGACCGTCGTAGAACCCCTTCTGCGCGAGGTCGGCAAAATTCTTCGCGGTGGCCGGCGCCTTGTCATCGAACAGCTCGACCGTAAAATCGCCGAGCGATGTCTCGAAGCGTGCGCTGCGGTTGCTCATCGGTTCTCCACGTCTACAGGTTGATCGTCAGGCCTGCCGTCAGGAACTGGTCCTCGCCGGTGACGCCTTCGGCGGGCGTCGAGTCGAGGCGGTACTTGTAGCTGAATGTGAGCGCGAGCCGGGTGTTCAGGATCGCACTCAGCTTCGTCGTCGAATCGATGTCGTAATCGCCCAGCGCATTGTGCACGGGCTTGTAAAACGTCGTGTTCTCGACCTGCCAGCCTTCGTTCATGCGACGCGATGCGCGCGCGCGCAATGACCAGCGTGCATGGTTGCGTACATCGGGCTCCGGATCTGTGCCGGTCGCCGTGAAATTCTCGTACGTGTGCAGCAGCGCGAGGCTGAGGGACGCACTCGTCGCTTCGCCACGCGCGAGCGTGTACTTCGCGCCTGCACCGCCGTCCGTTCGGAGGTCGATGCGCTTGAACGGGTCCCGTTCGGCAGCGACGTAGAGGAACGGCGACCAGTTGCCGGTCGGAAAGAGGTCGAAGCTGATCGAGCTCTGGAGGTGACGCGCGACCACCTGGTTCTCGCTCTCGCCGTAGCGATACGACGTCGACCATTCCAGCTCGAAACTCTCCTTCTCGCGGCGCTCGATCGAGAAGCCTGTCGAGAGCGTGATCAGGTCCGTATTCCCGCGCGAACCGTTGAAACCGAATTCGAGCTGCGACTTCCATCGGTCCGGCGCGGGCGGCGGCGGAGGCGGCGCCTGTTGCCTGACCGGCTGGATGCTGTCGACGAGTGGAACCGCCAGCGTATCGGGCGCGGCCAGCGAGTCCGGCACGGGCGGTGCCGGCACGGTGTCCGGCTGTTGCGCCGCGAGTGCGGCGGGCAGCAGCAGCATGGCGACGAGGGTGTAGAATCGTTTCTGCATGATCCGTGAAGACTATTGCAGTCCGACCGCGATCGCGACCAGGATAGCGATGATGCCGATCGCAACGAGTCCGAAGAAGAGCGGCAGCGCGAACCGGAGCCAGCGATCGTAACGAACGCCTGCTGCCGCGATGACCGCCATCAGTGCACCGTTGGTCGGTGTGATCAGTTCCGTGAGTCCCGCACCGTACTGGTACGCCAGGATCGTGACCTGTCGTGACAGGCCGAGCAGGTCCGATAGCGGCACCAGGATCGGCATGGTCAGGACCGCCTGTCCGCTCACGCTCGGCACCGGCACGTGCAACAGCGCGTGCATTACGACCATTCCGATCGCGGACAGGCCGGACGGCAGCCCGACGAGCGGCTGCGCGAGCCCGTTCACGATCGTATCGACGACCCTGCCCGAATCGAGCACGACGTAGATGGCACGTGCAAAGCCGATCAGCAGACCGGCAAACGCCATCTCACGGAACCCCTGCACGTACGCCGCAGCGGTGCCATTGATCCCGAGTCGGCCGATCAGCCCTGCGACGACGCCGAGCACGAAGAACACCGCCGACATCTCGTTGAAGCCCCAGCCCCAGCGCATCATGCCGGTGATGAAGATCGCGAACGTCGCAACCGTCAGCGCGAGAATCAGCGCGGACCGTCCGTCGAGTGGTGTCTCCGTATCCGCGATCGTCGCTGCGTCCGGTGCAATCGCATTGCGGTGCGCGTGCCGGATCGTTGCGAAGATCCACAGGCCGAGCGCGGGCACGAGGGCGACGATGCGGAATGCGGCGCCCGAGAAGAGCGGCACGTCCGCAAGACGCTGCGCGATCACGACCTGGAACGGATTGACCGGACTGAACGATGAGCCGAGCGACGCCGCGCCGATGCTCATCGCGACTGCGGTCACCGCATCGAACCCGAATCGTCGTGTCAGGATGAGCAGCACCGGGATCAGTGCAATGATCTCCTCCTGCATGTTCTGCAGTGCGCCCGCCGTCGCGAACACGATGCACGAGATCGGGATCACCCAGGTGCCATGGTGCTGGAGCTTGCGCGCTAGGCGGTCGATGCCGCGTCGCAACGCCCCCGTCTGGTCGATCACGACGAACGCGCCACCGACCAGGAACACGAGCACGACGACGTCGGACGCGTCGATCAGTCCCCGTGGAATCGCGACGAGCGCCGCGAACGGGCCCACCGGCGCAGGCTCGACCTCCTCGTAGGTGCCGGCGACGACGACCGTGCGGCCGGTGGCCGGGTCGTCGGCCCGGTCGTAGGAGCCGGCGGGCAGTATCCACGTCAGCACGGCCGCCAGCAGGATGCCGGCTGTCAGCAGTGCGAGCGGATGCGGAAAGCGATCTTCAGTGTCCATGGAAGCGGGCAGTGTGGTACGAACACACAGCCCGCACAAGGCCGGCGGTGGGCAAGGGGGCCGTCAGGACCCGCGCGGCCGACGTGACCTCAGTACCGCGCCTCCATGCCGGTCACCAGCCGGAACGTGTCACGCGCGATCAGCAGTTCCTCGTCCGTGGGGAGGACCCAGGCGCCCAGGCGGGAGCCCTCGCGGTGGATCGGCCCTTCATTGCCGTTGACGGCCGTCGCGTTGAGTTCGGGATCGAGCTCCAGGCCGAGCCACTGCAGACCCTGGCAGATGCGCTCGCGCACGATCGCGCCGTTCTCGCCGATGCCGCCCGTGAAGACGATGGCTTCTGCGCCGCCCATCGCGGCGAGGTATGAACCGATGTACTTGCGGACGCGATAGGCGAAGATCTCGATCGCGAGACGTGCGCGCCGGTCGTCGTTCTCGCTTTCCTCGGCGAGCAGCTCGCGCATGTCATGCGTCAGCCCGGAGATCCCGAGCAGCCCCGACTGCTTGTTCAGCAGGCCCTCGATCTCGTTCAGTGTCTGGCCTTCCTTCGCCGCAATGAAGTCGAGAATCGCCGGATCGAGATCGCCGCTGCGCGTACCCATGACGAGACCTTCGAGCGGCGTGAAGCCCATCGAAGTATCGACGGAGTCGCCAGCACGGATCGCGCACGCGGAACAGCCATTGCCGAGATGGATTGTGATCAGGTTGGTTTCCTCGCGCCGCCTGCCGGTCAGCCGCCGGTAGCGGTACGCCACGTAGCGGTGCGACGTGCCGTGAAAGCCGTAGCGGCGCACGCGGTAGCGGCGATACAGCGAATAGGGAATCGCATACAGGTAAGCGTGCGCAGGCAGCGTCTGATGAAAGGCGGTGTCGAACACGGCAACCTGGGGAACGTCACCCAGCGTTTCGCGCACAGCGGCAATGCCCTTGAGATTGTGCGGGTTGTGCAGCGGCGCCAGCTCGATCATCTCCTCGATCTCACGCAGCACCACTGGATCGATCTTCACCGAGTTGCTGAACTGCTCGCCGCCGTGCACCACGCGGTGTCCAACCGCATCGATGTCGCGCATCGCGGTGAGGTCCGTTCCTGATTCCTCGCTCGCCAGCCAGCGGAGCACCGCGTCCACGGCCGCGCGATGGTCGCGGATCGGCCGCGCCGTCTTGAGCGTCCTGTCCCCCGAGCTGAAACGCAGCAGCGCCTCACCACCGATGCGGTCCACGATCCCGCGCGCGAGCCGCTCGTCCGTGTCGTTCCCGATGCGTTCCTGGTCGGTACGCACCAGCTGGAATTTCAGGGTGGAGGAGCCGGCATTCAGGACGAGTATGTTCATGACGTCACGCACTCGGGTTTACGGGTGCGCGCATAGTAGCAGGATGGATGCGGCGGGGAAATCAGGCGGGAGCGGGTCGTGGCAGCACAACGACCCGCGCGGTCTTTCACACGTCAGCGGCGAAGTTCAGCGGCGCCCGCCGAACCCGACTGCGATACCCAGGTGCACGCTGAGCACGCGCGCCTGGCTCTCGATCGCGTGGATCGTGATGCTGCCGTCCGGGTTGTCCTCGATGCCGCCCTCCGTCACGTACGTCACTTCGCCGTTGCCGTGATAGCGCGTGCCGAGGTCGATCGAAATCGGTGTTCGGCCGCGACTCACCGGGATCATGACACCGCCGCCTACGCTCCACTGGAAGACGGTGTCATCGAAGTTCGTGTCGCTCGCGAAATTCTGCGTGCTGTCATCACCGCGGACCTGCGATGTCGTGGCGAAGTACGACAGGCCCGCCGCAGCGTTTGCGTACGGCCGGATCGGACCGTAGGGCAGCATGATCTGCGGACCGAGACCCAGGTACACGATGTTGTTGTCCGTGGTGACATCGACCATGATGCGCCCGCCGATCGTGCTGCTCAGCGGGACGCGATACGTCTCGTGCCCGTAGTTCATGAAGCCGGCATCGAGGCGCAGCGCAAACACCGGGGCGGACTGCGGGGTCCAGGCGAGGAACCCGCCGAGCCCCCAGGCATCGTCCACGTAGTTGCTGAACTCGCCCTGCGGCGAGCCGTAGATGAAACTGCCGCCGCCGCCGAAGTTGGACGCGACCGGGGCCTGCTGGGCCGTAACTGCCGCCGGCGCCACGAGCGCCACGAGCAGCAGGAGAGTACTGGGGCGGTACATCGGGTGCTCCTTCAGAGGAAATGTTCCTCTGTACTACGGCCGGAGCCCGCCCGCTGGTTCCAATTCCCGGCTCAGCCGTCCCGGTGGAGGACGTAGGCGTTCCGTTGCGCGGTCGGAAGGACGAGCATCTCCAGCACGTTCACGTGGGGCGGGGCGCTCGTCACGTAGTGGATGGCGTCCGCAATGTCCTCCGGCCGCAGTGCCTGGAAGCCCTCGTATACCTTGCGCGCACGCTCCTCGTCGCCGGCAAAGCGCACGACCGAGAACTCGGTCTCGACCATGCCCGGGTCAATGCTCGACACGCGAATCGGTGTGCCGACAGCGTCCACGTTGATCGCTTCCGTCAGCGCTCTCACCGCGAACTTCGTCGCGTTGTACACGTTGCCATTCGGGTAGACCCAGTGGCCGGCGGTGCTGCCGATGTTCACGATGTGGCCGCGGCCGAGCCGGATCATGTGCGGGAGCACCGCCCGCGTGACATTCAGCAGGCCCTTGACGTTCGTGTCGATCATGCGGTCCCAGTCCTCGAAGCTGCCCTCCTGCACCGTGGACAGACCGCTCGCAAGACCTGCGTTGTTCACGAGTACGTCCGGTACCGCGTTCCGCTCGACCAAAGAATCGACCGCGGCCAGCACCGCGTCCCGATCACGCACGTCCACATCCGCGATATGAACATGCGTGCCGTGCGCCGCCTCGATCTCGTCGGCGAGGTGCGCGAGGCGCTCGAGACGACGAGCCCAGAGAACGACCTCGCACCCCTCCGCCGCAATGCGCCGCGCACACGCCTCACCGATCCCCGAACTGGCGCCGGTGATCAGGATCCGTTTGCCAGTCATCGACTCAGAACGTGATGCCGACGAGCACCGGAACCGTGGTCATGTCGACGTCACCGCCGATGCGCAGTACACGCGCCTCCGCGAACACGCCCAGGCTGCCCAGGCCGAGACGCAGGCCCGCACCACCCGTAAAGCCGATCTCCGAGTTGGAGGCGTCATCCGTGCCCACCTCGACGCTGACGTCATAGAAACCGACGCCCGCAATCAGGTACGGCTTGATGACGACGAGCGGCATGTCGAGCAGCAGGTTCACACCGCCGCCCAGGACATCCACGCTCGTATCACCGTCACCACTGTAGGTCTGGTAGATACCGTCGAGGCGGACATCGGGCAGGAGCGGCAGGCCGATGTTGAGTGACGCCTGCACGTGCAGGCCCGGGTCGACCGCGTCGCCGAAATCGCCAGTCGGGAATGCAGCGCCCACACCGGCACCGACGCCGATCTGTGCACTCGCGGCCGCCGGCACCATCGCCAGGAACAGAGCCGCAACCAGGATGCGTCCACGCATGGAACTGACCTCGTGTGAATGGGTGAGTGAACAGCGCCCGGAAGATACGACGCGGCACGTGCGGAGTAAACGATGTTCTGCTCTGATCGCGTTGATGCAGAACAACTTGCACAGGTCGAGCAATTTTGTGGCGGGCGAGGTCCGGCCCCGAAGAAGGAAGGGGCTCCTGACGCGGCCAGGAGCCCCCCGGAATGGGGATCGTTACGGCGGGTTTATGTACCGCAGGTTCGGGTGGAACGGCCGAGAAGCCGATCCGGCGAGACCTGGTGCGCTCGGAGTCCGCACGGCGTCGATCCGCCGCCGTCCCCTCCGACTCGCGTTCTTTTGTTCGTTCGGGACATCGGGAAGATACATGATCACGCGATAAAAAAAATAGGCAGTTTCTGCCCATCTTTTTTCTCAGGTGTCGCTTCATGTTATACGCCCACAACGCGCCATGACGGTGCGTGTGCCGCGGGAGGATGAAGAAAGTGATCCAATCGGTCGTTGCGCTGACAGGCGTCGTCGTTTTCGGCGTGCTGGGTCTGCGCGGAATGCAGGAGGTGGAGCGGCCAGTCACGCTCGAGGCCGCCTGCGAACGCGCAGGCGCAAGCGTCGGCGGTGCGGTCGTGCGCCAGCCGTGGCGAGCGGCGTATGCGGGCAACGGCGTCGAGGTCCAGTTCTGCGTATTGCGTGGTGCATACAATTCTGAGCTCGCCTTCGAGCGCAACGCCGAGATCGTGCACTTCGTCGTGGTCGGCACACAACGCGAGCCGGTGAGTGATCGCTACACGTTCAAGGTGACGAC
Organism: uncultured Gemmatimonadaceae bacterium; assembly: GCA_964384585.1. Taxonomy (GTDB): domain Bacteria; phylum Gemmatimonadota; class Gemmatimonadetes; order Longimicrobiales; family RSA9; genus DASTYK01. The sequence goes on along the minus strand of CAYLME010000005.1, from coordinate 15,081 downwards.
GTCACGCGGGCGCGAGCTGGTGCAGGGTCCGGCGGAGATCGAGGCGGGGCCGGGGTTCCGACGCGGTTGTCGTGCGGACGTGTGTCAGTTCATCACCGAGCCAGGTGAGTTCGTGAGTGCGGTGGGTGTGAAGCCGGATCATGTCGAAGCGCTGCGTCGCTAGGCATTTGACGGACCTGCGCGGCTCCTGAACCGGGCGTGATTCCATCCGGTATGGGTCGAACGGTCACGCCGTCGTACTGGTCATGGGCCGGTGGGCGTCGTACCATCCGGGCGGATGTCGCATCCCTTCTTGTCCGATGCATTGATGTATCAACCCCGGGAGGCCACTGATGGCAAAGCTCTCACGGATCGTGTTGTATTTCGACGATGGCACTGAGCACGAGGTGGTAGAGGGCTACAACGCCGTCTACACGAGTGCCAGGCGTGCCGAGCGCGCGAATGAGAAGGCGCCGTGGGATGACGGTCCGCCGCGTGGTCGCGGAAGGGGCACGTCGAAGCGGGACATGGGCAAGGACGACTCGAATGGCGACCTCGAGCCGCAGCGGTGCTACATGCTCAACGGCACGATCATCTGTCCGTAGCGGCCAGCAGCTGCTGGCGGCTGACTGAGTCCAGCACAGCCAGGATTCTGCTCTTCAGGATGCGCTGCCGGTCGCGCGGCAGCGCATCCATGTACTGGCGGACCAGTTCCAGCGCGCGTTCCCTGTCACCGATGCGCAGCAGGCCGTTTGCAGCCACGGCCTGCACGGGCGGCGATCCACCTGATTCGCGCAATGCTCGGTCGATCAGGGTGCGCGCGCTGTCGCGGGCTCCTGCGCGTGCGTAGCTGACGCCCACGAGCGCCGTGAACTGCGCGCTGATCTCCGGGGTGCGGGCCACATAGGGATTGCGACGAGCGGCATCGAAAGCCAGCAGCGCCTTGCGCACGTCCGGTACGCCTTCCGTCCCGAACGCAAGCAGCATCAACTCGCAGTGGTGTGCCAGCCAGTTGCTTTCCGCTCGCCGGCGCATCTCGTCACACCACTTGCCCGCTTCGTCATCGTTGCCGAGCTCGAACGCAGTTTCGAAAAGTCGCAGGAGAATGTCTTCGACATTCGCCGCGTAGGCGTCGGCACGGTAGGCTCGCAGCGCCGCCTCGTGGGCGCGTCGAAAATCGCCCGCCTGAGAATAGATCTGGCTGAGCAGTGATTCCGCGCGCGGGCGGTACGGCTCGACAGCGAGCGCTGCCATGGCATCGGCTTCGGCCTGCGCGAGCAGCGGTTCGTGGCCCTGCCGGGAGAATATCCAGCTTATGTAGTGCACCGATGCGCGCTGTTCCAGCGCCTCGGCACTCTGTGGGTTGCCCGCGATTGCGCGGTCACTGGCCGTCTTCGCGCTGTCGAGCAATGCGACCGGGTCCGCGATAAGCAGCAGCGCCGCCGTGTGATAGGCACGGCTGCGCTCGACCCATGCGCTCACGTAGGCGGGGTCGAGCCTGAGAGCTTCATCGAGGTGCCCGAGTGCGGCCGCGAAGCCACCTGCGGCACCGCCCTCCGAGAATGCGCCGCTCGTGCGCAGCTGCCGCGCCATCTGCACGAGCTCCCAGGCGCGCTGGTTGTCGGTTTCCCGCTTGAACTCCCGCAGCTCCACCTGGTGGCCCAGCTGCTCGCGCAGCATCCATTCGACCGATGTCGCCATCGAATCGAGCAGCGCGAACAGGTCGCCCTGCTCCCGCTCGAGCGTACTCGTCGCGAGCGTGGTGCCCGTCCGTGCGTCGGTCAATTCGACGTGGATGCGCAGCAGGTCGCCTGAGCGCGCGACCGTCGCGCCGACCAGCGCACCCACGTTCAGTGCGCGACCGATGCTGTCGAAGGTGAGGGCAGCGTACTGGCGCGTCGTGCTGGGCGAGACGATCGACAACCGGCCGATCCCGGTCAGACGATCCGTGAGCGTGACGGCGAGGCCGTCGGCGACATGCGCGAGCTGCGCGCCCTCGCTCACGTCGCGGAAGGGAAGAATCGCGATCCGGTCGAGTGGCTGCTCGGGCCCGATCGCGAGCGGAGCGGCGACCCGGTCGTCCGGCCTCAGCGCGATGTAGAAGCCGCTGATCAACACCAGCATGAAGCCGATCACGGCCATGGCGCGCCCCGGCGTCATGCGCTTTCCGTGCAGCCGGCCGGTCGGGCGGAACGCCGCCCGGACACCGGCGCTGTCCGGGCCCCGGGCCGTTGCGACTGACGTATGGTCCGCCGGGGCCGGATTCGTCGTCGAGGCCGAGGCATCGCGCAGCGCGGTGCGCGCGGCCTCGGCTCGCGACGGTCCCGCTTCACCGACCGGATCGCGTCGTGCCAGGCTCTGCGCCGCCCGTGCGATCATCTCATCAGGGTCGCCGCCGCCCGCATCACGCCGGATCGCTTCGACGAGCGCCGTCGTCTCTGCCGACGGCTCCACCTCGTACTCCGCCGCCAGCCGGCGCGCGAACTCCTCGTGCGTGCGCAGCGCGCCCGCCCTGTCACCCGTCCGGACCAGCAGCTCCAGCACTCTGCGATGCGCCTGCTCGTCGAACGGCGTCAGCGCCGCGGCCCACCGCGCCCAGTGCGCCGCCACGCCGGCACGACCCGCCTGTTCCTCGGAGCCAGCGAGCGCCCACGCCGCATCGCCCGCGCGCTTGCGCAGCCGGTCACGTTCGGTGTCGAGCCACTTCTCCCATTCCGGTGCGTCCGAGATGTGGAAGCCGGGCATGAGCTCGCCCGTGTACAGCGCCAGCGCTTCCGCGACGCGGCCATCGTCGAGCGCCTGCTCGAATTCGACCACGTCGCACCACACCTCACCCGCGGAGAGATCGACTTCCTCGGCAAAGCGGCTTCCGAACAGGCCCGGGTGAACCTTCTGGCGAAGGAAATAGATAGCCTGGGAGAGGGATCTGCGGGCGCTCGCATCGTCGGACTCGCCCCAGAACATGCCGGTCAGCGTATCGCGCCGCTGCGGCCCGCGCGGCCGCGCAGCCGCCAGAAAGGCAAGCACCGCAAGCCTCTTGGGCTGCTGCAACACTGCGCGAATATCCCGGCCGTCGTCGTCGAGGAGACGTACGCTGCCGAGCAGATGTAGCCGGATCATTCTGGTGAAGCCTCGCGCCGGAGTCTCACCTGACAGGTGATAAGACCGTGAAAGGCGCGTGATTGCGTGGGTTTATCGTGTTGCAAGGTAAGCGCAGCCGGAGCGCCCGGCAACAGTGTAACGGAGGGCATGGCGATGTCTGGAGCAGCAGTCGCGACCGCTGAGGCATGGATGCACGACGAGCCGGAGCTCGGGGCGGTCGTTCGTGATGTGGCGCATCGAATGGCGTCGGCGCTGGGTGCGGTCCGGGGTCGGCGAGCGCAGGTGGTGCGCGAGGTCCGTTTGTCGGAAGCGGCGTACCGGGTGCGAGGCAGTGTACTGCCGCAGGGCGATTCGAGCGTCCCGGCGATTGTCGTGATGCTGGAGCGGGTGGACGCGATGCCGACGGACGATGAGATCCGGGCTCATTTCGGCCTGACCCGCAAGGAGGTGGGCGTGGCCCGGCTCCTGGCAGAGGGCATGACGAACGGCGAGATGGCCGAGGCGCTGACGATCAGCCCGCACACGGCGCGGCACCACACGGAGAACGTGCTGTCGAAGCTGAGGGTGGCGAGCCGCCGGGCGGTCCGCGAGCGGCTGATGGAAGCGGCGCATGCTGTCCGTTGACGCCGGGATCGAGGAGCCCTGGGGTGACGTCCCGGCATTACCGGCGCGTCCGCGTCTGGCTCGCACCGTCTGGATCGAGCACGTGATCGCGGTCGTGGCGGTCGTGGCGGGTGCGATGAGCACGCTCCGGCTCAGCGAGCGGCGGGACCGGATCGTCGTGCAGGAAACCCGGGGGCACTGGCGGGCGTAGATGGGCACGTCCAGTTCCCGGGGGAAGTTCGATGATTGCAGCCGCAGCACTGCTGGCGCTTCTGCTCCAGCAGCCAGACACGACGCGTCCGGCGCAGGCCGACAGCGCGGTCGCGCAGCAGGACACCACGAAGCGCGGCCAGGAGCTTCCGCCGCCGACGCAGGCGCAGCTGGCGGATGCTTACCGCGATGATGTTGCACGTGACCTGGTCGAACGGGCGCGTAGTCGCCGACGCACCGTGGACACGTCGATCGATGCCTATGATGCGGTTGCGCGTGAGCGCATCGCAGCGGGTCTTCGACTCCCCGGCCGGGATCGCACGCTCTACCGCCGCGAGACGGCCACGCAGATCGAATGGCGGCGCGAGGGCCCGATCCGCCTGGAGGTGCTTGGCTCGCGCGAAGTGATCCCGCCCGTCCGAGGCGCTCCCCAGGTCCCCGAAGATCTTCGCAGTTTCGTTCCGCACCTCGCCTTCGATCCGGTCGACAGCGAGATGCTGATGCGGCTGAACAACGACGGCTGGCGCAACCCGTTGGCGCCGGGCGCCGAGCGTGACTACCGCTACCAGTCAGGCGACACGACGCAGATCCGGCTGCCTGACGGTCGGACGGTGCGGCTGGTCGAGCTGCGCGTGCAGCCACGGCGCTCGGATTTCCGGCTCGTGCGCGGCTCCTTCTGGATCGAGCAGGAAACGAACGCCGTGGTGCAGGCAGTCTTCCGGCCATCGCGGCCGTTCGACATCGAAGATGACGAGGATGGCGATGATGTCCCCGGCCTGCTCAAGCCGATCCGCTTCGAGCTGGAATACGTCACGCTCGAGTATGCGTACTGGGATTTCCGCTGGTGGCTGCCACGCACGGTCGCGGCGGAAGGCGTACTGCAGATCACGTCGCTGGTGCGCATGCCGTTCAGCTACAGCCTGAGTTACAGCAATTACGACGTCGCTGGCGATCCCACGCGTCCGCGTGAGGTGCTGCCCGACTCGGTGACGGACCGGCTGCGCTGCACGCCGGGCGGGCGAATGACGATCGCCGTCCGTGACGGCACCCGTGATCGCAACCGTTCCGTGCGTGATGGCTCGGCACGCGACAGCACCGCCACCGACGCCTCTCGGGATTCGGCAGACGTACGGCCGGATCGCTTCACCATGGACGAGGAAACGGGCCGCGGCACCGATGCGTGCGGCCGCGAGCTGATCGTCGAGCTGCCCGCCGATTCGGCGCAGCTGCTCGCGAGCGATTATCTCCCGGCGTCGATCTACGAGAACGACGCAGACTGGGATGCAGACCTGCGCCGCGTCCGCGAACTCGCCGAACTGCTCGGCAACGTCGGTGAAGCGCCATGGCAGGCGCCGCGCCCGACGTTCGCCTGGGGACTCGGTGCACCCGGACTCGTGCGCTACAATCGCGTCGAGGGGTTGTCCGTCGGCGCACGCAGCGAGCTCGATCTCGGCCGCCTGAAGCTGGATGCAACAGGACGCCTGGCCATCGCGAAGCCGCGTCCGGAGATCGAGCTCGGCGTTACACGGCCGACGCTCGCACGCGACTACCGCCTCTCGCTCTACAACGGCGTACGCGCGGCCGATCCGGAAACGCGGCCGTTCGGTATCGGCAACTCGTTCAACGCGCTGTTCCTTGGACGCGACGACGGCGAGTACTTCGAGGCGTTGGGTGCATCGCTCGAGGTGATGCCGGCGGCGACACGCACGCAGTGGTACGGCGTCCGGCTGTATGCAGAGCGCCACGACTCCGTGGCGACGGAAACGGATTTCAGCCTGCCGCAGATATTCGATGACGCGCGCACGTTCCGGCCCAATATCGCTGCCGACCCGGCGGACCTGTTCGGCGGTGAACTCACGCTGCACGGTGGCATCGGTCGCGATCCCGCCGGCTGGCGTGCGAGTGCGTCGCTCGCACTCGATGGTGCCGGTGGCGACTTCTCGTTCGGCCGTTCCGCGCTCACACTGCGCACCGGCGTGCCGCTGTTCGGCCAGCTGCGCGCATCACTCGAGGGCGCGGCAGGAACCACGGTCGGGGATGTGCCGGTGCAGCGGCTGTTCTATCTCGGCGGGCCGGCCACACTGCGTGGCTACGACGGCAGCTCCGCCTTCGGCAACGCGTTCTGGCGTGCGCGTGCGGAGCTGGCGCGCGGCTGGCCGGCCGCCCGCGTGGCACTGTTCGGTGACGTGGCATGGGCTGGCGATCGCGACAGCTTCACCGCGGACGGCGCACTCCGCTCGCTCGGCATCGGCGCAACGTTCCTCGATGGGCTGGTGCGTGCAGACCTCGCCCGCGCTCTCGATGGCGATGAGAACTGGCGTTTCGACCTGTGGGTGAGCTGGTAGGCAGCCAGTAGAGCCTTCGTGCAGAGTCCATGAAAACAGGGCCGCTCCAGGGCGGCCCTGTTTCCGTAATGATGCTCTGCGGCCACCCGTTTTCCTTGTGGCGAATCGTTACCCGCGCGTTGCCTGCTGCGCCTGCTCATGCGGCATGAGAATAGTGCGCGTCGGCAGGGCGAACTCGATGCCGGCCGCCTCGAAGGCCTCGTGGATCCGCAGGTTGATGGCCTGCTGCATGTCCATGTATTCGTTGTAGTCCGGCTCGGTCACATGGTAGACCGCCTCGTACTCCAGGGCGAACTCGCCGTAGCGCGCGAAATGGGCGCGGTCGAAGCGCGCCTTTGGCTGCGCCTCGATGGCCTCACGGATGATTGCTGACACTTTCTCGATCAGCGGCCTTGGCGTGTCGTAGCTGACACGAACGTCGAACACGGCACGGCGTTCGTACATCCGCTTGTAGTTCTGGATGCGCGCGGACAGCAGATCGCTGTTCGAGAACACGAGCTGCTCGCCGGAGAGTGCACGCACGCGCGTGGTCTTGAGGCCGACGCGCTCGACCGTGCCGAGCTTGTCGTCCACGATGATGAAATCGCCGACCTCGAACGGCTTGTCCAGCACGATCGACAGCGAGGCGAGGAGGTCGCCGAGGATGTTCTGGACTGCGAGCGCAACCGCGATACCGCCGATGCCGAGACCGGTGAGCAGCGCAGTGACATCGACGCCGAGGTTCTCGAGCGCGACCAGCACCAGCACGGTCCAGAGCACAAGACGTCCCATGAAGGACAGTGCGCCCAGCGTAGTCACGCTGTTCGGGTCCACCGCCAGCCGCTTCCTGGTCTCGCCCTGCACGACTCCACTGATGACCGCGTTGCCCCAGATTGCGAGCTGCACCGTGATGACGACGACGGCGAAAAACTCGAGCGCCCTTTGCACGTCCGGTGTCATGACGAGCACGCGTGAGCCCGCGTACAGCGAGACGAAGGTGATGAAGAACACCTTCGTGCGCATCACAGCTTCCTGGATGACATCGTCGGCGTACGTCGATGTGCGACCGGTGACGCGGTTCATGTAGCGGATGAGTACCAGCCGCAGCAGCCGCATCCCGACGTAGACGAACAGCGCAGTGACGACCGCGAGCAGCCAGGCGCGCAGAGGGTTACCCAGAAAGATCGTGTCGGAGTCGAAAAGCACTTCCATTGTCCCGAGAGGTGTCTGAATTCGTGGTGTCGTGTGCTACGTGATGTCGATCACGACCGCCGTGCTGTTGTCGAAACCGCCGGCCGCATCCGCGGCCTCACAGAGGTGGCGCGCGATGTCGCCGGGCGCGCCGCCCTGGCGTACGATCGCGGACAGGTCGGCGGGCTGCACCGCGTTGGAGACGCCATCCGTGCACAACAGCAGGCGGTCACCCGAACGCAACTCGAGCTCGAGACGATCGATTGCCGCGTCCGCACCGCCGAGCACGCGCAGGAGCACCGCGGAGTGCGGGTGGTTGCGCGCCGCAACCCGCGTCAACCTGCCGTGCGCAACCTCGCGCTCCACCCACGTATGGTCCGTCGTCAGCTGCTGCAACACGCCGTCGCGAAGCCGGTAGAGCCGCGAGTCACCGACATGACCCACGACCGCCTGACGCTGGACGATGAGCAGCGCCGTCATCGTCGTGCCCAGGCCGCTGTGATCAGGGCGCGTGAGGGCATGCGCGAGCAGTGCATCATTCGCCGCGGCAAACGCCCGCTCGAGACGATCCTCGGGGCTCGCCGCAGCGCCTTCGAGCATCTGCTCGCGCAGCGTCCCGATCGCGATCCGACTCGCGACGTCACCGGCCGGATGACCGCCCATTCCATCCGCAACCGCAAATACCCCGTGCTCAGGCGCGTCCAGCAGTGCATCTTCATTGCGCCGCCGGCGCAGCCCGAGGTGGCTGCACGCACCGCTCGTCAGTCGCACGACTGCTCCAGCGGCAGCACGGGCCGGCATATGGATTGCCACGTTTCGGAACCGATAATGCGCACTCGCTCCTTCTTCGTTCTCGTTTTCGTTCTCGTCGCGGCAACCGCGTGTGGACGCTCGGCCGACGAAGCGATCGCCCAGCAGGCGCCGCCGGCCGCTGCGATCGCGCCGCTCAGCGCCGACCACGGCGTCGAACAGGCGCTGGAATTGCTCGCGGCCGAACTCGACGCCACGGTCCAGAACGAGCTTGGCGACGGCGGCGCCAGCCTGTTCCGCGCCGAGGCGATCACCGACCGCCTCCTGGAGACGCGGCGTCCCTTCGAGTGGATTCCGGACGCCCGGTACTTCGTCGACTCGCGGCTGCGGCAGGTCCAGGCGGAGGCGGACCGGATATTGGCCCAGTTCCAGAGTGGGGCGCCACGCGACACGGTGCTGGCTGCGGTACGCGCGATGGCTGCCGAGGTTGCAAGCCTCCGCGAGGAACTTGCCGGGCCGGGGGCCGCGGCGCCGCCACCACTCCAACGGCTCCTCGCAGGCGACACGGCCGGCCAGGGCGCCGCGCAATCCGAACAGGCGCAGCCCGAGTAGGCGGGATCCGAGCTGCCGGGTGAGCAGGACGGGCTGTTCCGAGGCCACCCATCACAGGCAACTGCCCGTCCACCCCCTGCTGCGTGCATCTTGACGACGGCCGATTCGGATGCATCTTCCCCGCCCTCGCGCGCGCGGAACACCCTGTCGCCCGGCGGGGTTTCAGGAACGCGCGGCGGGATATCCCCGACAGACCTGGACGTCGTCGAGGGGGCAGACTCCTTGCAGTAGTAGTGCAGAGAGAGTCTGCCGCACGTGCAGTACTGTCGAATTCAGCAGGTGAGCGGCTTACATGGCAAGCGTGACCGAGGCGCGTCGGCGCAGCCGGCGGCACAACATAGAGGACGGGTTCGCGGGCGCCAATGAAGAGCGCTCGGCACTCGATCAGTACCTGCGCGAAGTCAGCCGTCACGAGCTGCTGACGCCGCAGCAGGAGATCGAGCTTGGTCATCGCGCGCTGGCCGGCGATGAGCAGGCGGTACAGGCGCTGGTTCGCGCGAACCTGCGTTTCGTGATCAGTGTGGCCAAGAAGTACCAGAACCGTGGTGTATCGCTGATCGACCTGATCCAGGAAGGCAACGTCGGGCTGGTGACGGCGGCGCGCAAGTTCGATCCGGACCAGGGCGTGAAGTTCATCTCATATGCGGTGTGGTGGATCCGGCAGGCGATCCTGGCGTCCCTGGCGAATCAGGGGCGGGCAGTGCGTGTGCCACTCAACCGTGCCAGTGACCTCGCCCGCATCTTCCGTGAGCGGGAGCGGCTGAAGCAGGAGCTGCGGCGTGACCCGACGGTCGAGGAGGTTGCGGGAGCGGCTGCCCTGACGCCGGAGGTGGTGACGTCGCTGCAGACGCTGAACGCGGCGGAGATCCGGCTGGATGCACCGATCGGCGACAGTGACGACAGCCAGCTCGTCGAGCGCTTCATGCACGACGAGTCGTATGAGCCGGCGGAGCAGGTCGAGGAGCGGCTGCTGAGCGAGCAGATCGAGAAGGCGCTCGAGACGCTGCAGCCGCGTGACGCGAAGGTCGTGCGTCTCTACTTCGGCCTGGATGGTGGACGTGAGCACACGCTGGAAGAGATCGGCAACATGCTGGGCGTCACGCGCGAGCGTGTGCGCCAGCTACGCGACCGTGCACTGAAGCGGCTGCGAGAGGGCGATCTCGGCAGCGCGCTCGAGAGCTTCGCGGCCTGACGGCCGCACGTTCCAGCATGAATGAACGCCGCGTGCATCGCGAGAGCGACGTGCGCGGCGTTTCTGCGTCCACACCATCCGGCTCATCCGCGCCCGGTGCATCATCACAGTCGGATGCAGGGCGAGGCGAGGCGCCCGTGCTGCTGCATGGGCGGGTGATCGAAGCGGTCGGTGGCGTCTACACCGTGGAGCTCGATGACGGTCGTGAGCTGCCCACTCGCCTGCGCGGGCGGCTCAAGCTCGAGCAGCGTACGGGCGACCGCGTCGTGGTTGGCGACCTCGTTCGCGTCGCAGACGGCAATGATGGCGACGCGACGATCGAGAGCGTGGAACCACGGCGCACGCAGCTCGCGCGACGCGCACCCGGCCGCAACGCGCGCAAGGCAAAAGTCATCGTCGCGAACGTCGAGCAGGTCGTCGTCGTTTTCGCTGCGGCCGATCCGGCGCCGCGCCTGCGCATGCTCGATCGCTTCCTCGTCCTCGCCGAACTGAACGACCTGGTCGCGCGCATCGTGATCAACAAGATCGATGCTGCGGAAGACGAGGCCGCGCTCCGCGCAGGCCTGCAACCGTACATCGCGGCCGGCTATGACATCCTGTTCACGAGTACCACGAACGGCGTCGGCCTGGACGCCTTCCGCACTCTGCTCTGCGGCCATGAGAGCGTTGTCACGGGCCCCTCGGGCGTGGGCAAGTCGAGCCTGCTGAACACCCTCGAGCCCGACCTGTCCCTGCGCGTCGGTGCGGTCAGCGAAGCTCATGGGAAGGGTCGCCATACCACCGTATCCGCCCGCCTTGTGCGGCTCGCCTGTGGCGGACACGTGGTGGACACCCCCGGCCTGCGCGAGGTCGGCCTCTGGGGCATGGACCCCGATCGCCTCGACGATTCGTTCCCCGAGTTCCGGTCGTACCTCGACCAGTGTCGTTTCACCAGTTCCTGCACGCACACGCACGAGCCGGATTGTGCCGTGCAGGCGGCAGTGGAAGCTGGGGAAGTGTCGCGGGAACGGTACGAGAGTTACAGGGCGTTGCTCTCGGACGGTTGACGATTCCGGCTGTGCCCGGGCATCGGGAGCTGTATCAGTATGAACGCCGGTTTTCATGCGTGCGCCGCGAACGCGACACACGCATGACGATGCGACCTTACGCAGTCATCGGCGTCGTCAGGGCTGCTAAAAGCACTCGGCTGCCACGGACTCAGCCGCCGACCGACACCTTCGCTCCCACGAACACCGCACGTCCGCGCGCGGGGAAGCCGAGTACTTCCTGGTAGCGCTCGTTCAGCACGTTTTCGATGCGCAGTGTAGCTGCGATGTCGCCCCAGCCGGTGCGTGTGATCGGCAGGAGCGCGGACGCGTTCACGAGCGTGTAGCCGCCCAGGGAGACGCGCTCGCCGTCAGGCACTTCCGGATTGGTGAAATCGACATCGATGCGCTCGCCCGTGTGTGCAACGCCGAGCCAGGCACTGGCGCTGCCACGGGTCCACTGCAGGGCGCCCGCAACGCGGTGTTCGGGCCGGCGGCGCCGACGCTCACCCTCGATGAACGTCATGTCGCCGGCGCTGCCGGATGATGTGACCTCGGTGTCGAGCCAGTCGTAGGCGACGTCGAGGCGCAGGTTGGCCGGCAGCGCGATGTTCGCACTGACTTCGATGCCCCGGGCGCGCGCGGCGCCGAGGTTGAAGTAGTTGGGATCGCCGGGCTGCGCCGGTGTGCTCGTGTACTGGATGAGATCCTCGAACTCCTGCGTGTACGCGTTTGCGCCGACGCGCACCCGGTCGCCACCAAACGTGCGCTCGAGACCGACTTCGAAGCTGCGCGAGCGCTCGGGGTCGAGGTCCGGATTGCCGTTGACGAAGCCGCGCGCGTAGTTCTCGTAGAACGTCGGTTCCTTGAATGCGGTGCCTGCGGCTGCGCGCAGCACCCATGCACCCGGCCGCACGCTCACACCGGCACGCCAGGTCAGGAACGTGCCGTACTCGCCGTCGTCCATGCGGCTGCCCGCCGTGAGCGTGAGGTGCTGCACGGCAGTGGAGACGACCTGTGCGTATGCTGCGCGCGAGGATCGTGCGTATTCGGCGGAGTCGGCCCACGGACCGAACTGGCTCAGGCTGCTGGACCAGGTGTCGCCGTCCTGTTCCTCGGCGGATGCGCCGAGCGTGAGTCGGGCGATGTCAGCGTCCACGTCGATGCGGCCGTCGATGCTGCGGCGCTGCGCGTTCGTCGTGCCCTCGAATGCGTAGAAACCGATCGTGTCGGCGGGCGAGTCCGGCGCATCGTCCTCTTCGGCGCTGTCGTCGTGCAGTGCGACGTCGACGGCAGCCCGGATGCGGTCCGTGAACGTGTGTGTGGCGCTGGCGCCCAGGGTCAGTGCACGCGAGGTGCGGAATGCGTTGTGGTCGCTCGGTACGCCCGATCCATCGGTCGGATAATGGTAGTCACCACTGGTGTAGCGCGTGCTGAGCCGGATGCCGCTCAACGTGTTCGACCAGCCGACGCGCGCGCTTGCCGTCGTGTTGTGGTACTCGTTGTTGAACGCGTAGGCACCGTCCGTCGTGTAGCGCGCGGCGTCGGCGGCGTAGTCGAGATCACCGACGCCGCCCGCGATACCGGCATCGAAGCCGAATGCGCCCGACGCACCGTCTGCTTCGGGTCCGATCCGATCCGCACGACCCGCACTGAACCCTGCCGTGATGCGCGGAGCGCCCGAGCCGCGGCGCGTGATCACGTGAATCACGCCGGTCACCGCGTCCGAGCCGTACAGCACGCTGACGGGGCCACGCACGATCTCGATGCGCTCGACGTCCTCGGTGCGCAGGTGCGCGAAGTCGAACGAGCCGCCCGGCTGATTGACCGGCACGCCGTCCACGAGCACGCGGACATAGTCGCTTTCGCCGCCGCGCAGATACAGCGAGCTGAGCGCGCCCTGCGGACCGGACTGCACCATCGCTGTGCCGGGCGTCAGCCGCAGTGCGTCGACCAGCAGGCGCTCGCCGCGCGCGCGCAGGTCATCGCCCGCGATGATGCTGACGGCGGCCGGTACGGCGTCGCGCGCGAGCGGCTGGCGCGTCGCGGTCACGAACAGGCTGTCGAGCGGAATCGTGTCCGGCACGGCCTGCGCGGCGGTCACGCCCGGCAGAAGCGCCCCGATAGCGACGGCGCAGGAGAGCGCAGTCGCACAGCGACGGATTGATCGTATCACCGAATACTCCTTGTGCGTGCACGGATGGTGTTGGTCATTCGACGCTGTGGCGCCATTGTCAGTCATTGATTCCGGTCCTCCCCATCACGCCGCGCGCGACGGCCACGACCTGGGGTGCGCCGGTGTCACGGCCGGGGCCGGGATGCGGGTGTACGTGCAGCGGCCAGCCGTAGACGTGCTCCAGCCGCTCGCGCGTGAGCACGTCCGCCGCGCTGCCCTCGGCCGCGATGCGTCCCTCGTGCAGCAGCAGCAGCGTGTCGGCGTAACGCGCGGCAAGATTGATGTTGTGCGTGATCACGAGGACAGTGGTGCCGTCGTGCGCTACGAGGCCTGCGAGCAGCTCGAAGATCGACATCTCGTGCGCGATGTCGAGCGACGCTGTCGGCTCGTCGAGGACGAGCGTGCGCGGTTCCTGCGCGAGTGCGCGCGCGATGCGCGCACGCTGCAGCTCGCCGCCGGAAAGCGCCGACGCCGGCCGCTCGACGAGGTCTGTCAAGCCGCACCGCTCGAGAGCACGCTGCACGGCTGCGCGGTCCGCATCGGATTCGCGATGCCATGCACCCAGGTGCGGATAGCGACCGAGCGCGACCAGCTCGCGCACCGTCATCGGGAACGGCATCTCCTCGTGCTGCGAGACGACGCCAATGCGTCGCGCCAGTTCGCGGCGCGGCCAGTCGGACACGACGCGGTCCTCGAAGCGGACCATGCCGTGCTGCGGCTCCAGCGCGCCGAGCAGCAATCGCATCGCCGTGGACTTACCGGAGCCGTTCGGGCCGAGCATGGCGTAGAAGGAGCCATGTGGCACCGCCATCGTGAGGCCCGCAACCGCGTCGCGCGTGGCCCCACGGTACCGGAACCGGACGTCGTCAGCGGTGAACGTGTTCACGCCCGCCCCCGCATGAGCAGCACGACGAAGAGCGGGACGCCGACCAGTGCAGTGACCACACCCACGGGCAGCTCCGACGGAGCCGCGAGCACGCGTGCACCGGTGTCGGCCAGCAGAAGCAGCGAGCCACCGCCGAGGAACGATGCCGGCAGCAGCAGCCGGTGCTCGCTGCCCCACGCGAGACGCACGGCGTGCGGCACGATCAGGCCGACGAACCCGATCACGCCGCACACGGCGACCGAGGCCGCGACCAGCAGTGACGCAACGCCGTAGCCGATGAGCTTCACGCGCTCCGTTCGTGTTCCCAGAAACAGCGCAGTTTCCTCGCCCAGCAGCAGCAGGTCGAGGGCGCGCGCCTGGCCCATAAGAACGACCAGGGCGGGGATCATGTATGCCGCCAGCATCAGCGTCGCGTCCCAGCGTGCGCCGGCCAGGCTGCCCATCATCCAGAACACCGCGGAGCGGAAGCTTTCGACGTCCGCCAGCGTGAGCAGCAGCATGATGAGCGCGTTGCAGAAGGCGCCGACGACCACACCGGCGAGCAGCAGCACGCGCGTGTCGAGCGCGCCGCCGACACCGCGCGCGATGCGATAGACGAGCGCGACCGCGCCGATGGCACCGAGCAGTGCGGCGGCGGGGACGCCGGCGGACCAGGCGCCGGCGCCGAGCACGATCCAGCCGATCGCGCCGACAGCGGCACCACCCGAAACACCGAGGATGTAAGGGTCGGCCAGCGGGTTGCGCAGCAGCGCCTGGAATACGGCGCCGCTCACCGCGAGGCCGCCACCTGCGACGAACGCGAGTGCAGCGCGCGGCAGACGCAACTCGATCACGATCGCGCGCGTCGTCGGATCACCCTGGCCGAGCAGTGCGCGCACCACGTCCGTCAATGGAATCGCGGCAGCACCCGCAGCGATCGCGATGAGCAATGACGTGGTTGCGAGCCCGAGCATGACGAGCAGGCGCGGCAGGGCGGCGCCGCGCGTGTGCGTGGCAGGCAGCTCGAGCTGGGTGGGGGTCACGGGAGAACC
>CAYLME010000004.1:0-56313 GCA_964384585.1 uncultured Gemmatimonadaceae bacterium | reverse complement strand
GTCCCGTACTGGATCGGAATCTCGTACGACTTGCCGGTGCGATTATCCGTGATCGTGATCGTGTCAGACATGGTGCTCAAGCGGTTCGCGGAATGATGGCCCGGAACATAGCCCGCATGCAGCGGACGCGCGACCGCGCATCGGGATATCCGGAGGCGCGGGGCCCCGTGCCGGCAGGGATACATGCGACGAGGGGCACCGCAGCCTGTGCGGCACCCCTCGTATGGCCGGTCAGCGCAGCGACCTGACAGCGACTCAGTTGTCGGTGCAGGCGCGGCAGGTCTCGATCTCGGGCAGGACATCGAGGCGCTCGCGGCCGATCGTCTCGCCACAGCGGACGCAGATACCGTAGGTCCCCTTCTCCACGCGGATCAGGGCAAGGGCAAGGTCGCGGGCACGGCCCGCTCCGAGGTCGCGCAGCATGCCCGTCAGCTCCAGGTCGTCCATCGTCTCCCAGGGACGACGCACACCATCCGAGGCCCGGTCGCCATGCCAGCCGGCGACGCTGTCATCGCCGCGCGCAACCGTCTGGATCTGACGACGCAGTTCCTTCTCGAGCCGGGCGCGTGCTTCTGCCTGCGTGATCATCTGTCTCCCGTCTGGTCCGTTCCTGTCGTTGCCGGCCACAAGATAACCCGAATCGGCAACGACGCCCGTTACGTTCTTGTAATGATCGCCCGGCCGGCCGGACGCCCGGCCTCCCGGCTCACACCCACCGGCTGACGCGTTTGAGCCGTGCGACGGCTATTCTGGCGGATTCTTCGGGGAAATGTAACGGGGCGGGAGGAGCGCACCCATGCCGCCTGCGGCGGCCCGTGAGGAGCGCACCCATTGGGCGCGCGGCGGCCGGTAAGGGCCGCCGCGCGCCGGCTGCTCATTCTGCGCGCAGCGCGATGTTCGGGTCGACGCGGGTCGCGCGGCGCGCCGGTACGAAGCAGGCGAGGAGCGCGGCCGCGGTGAGGAACGAGACGATCGCGGTGAAAACGACCGGATCGCGTGGGTTCACCTCGTAGAGGATCATGGAGAGCAGGTTGCCGATGGCTGCGGCAACGCCGAGCCCCAGGCCGATGCCGATCGCGATCTGGACGAAGCCCTGCCGCATGATCATCGTCAGGACGTCGCGTGCCTGTGCGCCGAGGGCCATGCGCACACCGACCTCGCGGGTGCGCTGCGCGACGGACGTCGCCATCACGCCGTAGAGTCCGACGCCGGCCAGGAACAGTGCGGCTGCGCCGAAGACCATGAAGAGCACACCGAAAACCGAGTAGAACCAGTAGTTCCCGTCGATCGCGGTCTGCAGCGTGCGCACGAAATAGATCGGCAGGTCCGCGTCCACCGACATCACCGCTTCGCGCACCTTCTGGGTGATTGCGAGCGGCTCACCGCGCGTGCGCGCTGCGATCGAGAAGAACTGCGGCGGCGCCTGTGCGAGCGGCGTGTAGACCGCTTCACGTGTGTCGGAGTCGAGGCCGCCCTCGAACATGTCGGGCACCACGCCGACGATCGTGACCCATGGTGCATCGGGCGCGCGCCCGAAGCGGACGCGCCTGCCGATCGCCGATTCACGATTGAAGTATTTCGTCACGAACGCCTGGTTCACGATCGCAACGCCCGGCACGCCGGCGCGATCCTGTTCGCCGAACGCGCGTCCCTCGACCAGCGGCACCTGGAACGTCTCGAAGTAGTTCGTCGCGATCGTGTTGCCGCGGGCAAACGGCAGTTCGCCGTCCAGGTCGTAATCGACGCCCTCGACGCGGACGTTCAGCCCGCCCGAGCCGAGGGCCGGCAGCGAGGTGAGGAGTGTCGCGCTTTCGATCTCCGGGATCTGCTGCAGCCGCTGGTGCAGCTCGCGCTGCATGTTCCAGCGTGCGACGGAGTCGGGGTACGCCGCGTCCATCAGGCCAATCCGCGCGGTGAAGATCTCCGTCGGGAAATTGAAGTCGACGGTCTTGAGCTGTGCCACGCTCTTGATCATCAGCCCGGACGTGACGAGCAATCCGCAGGAGAGCGCGATCTCGAATACGACGATCGCCTTGCTCACGCGTCCCAGCCGGAAGCTGGAGGAGCCGCGGCTCTCGTCCTTCAGGATTTCGTTCACGTTCGCGCGCGCTGCGTGCCAGGCGGGGATCGCGCCTGCGACCAGCGCGGCGATACCGGCGAGCACGAGCGCGAACAGAACCGCGACGCCGTCGATGCGGACGTCGATCCAGTACGGCGGATTCGTGTCGGCGATGGCCGCGCCGAAGGTCCGGACGCCGATCCATGCGAGGGCCAGACCGAGCAGCATCCCGATGAATGCGAGCAGGAACGCCTCGGTCATGAACTGCCCGACGATGCGCCGCTTCGAAGCGCCCAGCGCGGTACGGATGCCGACTTCCTTGGTACGCGTCGCGGCACGGCTCATCAGCAGGTTCGCGACGTTCGCACACGCGATCAGCAGCACGAAGAAGACCGCCGCAAGCATCGTGTACAGCATCCGGATCGGCTCTTCACCGATGTACTCCTCGGTAAACGGCTTGATGATCGGCGTGATGCCGGCATTCGTCTGCGGGTAGTCCGTCGCGAGCCGCTGCGTGATGCCGGTGAACTCGATCATCGCGCGATCGATCGTCACACCGTCACGCAGCCGGCCGATGACCTCCATCGTGGTCCCCTCGCCGCGCGGTAGCGCAACAGGATCGAGCCGGAGCGGTACCCACACCTGCTGCTGGTACGGGAACAGGAAGTCCTCGGGCATCACACCCACGATGGTGGCCGGCTCACCGTTCACGCGGATCACGCGCCCGACGATGGACTGGTCACCTTCGTAGCGGTCCTGCCAGGTGCGATACCCGATGAGCACGACCATCGGCTCCGCAGTCGATGTCTCCTCTTCACGGAACAGCCGGCCGATCAGCGGACGGACACCGAGCACCGAGAACGTGGACGGCGTCATGAACGCGCCGTCGTAGCGCTCCGGCATCCCGGTGTCCGCGACATTGATGGTGCCGGAATAGAATGCACCGAGCTCCACGAACGACTGGCGCTGCATCGCCCGCCAGTCCGTGTAATCGTGGATCGATACCTCCATGCTTTCGATGCCACGCGCGAGGTGTGCGCGCTCGAGATGGACGATCCGGTCGGACCGCTCGAACGGCAGCCCACGCATGACGGCGCCATAGATGATGCTGAACATCATGACCGTCAGGCCGATGCCGAGCGTGAGCGCAAGGACGGCGAAGAGCGAAGGGCCCGGATCCTTGCGGAGGACGCGAAGGCCTACTTTGAGGTCGTTCATTGTGTGCGGCTCGGTTTGAGGGCGCTGGTCGGGCTTTGGGATCGTACGGGGCCGGGTTGCGGGCGGTTTCTGCACTGCCTTGAACGGCGGGTGGCGGGCGGCGGGGGTGGGCGAGGCCCGCTTTCGTTGCAGTTCACCCACCCGCAACCGGCGGCGCTCCCACGATCTGCCGCACCCGCCCGTGCCACAGCATCCGGCGCACGCGCAGTCCAAGCATGATCGCGACGGCGCCAAGGCCGGCGGACAGGCCGATCCAGACGCCGATGGGGCCGAGGGCGGTGCGGAAACCGAGCATGAGGCCGACCGGGACGCCGATGCCCCAGTAGCCGATGGCGCAGACGATCATCGGGACGCGGGTGTCGGCAGCGCCGCGCAGGACGCTGACACCGGCGACCTGGGCACCGTCGAAGACCTGGAAGGCGGCGGCGACCATGAGCAGTTGTGCGCCGAGCGCAACGATCGCGGGGTCGCTCGTGTAGAGGCCGATCAGGGATTCGCCCGCAAGCAGGAAGAGGAGCGCGCAGATGCTCATGAAGCCGAGGGCGAGCGTGTAGGTCGCGAGTACGGTACGTCGCATGGCGTTCATGCGGCCGGCGCCGATGTGCTGCCCGACGTGGATGGAGCCGGCGAGGGAGACGCCGAGTGCGACCATGAAGGTGGTCGCGGCGATGTTGAGCGTGACCTGATGCGCTGCGAGCTCGAGCGGACCGACCCATCCCATCATGACCGCGCCGAAGGCGAACAGCCCGACCTCGAGACCGAACTGCGTGCCGACCGGTGCACCGATCGTGATGATGCGGCCGAGCAGTACGGGGTCCGGCCGACGCCTCACGTTGCGGAAGGGGTGCAGGTCCGCGCGCGTCGTGAGGTAGACCACGAGGCCGAGCACCATCACCCAGCGCACGAGCGTAGTCGCGTAGCCGCTGCCGACGAGGCCCATCGCGGGGATGACGTCGCCGACGCCATGGATGAACACGTAGTTCGCGATGACGTTGAGGCCGAGGCCGAGGAACGTGAACGCCATTGCGGGGCGCGCGAAGCCCTGCCCTTCCAGGTACTGGCGGTAGACCATGAACAGGAAGACGGCGGGCACGGAGCCCGCCAGCGCACGCAGGTAGGCGCCGGCCGCCGCCGCGACTTCGGGTGCCTGGCCGAGCATGAGTGACAGCTCGTGGCCGGCGAGCGACACGATGATGACGGGGATGCTGAGCAGTGCCGCGAGCCAGGCGCCCTGCACGAACGTGCGCCGGGTCTGCAGCGTGTCTCCGGCGCCGGACGCCTGGCTGATCAGCGGCGCCATGCCGATGATGACGCCGACGGAGATCGTGACGAAGAACGTGTGGATGGCGGAGCCGAGGCCGGCCGCGGCGAGCGGCGTGGCACCGAGCGGACCGACCATGATCGTATCGGTCGTGTTCATGCCGACCTGGCCGACCTGGCTCACGATGATCGGGCCGGCCAGACGCAGCAGCGAGCGAAGTTCTGTGAAATATTCGGATCGGCTCATGCGGCGTGGAAGAAAACGGAATCCCGCGCTGCGTGCCAGAGGCGTGAACGTCGCTTGCGATGCTCTGCCGTGTCGGCGTATTGATGCGGCCCGGGCGTTACACGGCCCTGATGCTTCATTTCCTGGAGGGTGCTCGTGACTGAGTCGGAAGGCGGCGGTGGTGGGCGACGCGGCGCGGCGCGTGTGCTGGACGCCGACGAGATCACCGCGGTGATCGGCCGCAACTACTGGGGTGTGCTGTCCACCGTGGACGCGGACGGCCAGCCATACGCGGTGCCGATCATCTACGGCTATGACGGCGCGTTCTATTCCGTGCTGCGCGACGGTCGCAAGCTCGCGAACATCGACGCGAACCCGCGCGTGTGCATGAACATCGTCGAGGTCGAGCAGATGGCGAAGACGTGGCGCAGCGTGCTCGCGTTCGGATTGGCCGACTTCATCGATGACGACGACGGCATGCAGGCGGCCATCGCCGTGATCCGCGCGCAGTATCCGGGGATTGCTACGCGGTCGGGAGGGAGCATGGCGGGGTTGAGAGGGCAGGGGTTTCGGGTTCTGAGGATGGTGGTCGGGGAGGTTACGGGGCGGGCGCAGGATTGAAACATTGGCGGTGCCGGCACGCTCGAGCCCTTATTGCTCCCCCAGCAGTAAGGGTGATGCGTGCCGGACACCGCCGATGAATCAGGTCTGGTGCACGGGCAGGCCGCGCGTCCAGCGGTTGCGGCGCGAGAAGTAGGTGTCCGTGTCTTCGACGAGGCCGCCGTCGATCATGCGCTGCCACTTCGGGGGGACGTGGGCGCAGAACGGCTCGGCTTCCATGTAGTCGCCGGTCATGGCGTAGGCGCGTGCGCGGCTGCCGCCGCAGACGGGGCGGTACTCGCAGACGTTGCACTTGCCCTTGAGCTGGGTGCGATCGCGCAGGCGGCGGAACAGCGGGGCGTTGCGGTATACGTCCACCAGGTCATCCGTGCGAACATTCCCGGCCGAGACTGGGAGGAAGCCCGACGGGTAGATGTCCCCGAGATGGCTGACGAACATGAAACCGTCGCCGTCGTTCACGCCGCGTGCGCGACCGATCCCGTCCTTCTCCGAATGATGCAGTCCTGACGTGAGCGGCGACGGAGCCGCAGTACGTTCCCCATTGCGTCGCTCGGCCACCTGGCGTTCGAGCACCACCCGCGCGTACTGCGGCGCCGCCGTTGCCTTGATGTCGAAGGGCGCCGTCTTCGACAGGTCGTAGAGCTTGTGGAAGACCTTCTCGAACTCTTCCGCACTCGCGACGTCTTCCGGCTTTGCGCGGCCCATCGGCACGAGGAAGAAGACTTCCCAGAACACGATGCCGACATCGGTCATCAGCCGCATCAGGCTGTCGATGTCGTCGAGGTTGTGGCGACCGATGACGGTGTTCACCTGTGTCGTCATGCCGATCGCCTGCGAGTCGCGCAGGATGCGCAGCCCCGCATCGAAGCTGCCCTCGACGCGCCGGAACGCGTCGTGGATGTCAGGGTTCGAGCCGTCGAGTGAGACGGCGACGCGCGAGAGACCCGCATCCTTCAGCCGCTGCAGCATCGCGCGGTCGGTCAGATCGGTTGTCGCGGGCGTCGCCGCCATGCGCAGACCCAGGTTCGCGCCGTACTCGACCAGCTCGACGATGTCGGGCCGGCGCATGCAGTCGCCGCCGCTGAAGACGAAGATGATCGGACCGAAGTCGCGAATGCGCTTCAGCATCGCCTTCGCTTCGTCGGTCGTCAGCTCGTCAGGGTGTCGGTCCGGTACTGCCGAAGCGCGGCAGTGCTTGCAGGCGAGACCGCAGGCCTGGGTGGTTTCCCAGATGACCAGGAACGGTGCCTGGTCGAAGTCTACACGAGGGCGGCCATTGCCATTGCCATTGCCGCCATGCCGGTGTGGATGAGCCATGCCGATCGTTTGGTGGTTCGGGGGACGATCGCTCTTGCGCTTGCTCAAGATGGGAGTTGCCGGGTCGGCGACAGTCAGGGAGTGACTGCATCGGTTGTCAGGAGTTGGCTTACCTCCGGCAACGGCCTACTCGTAATCCACGCGCGAACGCTGCTTCTTCAGGTCACTGCGGTGTTTCTTCTGCTGCAGTCGATTCTCCTTCGACGCCTTCGGCGGCCGCGTGCGCTTGCGTGGCTTCGGCACGCGCAGCGCCCAGGCGAGAAGATCCTGGAAGCGAGCGGTTACGGCTTCGCGATTCTGGTGCTGGCTGCGGCTCTCGCTGGCGACGAGGCGCAGTGTGCCGCGCTCGTCGATGCGGTTGGCGAGCTTCTCGAGAACGCGGGCGCGCTGGGTATCGTCCAGCGCCGCGGAATTCGCGATGTCCCACGTCAGCTCGACGCGGGTCGCGGAGGTGTTGACGTGCTGACCACCGGGGCCGCCACCACGCGTGGCACGAAAGGTCAGCTCACTGCGCGGCACGGTGACGCCGCCGGCGATTCGCAGGACGTCGTCGCTCACAGGGTGGGTTCGCTGTCGCGGCCGGTCACCTTGCGGAACAGCCAGACGAGGAACAGCACGGCGCCGACCAGCAGGAGCACGTGGACGAGGAAGTTCACGACGCCGAACACGACGTTGACGACGACCCACAGGGCCAGAAGCACGAGTGCGAGTGTCAGAATACTGCCCATGTCATCCTCCGTTTCGAGTGCGGGTCATGACTGCATGCTCTCCTTCCCGGGGTGTCAAGAACCATACCGGTCATGCCACGTGTCGCGCGAAGCGACGCACGGCGAGCCACATGACGCCGACGGCCATGAGTGTGAGCACGCCGAGCTCGGGCAGGATCTGGAGCAGGCCGTCGCCTTTCAGGAAGATGCCGCGCACGATCACGAGGAAGTGGCGCAGCGGGTTGAGCAGCGTGATCGCCTGGAAGAACTCGGGCATCGTGTGGACCGGGTACATGAAGCCCGAGAGGATCGCGGTCGGCAGGAAGAACAGGAACATGGCCATGAATGCTTCCTGCTGCGTCGTCGAGACGGTCGAAATGAAGAGGCCGATACCGAGCGCGCCCACGATGTAGACGATGGACGCAACGAGCAGTGCGAG
Organism: uncultured Gemmatimonadaceae bacterium; assembly: GCA_964384585.1. GTDB lineage: Bacteria > Gemmatimonadota > Gemmatimonadetes > Longimicrobiales > RSA9 > DASTYK01. Next base: position 48,466 of record CAYLME010000004.1, on the reverse strand, counting down.
TGCAGAACCGCGGAACGGAATGTCGAACACCAGCAGTGAGACGGCGACGACCAGAACGAGGTCGATGAGCGCGATCGCCACGACCGGCAGTGTCTTGCCGAGTACGAGCTCGCCCGGCGTGAGCGGGCTCACCATCAGCTGGTCGAGCGTGCCCAGCTCGCGCTCGCGGACGACGGCGAGTGCGGTGAGCAGCAGCGACATGAGCATGAGGATCGTGCCGACGACGGCCGGAATGTTGTAGACCCTGCTCTCGAGGTCCGGGTTGTACCAGGCGCGCGCGCGCAGGTCGATGCCTGCGGGCGCGTCTGCCGGCGCGTACTGCGCACCGAACTGCTGGATGATGCGTGCGGCATAGCCCTGCGCGACCGTGGCGGTGTTCGAGTTGGTGCCGTCCACGAGGACCTGCACGCGGGCGTTGCCCGTGCTCAGCCGCTGGCTGAAGCCGGGCGGGATCTCGATGGCGATGCGCGCCGTCCCGCGATCGAGCGCATACAACAGATCGGCGGAGCGGTCGGATGTGCCAGTGACACGGAACCAGCCGGCGGCAGTGAACGCATCCACGAGCGCGCGACTCTCGGCAGTCACATCGTGATCGACCACGAACATCGACGTGTTGTTCACATCGGTGTTCACTGCGTAGCCGAAGAGCACGAGCTGCAGGATCGGCGACGCGAACACGACGCGCTTGGAGCGCGGATCACGGAAGAGCTGGCGCCATTCCTTGCGCAGCAGGCTGCGGACGCGCGGCCAGGAGATGTTCATCGTGCGATCTGCTTGCGGAACGCGGCCGCGGCGAGGCCGAGACCGAGCGCTGCGAAGGCGACCATCGACAGCGCCTGCGCCCACAGCACTTCGATGCCCACGCCCTTGAGGAAGATGCCGCGTGTGACCGTGACGAAGTAGCGTGCGGGCACGATCGTCGTCACGGCGCGCAGCACCACGGGCATGCTCGCGATGTCGAACAGGAACCCGGAGAGCAGGAGCGCCGGCAGGTATGTCGCGACCATCGCGACCTGCATCGCGAGCACCTGCGAGCGGAGTGCGGCCGAGATGAACAGGCCGAGGCCGAGCGCGCCCGCCAGGAACAGCAGCGTCATCACGCCGAGCAGCAGGACGCTGCCCCGGAACGGCACACCGAACACGACGATGCCCGCGATCGCCGCAACGGTCACGTCGAGCACGCCGATCAGTACATACGGCAGCAGCTTTCCGAGCACGACCTCGAGACGGTGCACGGGCGTGGCCGCGAGCTGCTCCATCGTGCCACGCTCCCACTCGCGCGCGATCGTGAGCGCTGTGAGCATCGCGGCGATGATCGACATGATCACCGCGATGAGCGACGGCACGATCATGTTCCGGCTTTCGAGCGTCGGGTTGTACCACACGCGGCTGTCTGCCTGGAGCGGCGGCTGCACGCGCCGGCCCTGCAGCAGGATCGCCTGCGAGTGCTGCGCGACGATCGCGTCGGCATAGTTGAGCGCGATCGTGGCGGTGTTCGCGTCGGCGCCGTCCAGCAGCAGCTGCACGGGCGCGGGCCCGCCCGCCGCGATGTCACGCTGGAACCCCGGTGGAATCACGAGCACTGCGCGCGCGGCGCCCGTGCGGATCGGTTCGTCAGCGTCGCCGTGGTGATCGATGTACTCCGACACGTGGAACAGCTCGCCGGCCGTCAGCGTTTCGACCAGGTCACGGCTCGCGCGGGAGTGGTCCTGGTCCAGAACCGCGAGCGGGATGTCGTCGATGTCCCACGAGATCGCGTAGCCGAAGAACAGGAGCATGAAGACCGGCAGTACGAACGCCAGGATCATGCTGCGCCGGTCGCGGCGTAGCTGAAGCCATTCCTTGCGCGCGATTGCGAACAGACGAACCGGGTCCATCGTCAGCTCACCCTTCCACTGCACCGCCCTCGCGGCGGACGAGCCCCACGAAGACGTCCTCGAGCGACGCGGGCACCCGCCGCATTCCGGTGAACTCCTCACCCTGCGCCGCGAGCGCTGCGCGCACAGTGGATTCGGCGGCGGGGACGTCGCCAGCGACCACGTGCACCGCGCGGCCGAACATGGCTGCGTCCTCGATGCCGGGCGCGCCGCTCAGTGCCTCGACGATTTGCGGCGCGTGCGCCGTCTCGAGTGTGTAGATCGGCTGGTCGTATGCGGCACGCAGCCGCGCGGGCGAGTCGAGCGCGATCAGCCGACCACGGTTCATGAGCGCGAGCCGGTGAGCGTACTCGGCCTCTTCCATGTAGTGCGTGCTGACGAGCACAGTCGTGCCGGACCTGGCGAGGTCGTCGATCAGGTCCCAGAACACGCGCCGCGCGAGCGGGTCCACGCCGGAGGTCGGCTCGTCGAGAAACAGGACGGGCGGCTCGTGCATCACGGCGCAACCGAGTGCAAGCCGCTGCTTGAAGCCGAGCGGCAGCTCACCCGCCGGTCGCGCCTCCTCGCCGTTCAGTCCGGCAAGATCGAGCACCCAGTCCCTGCGTTGCTCGAAGCGCGCTCCGCGGACGCCATAGAGGCCGGCATACAACTCGATGTTCTCTGCAACCGTCAGGTCGCTGTAGAGCGAGAACTTCTGTGACATGTAGCCGATGCGTGTCCGCAGCTCTGCGCGATCGGCGACGACGTCGAGGTCCGCAACGCGCGCACTTCCTTCCGTCGGCGCGAGCAGCCCGATCAGCATGCGGATAGTCGTCGTCTTGCCCGCACCGTTGGGACCCAGGAATCCGAATACCTCGCCCTTCGACACGGTGAAGCTGACACTGTCCACCGCGGTGAAGTCGCCGAACCGCCGTGTCAGGCTCATGGCCTCGATCGACGTCATGCCGCCTGCTCCGGCCGCGTGATGCGATCGATGAAGACGTCCTCGAGCGACGCGCCGATCGGCTGCGCGTCCATCACCTGCAGCCCGGCCTGCTGCAAAGTCGCGGTCAGGTGTTGCAGATCCGTTCTCTGCGCGAGCACGACGTGCACCGCTTCGCCGAAGAGCGATGCGGAGCGGACGGCCGACAGCGTGCGCAGCACGTCGCGGGCGCGCCGCGGCTGGTCCGTGCGGATCGTGAAGAGCGGGGCAGTGAACGCGCGCTGCAGCGCAATCGGTGCGTCGAGTGCCATGATGCGGCCGTGATCGAGCAGTGCCACGCGGTCGCAGCGCTCGGCCTCGTCGAGGTAGGACGTCGAAACGACCACGGTCACGCCTTCGGCGACCATTTCGTGCAGGATGAGCCAGAGATCGCGGCGCGAGATCGGGTCCACACCGAACGTCGGCTCATCGAGCAGCAGCACCCTGGGATGATGGATGAGCGAGCAGCACAGCGAGAGCTTCTGCTTCATGCCGCCGGACAGCTGGCCGGCCAGCCGGCTCTGGAACGGCTCGAGTCGCGAGAAACGCCAGAGCCGGGGCAGGCGTTCCTGCCGCTGCGCGCGCGACACGCGGTATAGGTCGGCGTAGAACTCGATGTTCTCACGAACGGTGAGGTCCTCGTACAGGCCGAAGCGCTGGGCCATGTAGGCGATGTGCGGCTTCACGCCTTCGGGATCACGGGCGATGCTGACACCCTCGACCACTGCGTCACCGGACGTGGGCGGCAGCACACCGGCGAGCATGCGCAGCGTCGTCGTTTTGCCCGCACCGTCGGGCCCGACGATGCCGAACAACTCGCCGGGCGCGACGTCGAAGGTGACGCGATCGACTGCGATCGTGTCGCCGAAGTGGCGCGACAGGTCGCGCACCTCGATGGCGTGGGCGGGCGTGAGCATCACGTCCTCAGTCCGGCTGCTCATCGAGCAGTGCGACGTCGGCGGGAACACCCGGCTTGAGCGCGAGAGCCTCGTCGGCGACGATCTGCACCTTCACGGCATACACGAGCTTCACGCGCTCCTCGTCGGTCTGCACGTTGCGCGGTGTGAACTCGGCTTCGCTCGCGATGTGCACGACGCGGCCGTCGAACGCGGTGCCGGGATGGCTGTCGCTGGTGATGTGGGCCGGCTGACCGAGCGAGACGCGCCCGATGCGGTCTTCGCGGACGTAGATGCGGACCCAGCGGTCGTCGGGATTCATCAGCGTGACGACGGGCTGACCGGCGCCGACGGTCTCGCCCGGTTCACGGTGACGCACGGTCACGACACCCGCGAAAGGTGCGAGGACCGTGGCGTTGGCACGCGTCGCATCGACCTGTGCGACGGCGGCCTCCGCGGCTGCAACCTGCGCACGCGCTGCGTCGATCCGCTCGCTGCGCGGGCCACGCTGCACGAGCTGCAGCTGCTCGCGCGCCTGTGCCGCCTGCGACTGCGATACGACATGGACGGTCTCGACCCGCTCGAGCACCTCCCGGCTCACGGCACCGCCCGCCTCGAGGCGACGCGTGCGCTCCAGGTCGCGACGCGCCTCGTCCGCCTTCTGGTCCGCCGCAGCAACAGCGGCCCGCGCCTGTGCCAGCTCTTCCGGCCGGGCACCACGCTCGAGCTCGGCAAGCTGCGCGCGCGCGGTGCCGAGCTGCGCGACTGCGACAGAGCGACGTGCGTCGAGCTCCGCGACGTCCAGTTGTGCGAGCACGTCACCCGCACCTACGCGCGTGCCTTCCTGAGCATTCATCTGCGCGATGCGGCCCGGAACCTGGAAGCCGAGGTCCGCGCTCGTCGCTTCCACCGTGCCGGACGCGTCGAGTACGCCGTCGGCCGACGCGGAACGGCCGAACAGCAGCCAGCCCGCGAGCACGAGCAGCATGATGACGGCAACAGCGACAGGGATCCTGCGGTTCATCGTCCTTGCTCCAGCGTGTCTTCGAGCCATTCCGGTGACAGCTCGCCCGTGACGCGCGCGATCTCGATGCGCGCCGTCAGTGCGGCAGTGCGTGCTTCGGTAAGCGCCGCGCGGATGCGCAGCAGTTCGGCTTCTGCGTTCAGGTAGTCGGTCTGCACGCCGGCGCCTTCGTCGAGCGCGAGCAGCTCGACACGCACGACTTCCTGCTGCTGCGTCAGTGCTGTCTCGAGTGCGCTCACGCGTGCGAGCGCGCCGGTGAGTGCGGCCAGCGCGCGGTCGACCTGGTGCTCGACGTCGCGTGCGACAGCGTCTGCGTCTGCGGCGGCGGCGCGCGATTCTGCAGCCGTGCGTTCGGACTCGCGCGCGCGGGCGCCGCCGGTGAAGAGTGCCCAGGACAGCTGTACACCGCCCTGCCATTCCCACGACATGTCGCCGGCGCCGCTGCCGTACTCGTTGTAGCGGCCGGCCAGGTCGACGCGCGGAAGCCAGCCCGCGCGTGACTCCGCGTGTGCCGCGGATGCGGCAGCGAAACGCGCCTGCGCAGCGCGCAGCTCCGCACTCGACTCGAGGGCGCGGTTGCTCGTTTCTTCCGGTGACGGTGAACCCGGTACCGCGATGACGGATGCCGCAGGCTCGGCGGACGTACCCGTGAAGCGGGCGAGGTCGGCCAGGGCGACGGTGCGATCGGCGGCTGTCGCCGCAGCGTCCGCGCTTGCGCGCGCGAGTGCGGCATCGATGCGCAGCAGCTCGACACGTGCGACCTTGCCTTCGGCGAGCAGTTGCTGCACGCGATTGCGCTCGGCCTCGAGCGCTTCACGCTGCGCGGTGTGCGCTTCCAGCAGCTCGGCAGCAAGGCGTGCGGCCAGCCAGGCACGCGCGGTCGCCGCCACGAGCGCACGCTCCGCGGACGCACGCTGCGCACGTGCGACGTCGTGCAGCGCGTCCGCGCGATCGATGCGTGCGCCGCGCGCACCGCCATCGTACACGGTCCAGAGCGCCGCGACGTTGCCCTGGACCAGGGTGCGGTCGAAAGGCGGGACGTTCTGGGGATCGAAACGGTGCAGCGGCGCGACGATCATCGGCTCCTGGAAGCGCATCGCCGACGCCTCCGTGCGCAGCGACGGCAGCCACGCCGCGCGCGCGATGCCGGCGGCGGCATCGGCAGCATCCGCACGCGCACTCGCGGCCACGATCGATGGATGGTGCTGGAGCGCGAGGGTTGCAGCGTCGGACAGCGTGACGGGCTGTGATAAAGTCTGCTGCGCGTGTGCTGCAGTCGCGCCCACCTGGACGAGCAGGAAAGCAGCTGCAAGCGGTACGCTGGCGAAGGGCGCTCTCATGCTTCCCTCCCGCCCAGGCCTGCACGGACGAACGCAGCCGTGTGCTCGTGCACGCGCTGGCGCACGCCGGATGTGCGCGGGTCGATGCCTGCAACCTGGGCCATCACTTTCGCGACGACGGACATGTGCACCGGCTGCGCGACAATGCTCATCGCCATCAGGAACGGCTCACCCTCGCGAATGCTGCCGTCCGCCTGCCCCTCGGCGACGAGCTCCGCCAGCGCGCCGCTCACGCGACGCAGCGCGCTCGTCATCGGCGTCGGCGCCTCGCGACGCGCCATCATCTCCTGGATGAGCAGGAAGGGAAGGTCCTCGGTTTCCGCGAGCAGGTCGAAATACTCGCCCACCACCGCGGTGACCCGCTCGAGCGGCGTGCCCGGCCCGGTCGCCGCGCCGACGATCCGGTCAGCGAACGGTTCCAGCGCCTGTTCCAGTACGGCGTGGTAGAGCGCCTGCTTGGAGCCGAAGTGGTACGTCACCGCACCCAGGTTGGCGCCCGCCTCGCGCGTGATCTCGCGGATCGACGTCGCGTCGTAACCCTGGTGCGCGAAAAGGCGCCGCGCGGTCGCGAGCAGCGCCTCGCGTGTCGTCGCATCGGTCGATGGGTTGGTGGCCACGGTGATCATCCTGTCATTCCCGGCGAATCATACGAACGTATGAATCAATAGCGGAGCGGGCGGGACCGCGCAAGAGGGCCGTCCGGGCCGTCGGCCGGGCCGCCCCCTCGCGACACGGTCCCCCCGTCGCGCTCCCGGCACCTCGATCGTCAAAGGGTCACACGGCGTGCGGCGGCCTGCCCCTCGCCAGTGTTCCGCACGGGGGCCAACGTTCTTAGCTTGTGTTGCAGGACAGCCTCAAGAATCCGATTTCCCTTCTTTCGCATTGATATGAAGCAACCATTCCGAATCGCCCTGCCCGCGATGCTCTTCGTCGTGAGCGCATGCAGCAGCAGCTGGAACCCGCAGGTCGAGGAGAGCCCGCTGGTCCAGATGCGGCCGGACGCAGAGCTCGCGATGTACGTGGACGAGGAGAGCGGCGAGCTGGTGCTGGAGCTGCCGCCCGTCGACATCCCGGCGCATGGTGCGGACGGCGGGCATGGTCATTCCGGCCACGTGACGGATGCGCTGATCGGGAGGATTCCGGAGGCGGGCTGGATGCGTGGTTTCCGGACGGAGCTGGTCGATGCGAACGGCGACACCGTGCCGTCGGTCCTGCTGCACCATATGAACCTGATGACACCGGATCGCCGTGAGCTGTTCAGTCCGATCATGCAGCGTGTTGCGGCGGCTGGTCATGAGACGGCGCCGGTCACGCTGCCGCGGATGCTGGGCTATCCGGTTGCAGCCGGTGAGCGACTGCTGCTCAAGGCGATGGTGCACAATCCGACGGGCACGGACTACGCGAACGTGCGTGTGCGCGTGCGCATCCCGTTCACCCGTGGTGATGCCAGGTTCGCGCCGATGCACGTGTTCCCGTTCTACCTGGACGTGATGCCACCTGCCGGCATCCACGCCTACGACATGCCGCCGGGTCGTTCGGAGCAGAGCTGGGAGGGCAGTCCCGCCGTCGAGGCGCGCATCCTCGCCCTGGGCGGACACCTGCACAAGTATGCGGAAGTGCTGCGGCTCGAGGACGTCACGGCTGGCAAGGTACTGTGGGAGACGACGCCCTACGTCGATGACGACGGCAACGTGATCGGCATGCCGCAGGATTACATGCTCAAGCGCTTCGGCATCAAGCTGCACCCGTCGCGCACGTACCGGCTGACGGCGGTCTACAACAACCCGACCGGCGAGACGATCCCCGACGGTGCGATGGGCGCTGCGGGCGGAATCGTGCTGGTCGATCGCAATGCCGCATGGCCGGGCGTCGATCCAGCGGATCTGCAGTATGCGCTCGACGTGGAGACGCAGGTCGAAGGCAGGGATGACGGGATGATGAACGTGAACCACGAGCCGGCGGCCGGCGCTGCGATGTCCCATGATGACCATGGCGCGCATGCGGAACCTGCGCCGGCAGCGTCCGGGCACAATCACTGACACGCCGTCCGGTTCACACGGCCGGATCGTGGTGCGCTTGCACGATCCGGCCGTCCGCCCGATACTCCTCCCAATCCCACAAGTTGCTTCCCGACATGGAGGTCGTCATGCGACCCATCCCCGCGCGCGCCGTTGCGCGCAGGCTCATTGCAGCCCTTCCGCTGGTGTTCGCCGCGCCGTTCGTGCACGTCACGGGCGTGCAGGCGCAGCAGGCGCAGGATGCTGCATACACGGCAGCGATTCGCGAGTACACGACGGAGCCGTTCTTCCTCACGCCGCTGATCGACCACCTGCCGGCGTCGAGCACGGTGCCCACGCCGAAGGATTTTCTCGGTCACGTGGTAGGTCAGCCGGACGTGCTGCACTATCCGGAGGAGATCTACGGCTACCTGCGCGCGGTGGACGAGGCATCCGACCGTGTGAAGGTCTTCTCGATCGGCCAGACGGAAGAGGGTCGCGAGATGCTGCTTGTCGTCGTCGCGGACGAAGCGACGATCGCGAACCTGGATCAGCACAAGGCGAACCTTGGCAGGCTGGCGGATCCGCGCGGCACGACGGAGGCCGAGGCGCAGCGCATCATCGGCAGTGCAAAGCCGATCTACTGGGCGACGGGCGCGATTCATTCGCCGGAGACCGGTTCGCCGGAGATGCTGATGGAGCTGGTGTACCGCCTGGCGGTCGATGAAGGCGAGCACATCCGCGCGATCCGCGACAACCTGATCTTCATGGCGACGCCGATCGTGGAAGTGGACGGCCGTGCGAAGGTGGTGGACATCCACATGGCGCCGCGCAAGGACCCGGACGGCAACTACCCGCGCAGCCCGCTGTACTGGGGCAAGTACGTCGCGCATGACAACAACCGCGACGGCATGGGCCTGCAGCTGGCGATCACGCAGAACATCCTGAGGACGTTCATGGAGTGGCACCCCACGGTGCTGCACGACCTGCACGAATCGGCGTCGTATCTCTACACCTCGACCGGTCGCGGACCGTACAACGCATGGGTGGATCCGATCGTCGTGAACGAGTGGAACCGGCTCGCGTTCAAGGAAGTCAAGGACATGACGGCGTGGGGCGTGCCGGGTGTCTACACGTTCGACTTCTATGACGGCTGGGCGCCGAACTACATGTTCTGGATCGCGAACATGCGGAACTCGATCGGCCGTTTCTACGAGACACAGGCGTCGCGCAATGCCGGCACGCATATCGTGCGCACGAACGTGGATCGCCAGTGGCACCGTCCGAGCACGCCGCTGCCGGAGGTGGTCTGGGGCATCCGCAACAACGTGAACCTGCAGCAGAGCGCGCTGCTGGTCGCGCTGCACGAGGTCGCCGTCGAGCGCGAGGAGTTCCTGCGCAACTTCTGGGAGAAGTCGAAGCGCTCGATCGCGAAGGCCACGACGGAAGGCCCGGCAGCGTACGTCTTTACGGCTGACGACCCGCGCAAGGGCCAGCAGGCGCGACTGCTCACGCTGATGCAGCAGCAGGGGGCAGAGATCCAGCGTGCGACGTCGGCATTCAATGTGGGCGACGTCAGCTATCCGGCGGGCAGCTTCGTCATCCGCATGGACCAGCCGTACTCGCGTGCGATCGACATGCTGCTCGACATCCAGTACTACAACCCGGACGATCCGAGCCCGTACGACGACGTGGGCTGGACGCTCGGCCCGCTCTTCAATGCGCAGGTCGATCGTGTCGAGGACGTCGCGGTGCTGAACGCGCCGATGTCGCCCGTCACGACGTTTGCGCCGGGCGGCAGCGTGCAGGGCAGCGGTGGCGCGTACATCATCGACTACAACGCCGACAACACGCTGGCGGCGTTCCGCTTCGCGAACCGTGAGCTGCGCATTCAGGCAGCGGAGACTGCATTCGACGCCGGCGGCCGCAGCTTCCGCGCGGGCAGCTTCATCATCCCGACGCGCGGCAACCCCGGCGACCTGCGCAGCCGCCTCGAGCGTGCGGCCGCACAGTACGGCTTCACCGCATACGGTGTGAGCGCCGTCCCGTCCGTCGCTGCGCACGCGGTCGCGACACCGCGCGTGGCGGTCGTGCACACGTGGCAGCGCACGCAGGACGAGGGCTGGATGCGCCTCGGCCTGGACGAGTACGGCGTGCCGTATGACTACATCTCCGTGCACGAGGTGCGCGACAACCCGCGGCTGCGCGAACGTTATGACGTGCTGCTGCTCGGGCCGACGTCGTTCGATGCACTCAGCACGGTGCGCGGCGTCACCGGTGACAGCCCGGTGCCGTGGAAGCGCACGGCACTGACGCCGAACCTCGGGCGGCAGGACGAGACCGACGACATGCGCGGCGGACTCGAGCTGCGCGGCGTCTCGAACCTGCAGCGTTTCGTCGAAGAGGGCGGCACACTCGTCACACTGACGAACAGTGCGTCGATACCGGTGCACTTCGGCTTCGCGACGGGCCTCTCGATCCGCCAGACGCAGCAGCTCTGGGCGCCCGGCGGCGTCTATCGCGCGGTGGCGGCCGAGAAGACCAGCCCGTTGCTCTACGGCTATGACGACGCCGTCGGCGTCTACTTCAACCAGCGCAGCTCGCCGGTGTTCGCCGCGCAGCAGAGCGGCTTCGGCCGATTCGGTGGTGGCGGTAGTGGCGTGAGCGCCGAGCAGGCGGCCCGCGAGGGTGCGACGACCGCGCGCCGCAGCGGGCGCGGCGGCACGCAGGACACCGACATCGTGCAGGGGCGTCCGCGCGACATGGGCGCCGCCGGCGTCGAGGAGTTCCGTGCCGGCCAGCAGCAGGACGAGAGCGAAGCGTCGTTCTTCGGCTTCGGCGGACAGGACCGTCCGGCCTACCGCACGATCCTGCGCTACGAGCCGGACGTGTCCAGGCTGTTGATCAGCGGCGGCCTCAACAACGGTCGTGAGCTGGCCAACTCGCCCGCACTCGTACAGGCATCACTCGGACGCGGGAACGTGATCATGTTCTCGTTCAATCCGTTCTGGCGCGGCGAGACGCTGGGGTCGTACGCGATGCTGTTCAATGCGCTGATGCATCACCAGGCGCTGAGTGCGGCGCCGCCGGCAGCAGTGGCGGATAACCAGTAGACGGACTTGCTTCAACCACAGAGGACACTCGGTGTCCTCAGTGTCCTCTGTGGTGAAAGCAATTCAGCCGGGCAGTTCCGCAGCTACACCTTGACTTCGATATGCGCCCACTTGCCCTGGCGGAATCGGCCGATGCTCAGGAGACAGCGGGCGATGTGGCCGAGCAGGATTGCGAGCCAGATCTCCCACGGATCGAGGGTGCCTGTGCGGTCGAGGACGAACACGAGACCGATGGGCAGCACCACCTGTGAGATGATGGAGATGTAGAGCGGGCTACGCGTGTCGCCGGTGCCTTGCAGGCCGCCGGTGTAGGTGAGTGCGACGGCGATGAAGATGCCGGACACGCTCAGGAAGCGGAGCAGTTCCGTGCCGAGGCCGACGACGACCGGGTCGCTCATGCCGAAGACGGCGAGGAGCTGGCCGGGGATGAGCAGGTAGAGGGCGCCGAAGAAGATGGCGATCGCGGCGGCGAAGCGCGCGGACACGTGTACGGCGTCGGAAGCGCGCTGCGGGTTGCCGGCGCCGAGGTTCTGGCCGGCCACGGCCGCGGCGGCGCCCATGAGTCCGACCGCGGTCCACGTGATGAACGAGAAGATCTGCGTGTAGGCGACCGTGAACGCCGCCTGCGCCTGTGCGCTCAGTGCGAGCGAGCCGATGAAGCCGAGCATCAGCACGCCGCCGACGTTCATGGCGATGCCCTGGATGCCGGTGGGCAGGCCGAAGCGGAACAGTGCGCGGATGATCGACCAGTCCGGCCCCAGGCTCATACCCTTCGGGAAGCCGACCACCCACACGTTCCTGCGCAGCTGCACGACCGCGTAGATGCCGATAGCGCCGGTCGCGATCACCGTTCCCATCGCAGCGCCCATCGTGCCGAATGCGGGGATCGGGCCGAGACCGCGGATCAGGATCACGTTCAGCACGATGTTGAGCACCGTGACGAGCACGCCGAGGCGCAGCGGCGTGCGTGCGTCGCCGGCCGAGCGGAGCGCGCCGCCGAGCATGAAGAAGAGCAGCAGGCCCCAGCTGAAGATGAACATGATACGCAGGTACGGCATGGCTTCCGCCTGCACCGCCGGCGTGGCGTTGACGATGTCGAGCAGCGTTGGCGTCAGCACGTAGCCAACCGGCGCCATGATGCCGAACGAAATGACGAGCGCCGTCAGGAATGCCTGGTAGACGGTCCGGTTGACCAGCGTCTGATCATCTGCGCCGGCAAAGCGTGCGACGAGCACGCTCATTCCGGTGAACAGCGACGTGATGAACACGATCACGACCAGGAACACCTGCCAGCTCACACCGATCGCGGCATTGCCCTGGTAGCCGACGTAGTGACCGACCATCGCGTGATCGATCATGCCCTGCAACCCGCCGATCAGGTTATTGAGGATCGTGGGCCAGGCCAGCTTCCAGACAGCCGGCGAGAGCGGGCCCTCCACGATCGAGCGATCGAAGCGCGACGTCCGCGGCGAGCGCACGCCGCCCGGGTCGCGGTCGTCGGTGGGCGCACTGCCGACGGGACCGGCTGCCGCGGCCAGGTCACCGCTCGACCCCGTCGCAGCCGTATGGCCGGCCGGTGGGGTGGTGTCCCGCTCGCTGTCGGGGGGCAGTTCCGTATCGATCATCGACGCTTCTTCGCGTCCCGTATCCGCTGATGCGGGGTCGGTGGGCATCCGTTAACAATCGCAGAAGCGTCCGCTGCCGGGCAATGGGCAGTGGCGCAGAAACGTACATGTGTCGGAAACGACGGCGCCGGACGGGATACCTTCCGGCACAACGCGTCTGAAGGACGTAGCGCCCCGGTCATGCGTAACGGGCATGGTACGCTCTGCACGGCATCTGCCGTGGATGGTCGGGATACGGCCACCAGTTGCATCGTGATTGCCTGATTTGACGCACTCCGCCATATGATGGACTATAGGGGCGGTTCCCTCGATCGATTCCACCATGGACGTGCATCGATGAAGACCTTCACGCGGTTCCTGGCAACGGCGGTGGCAGTACTGGCGACCGCATGCACCGTCGAACACAACCCCGGGCGGACGAGCCCTGCGGCCGACAGTGCCGCGCTGCGTCGCGCCGCCAACGCGATCTCGACGGACGGCCTGCTTTCGGGCATTGCTGCGCTGTCGCATGACTCGATGGAAGGCCGCTCGCCCGGCACGATCGGCGAGGAGCGCACGGTTGCGTACCTGGAGCGTGTGTTCGCCGCGGCCGGGCTGCAGCCGGGCAACCCGGACGGCACGTGGACGCAGACCGTGCCGCTCGTCGGGTTCAGTGCGGAGCCGGAGGCGAGCCTGAGCGTGAGCGGTCGCCGGATCAGCCTGGCGTTCCCGTCCGACTATGTCGCCGTCTCTCGCCATTTCGAGCCGGAAGTCGCCGTCGAAGGTTCGGATCTTGTGTTCGTCGGCTATGGCGTCGTCGCCCCGGAGTACGGCTGGGACGACTACAAGGATGTGGACGTGCGCGGCAAGACGATCGTGATGCTGATCAACGATCCGCCGGTCGGCACGGGTGATGAGCTCGACGCGAACATGTTCCGCGGCGATGCGATGACGTACTACGGCCGCTGGACGTACAAGTACGAGATCGCTTCGGAGAAGGGGGCCGCAGCGGCGATCATCGTGCACGAGACGGGACCGGCGGGCTATCCGTGGGAGGTCGTCGCGGGCAGCTGGGGCCGCGAGAACTTTGACATCCGCAGTCCGAACGCGGATCCGAACCGCGTCCGCGTCGAGTCGTGGATCACGGAGCCGAAGGCGCGCGAGCTGTTCTCGGCGGCCGGTCAGGACTTCGATGCGCTCAAGGCGCAGGCGCGCACGCAGGAGTTCCGCCCTGTCACCCTGAACGGCACGGCGTCGTTCCGGCTGCGCAATACGATCCGGGACGTGGAGTCGCGCAACGTGGTCGGTCGCCTGCAGGGCTCGGATCCGGAACTGCGCGACGAGTACGTCGTCTTCACCGCCCACTGGGACCATCTCGGCCGCGACACGACCGCCGAAGGCGACCAGATCTACAATGGCGCACTCGACAACGCGAGCGGCACGGCGGGCATGGTCGAGATCGCAAAGGCGTTCCGTGCACTGCCAGCGGCGCCGCGCCGCTCCATCCTGTTCCTGGCCGTCACTGCGGAAGAGCAGGGACTCCTGGGCGCGAAGTACTACGCGGAGAACCCGCTGTATCCGCTCACGCACACGGTCGCGAACATCAACATCGACGGCGTGAACCAGTGGGGCCGCACGGAGGACGTCGTGATCGTCGGGCGCGGCAACTCCACGCTCGAAGATATGCTCGGCGTCGTGACTGCGGGCGAGCGCACACTCGCCGACGACCCGGAGCCGGAGAAGGGCTTCTATTACCGCTCCGATCACTTCGAGTTCGCGAAGCAGGGCGTACCGGCGATCTACATCGACAACGGCACGCAGTACATCGGCCGCGACCCGTCATACGGCGAGGAGAAGCGCGAGCAGTACACCGCCAACGACTACCACAAGCCGAGCGACGAGATGAAGCCCGACTGGGATCTGTCGGGTGCAGTCGAGGACCTGCGGATGCTCTTCCGGCTGGGTGTGCTGGTGGCGAACGACGACGCGATCCCGGAGTGGAAGGAAGGCACGGAGTTCAAGGCGCGCCGTGATTCGATGATGGTGGGCCGTAACTGAACTTCATTCTATCGCTGAGAGAGCGCGGGACAACGACAGAAGTACACGTTGCAATGTGAGCGGCGCGCGTCAGCTGATCTGACGCGCGCCGCTCACGTTACCGTTTCAAGCAGCTCGGGCTCACCTCATTCACTCCCTCGGCGCTCTCGGCGGTGAAATGAGCCAATAATCGGATCATGGCAGCACACGCACGAATCCTACGCGCCGCTGGAGGCCGTTGCTCACCACACCGCCTGCCACGATCCGGCCATCGGGCTGGACCGCGACGTCGCTTGCTGCATCATTACCGCTGTAGAAGTCCACGGTTATGACGCCGTCGCCGTTCGTGCCGAAGCTCGTGTCGATGGTGCCGTCATCGAGCAGGCGTACGATGCCCATGTCGCCGTTCACGGCGCCCGCGATCAGGATGCGGCCCGCGCTGTCCAGTGCGATGCCGTTGGCAGTGGAGAGCGTGCTGGTGATGAGCGTGCCGCCCGCGAAGCTCGCATCAGGTGCGCCGTTCGCATCGTAGCGCGCCACGAACGCGGAGCCGCTGTAGCTGCCGGAAACGAGGATCCTGTCACTGCCATCGATCACGGCGTCGAGCGGCCAGTCGGCCTCGGCAGTCGCGACGCGCACGATACCGGCGGTGCCGAAGCTCGCGTCCAGGATGCCGTTCGTGTCGAAACGGGCGATGCCGATGTCTGGATCGGAGCCGCCGGACAGGGCTGCACGTCCTGTCACGATGATTCGGCCATCGGACTGCAGTGCCACCGTGTATGCGAGGTCCTGGTTACCCGCGAGGTTCACGGTGGCCTTGCTGTCGCCGTTCGCTCCGAATGTCGATACAGGCACGCCGGCGCTGGTGTAGCGGGCCAGGCCGAAGTCTACGTCGAGCACGGTGACACGGGCGCTGCCGGCGAGCAGGATCGCGCCGTCCGGCTGGATCAGGATCGCGCTTGCGGCGTCGATCATGCCCGCAAAGTCGGTGGTCACCACACCGTTCACGCCGAAGCCCGTGTCCGGCGTGCCGTCCGCGTTGAAGCGGGCGAGCGCGAAGTCGTTGTTGGCCGGCAGACTCAGGTTGTCGTCCGTGTATCCTGCGACGAGGATCCGGCCGTCCGGCTGCACTGCGACGGCCTGCAGCCGCTCATTCAGCGGACCGAACTGCACCTGTACCTGGCCATTCGCGCCGAAGCCGGTGTCAGGCGTGCCGTCCGCGTTGTAGCGCACCATCATGTTCCGAGCTACGGCGAGCAGTCTGCCGTCGGGCTGCAGCGCGATCTTCGTCGCGAAGCGGTCATCGGAGTCGGGGCTGATGCTCGTTTCGACCTGGCCGCCCGTCCCGAACGACGGATCGAGTCCGCCCGCGCCGCTCGGCGTCTCACACGCCACTACGATGTCCGTCACGTCATGGTCCGTGATGGTGCCCGCACCGTTCGTGACCGTGCACGACTGCAGCGGATCGCCCGGCTGCGTGTCGACTGTGACGTTGTACGTGTTGCCGGACGAATACTCGACGGGGAACACGAACACGCCGTTGTCGGAGACATCCACGATGGAGAGGCCTCCCTCCCTGAGGCGCAGTCCCGAACCCTCGAGGCCACTCACCAGATGACATCGTCGCGGATCTCGTCGGGCGCCCGGAGCCTCGTCAGGCCCTCGAACTCGATCTCGAGTCCGCTGGACGAAAACGGGTCGCGGAAGAATGCGTCGATGTAGGACTCATGCCCGCGGCGATTGGAGGCGATCGCGCTCACATCGATCACGACCTCGAATTCCTCGCCGACGTCCACGGAATCGAGCGGGATGATCACCGGGACGGGCGCGTTCAGACGAACCAGCGGATGGCGTCCTGTGCCGTCCGAGTCCAGGTTGACATCGAAGTTGCCGCGGTGGTACAGCGGCTGAACCGAATTGTCCATTGTGTAGACGTCCGCGTACCACTCCCTGCCCCAGCCGAAGAGCTTTGCGGTAGAGTTCGCGTAGAAGAATGCCTCGGGCGGCTGTACGCGAGTCGGCTCGGTGTATGCCCAGTAGAAGGCGTCGATCGAGCCCATCATCAGATTCGCACAATCGACAGCGAATTCGATCAGTGGGCCGCGAGCCCACGGGCAGTCTTTGAACGATGGATCGAGGCCGTTTCCATCGATGGCCTCGAGCTTCGCCATCGTGATGGTGAATCGCAGTTCTGCGTCGCCGGCCTCCCTGCGAAATCGAAACACCTCTTTGAGACGCACGTGAGAGCCGATCGGCTCGTTCACGGTGTCAACCGGCGCCTGTGCCGAGACCCAGAACACCCCGCCAGTCTCATTCGAGAACACCTCGCCAGTCGCCTCATCGCCCATTCCGGGCGGCTTCAGGGTGAGCGGCCCGATCAACTCGATGACATCCACGACGCCGTCTTCCTGCTCATCCGATACGACGCGCTCGTCGTACGCGCGGCCAGCCGCGTAGATCTGATCGATCACCCACGTGCGGAAGACCGAGCCCGTCTCGAGGTCCGGTGGCTCCTGGGGCAGCCAGTCTTCACATCCGGCGAACATGAGCAGGAGGAACAGCAGCAACCACCGCAGTGACCGGCGCAGCGTGAGCATTTCAACCTCCGGAACGGTCGTGGTCGCGGGCACGCCCGTTCGCGGGCCCGCGTTTGCCACCAGCCATGGCGCCGGCCCGGTCCGGAACTGGACACGGACCGGGTCACACCTGTTCGGAGGGGTACGAAAGAGCTGCCTGCCGCTACCGGTTCCCGAGCGAGACCAGGTTGGCGAGCAGCCGGTAAGCGCCGGGTACACCGTCCGGCAACTGACGGAAGAAGGCGAGGCCGGTGTAGACGTAGTGGCCGTCGCCGTAGGGTGCGACGAGCAGTGAGCCTTCGAGCGGTGGCTCACCGGGATCGCTCATCGCGAGTAGAGGCGTGTACGCGTCGGCCCACGCGTCGGCGAAATAGAGCCCGCGCTCGTGCAGCCAGCCATCGAAGTCCTGCTGCGTGATGCGGTTCGGCCAGGAGAGTACGGGGTGATCGGGCTGCTGTAGCCGGACCGGTGCTGTTTCGTCGGTAACGCGACCGTGCGGACGCGCCATTGTCATCGGATACGGCGTGAAGCCGCCTTCGACCAGCTCATACTTGTTGTACTGCACGACGAACGTGCCGCCGTCGCGCGCGTACGCGAGCAACCGGTTGTTGTGACGGAGCAGGTCAGTGCGCACTTCGTATGCACGGATCCCCGCGACGATCGCGTCGTAGCGTGACAGGTCGCGGGTCGCGAGTGCTGCACTGTCGAGCATCTCCACGCGCGTCCCCATCTGACGCAGCGCCGCGGCGCCGTCGTCGCCTGCGCCCTCGATGTAACCGACGAGCAGATCCGGCGCGATCACGACGTCCACCATCCGTATGGTGGTCGCGGCATCAGCGTACAACGGCCGCGGACGGATGTGCGGATAGTCGATGATGTCGTAGCCGCGATTCCACGTGCGACCGTCAGATGCGACGAACCGTGCCGCAAGTTCAGCGTCGGCAGTCGCGTTCGTCGCGGGCGCGACTTCCACGCTCACCCTTTGTGTCCCACCCGGCGCAAGCGTGATCGCCTGCACGCCGGGCGCGATGCGCCAGCCGCCGTTCGTCACGCGCAACTCGCCACGGATCGTGTCACGCGCTGCGGAGCGCAGTGTGACCGTCAGCATGCGCGGGCCGGCTGAGGCCCGCGGCACGACCAGAACACCTGGCGACACGTCCACCGACACGGCAGGCAGTACGAGCACCGGCTGTCGTACCTCGCCCAGCGCCTTGTCCACGAGCACGTGCTCCGCTTCCTGCACGTGCGCCACGGCGACGTCGGCAATGCGCGCATCCACGCGTGCGCGCACGGCGGGCGGCTCGAACGGCAGTCCCCACAATGTCGGCTCGTCGGGCCATATGTAGAGGTCGCCAGTGCGCGCGGTGCGCAGGAAGTACGGTTCATCCGGTTGCGCGCCGGACGGTACATGGACGACGAAGGTGCTGCGCAATACGTCGCCTGGTGCAAGAAGAACATCACGCGCAGCACCGTTCGATCCACTCGCGCCCCGGGCTCCGGCCATCTCGACATGCTGCGCGCGCCAGCCGGCCGGCAGCAGCGGCTCGAGTGCGGCAACACGGATCGGCTGCACGCCACCGTTCCATGCGCTGATCGTTACGAGAATGGAGTCGCCGGGCACGACGCGCGCGACATCGGCGGTGACGTCGGTCACGAGGCCCGCGGCGAGCCGCAACGCGTTGCGCAGGTCTGCACGCTCGGCCTCGAGTCGGGACCGTTCTTCCGATGCTCCACCCGGCATCATATCGATCGCGCGGTCGAGCAATGCGTGCGCACGCGCGAGTCGTGGCACGAGCTCACCACGCGCGAGCGGATTGAATGCGGAGCGCAGTGCGTACACCGCGTCCTGGTAGGCGCCGAGCGCACGGGCTGCGGCTGGCACGCGCGACGACAACTGTGCGACCGCCGTATCGATGCCCGCGAACAGCGAAGGCGCCGCACTGCCCTGGCCAGCCATCAGCTCGAACACCGATGAGTGCGGGCCGATCGGTTCATCCTGTCCCATGTCCTGCGATCGATGGCGGCTGCGGCTCGCCATCGCGACCTGGTAGTGCGAACGGCCGAGCAGCGGGTCATACTCGCCGGTCGCGAGGCGCAACCGCTCCTCACCGGTCGGTCGCCAGAGCGACTGGTAGAGCGTACGCGCCCGGTGCGGTGGCCCGAGGTGCGCGAAGCGCGCAGGGTCCGCCGCGACATCGAACGCTTCCCGCGCGATGATGCCTGCGGCCTGGTGCTGGCCGTGCCCATCGCGTGGCGTTCCACTGAAGACGGAGATGACGATGTCGGGGCGAAACGCCCGGATCACGCCGACTGCATCAGCCAACAGGCTGTCCTGCGGCCAGTGCGAGAACGCTTCGTCCGCGCTCTTCGAGTAGCCGTAGTCGTAGGCGCGCGTGAAGAACTGCCGGGCACCATCCAGGCGTCGCGCCGCGAGCAGCTCACCGCTGCGTATCAATCCCAGCCCCTCCTGCAGCTCGGGACCGATCAGGTTCTGGCCGCCCTCACCGCGCGTCAGTGACAGGTACGCGACATCGGCACCCTGTCCCAGGGCGAGCGCGCTCAGCACCGCGGTGTTCTCGTCGTCCGGGTGAGCGGCGATCATGAGGACGCGCGTCGTCGTGCCGAGCCGCCGCAGGGCCAGGCCGAGGGCGGCGGCACCCTGGTGCTCGGTCGGCGCCACGAACGCGGCCGCTGCGGGCGCCTGTCCGCCTGTCTGCGCGGACGCAGCGTCATGTCCCCAGGCGACGAGCGCCAGGGCGACGCAGAGGGCAGGATGGAATCGTTGCTTGAACATGGGGTAGTACACTACGGGAAAACGGCACCACAGCAACCGAGCGAATGCCCGAATACCCCGAAGTCGTTTTATACATCCACGCACTGGAGCCGCGCGTCGTCGGGCAGCGGCTCGAGCGGCTGCGGATCGTGTCGCCTTCCCTGTTGCGCAGCGTGGATCCGCCGGCAGCGGCGTTCGCCGGCAAGGTTCTGACGGGCATGGAACGCATCGGCAAGCGTATCGTCTTCGCGTTCGAGGACGACCTGTTCGCCGTGCTGCACCTGATGATTGCGGGACGGCTGCAGTGGAAAGCGCCGGGTACGCCAATCCCGCGGCGACTCGGGCATGCCGCATTCGAGTTCGAGAACGGCTCGCTGCTGGTGACCGAGGCGGGCACGAAGAAGCGTGCGCATCTGCACCTCGTCCGGGGGCGTGACGCCCTCGCCGACTTCGATCGCGGCGGCATCGATCCGCTGAATGCTACCCTGCCGGAGTTTACGGCGGCGTTGCAGCGCGAGAACCGCACGCTCAAGAGGGCGCTGACCGATCCGCGCATCCTGAGCGGAATCGGCAACGCTCATTCGGACGAGGTCCTGCACGCCGCGGAACTGTCGCCGGCGCGGCTGACGTCACGGCTGGAGGCGACGGAGATCGAACGGCTCTACGAGGTGACCCGCTCGTCGCTGGCCGGGTGGGCAAACCTGCTGATCGAGGAAGCGGACGGTGACTTCCCGGGGAAAGTCACGGCGTTCCACCCGCGGATGGCAGTCCATGGCCGTTACGGCAAGCCGTGCCCGCGGTGCGGTGGTACCATCCAGCGCATCCGGTACGCCGATAACGAGACGAACTACTGTCCGACCTGCCAGACCGGCGGAAAACTGTTGGCGGACCGGGCCTTTTCGCGGCTGCTGCGCGATGACTGGCCGCGTACGATGGACGAGTTGGAGCAGCATTTCCAGGAGCGGCGCTGAGGCATCACTGGCGGCCACAGGCGCCGAAAGCAAAATTGGGGGGACGTCACACTGACGGTTTAATACCCACCTGGCCTGCCTTGTCGATGATGCTCTCGCGGGGCCGGCGGCTTGCCGCCGCGCTCATACTCGTGCTTGCAGTGCTCGTGCTGCTCGTCGTGCTCTCGTTTGCGCATGCCCAGCGTGTGGAGCGGACCAGCATCGAGGCCGCGGAAACGCAGCGCGTGCTGATGCAGCTGCAGCGGCTCGCGACGGGCGTGGAGCAGACCGAGACGACGGTCCGCGGCTATCTGCTCACGGGTGAACCGCACTACCTGCAGCGCCACTACGAGAGCCGAGTCCGCGCGCCGGCCGCGCTCGCGCGGCTCCGCCGGCTGGAGGTGGGCGATACTGCGAACCTGGCCGCGCTGGACAGTATCGCGCTCGCGTACGACTCGCTGGCGACGCTGCACGAGGTCATGATCCGGGGTGATCTGGACGCTGCCACGCCAGAGGGCATCGGCCGTTCGCGGCGGCTGGTGAACCAGATCCGCGGGCTCCTCGACGGGCTGATGGTCACGCACGAGACCATGTTGGCGGAATCGGAGGCCCGGCGTGCGCGTGCGCTGCTGACGCCGAGCGTGATGCTGATCGCGACACTCGTCGCAGTGTTGATCTTCTCCATCATGCTCATCGTACTGTTCCGCGACGTGCGTCGACGCGAGCGAACGGAGCGCGAGTTGCGGATCGCACAGCAGCGACTGTTGAGCCTGACACGCTCGCTCGAGGACGTGGTGTTCGCGCTGGACCGGGAGGGCCGCGTCACCGAGATGTATGGTCGGCTCGACGCCGAGGAAGGCGCATTGATCGGCAAGACGGTGCGCGAGTTGTACGGCGACGACGCGGTGGTGCACGAGGAAGCGAACCGTCGTGCGCTCGCGGGGCTGCCTGCGATCTACGACTGGACGCTGAACCGGCGTGACCGCCCGCCGGTGCAGTTCCAGACGTCGGTCGCACCCCTGCGCGAGCCGGACGGCAGGATCAGCGGCATCGTGGGCGTGACGCGTGACGTGACGGCCGCGAAGGAGACGGAACGACGTCTCGCGAGCGCGCTCGGTGAAGCGGACCGTGCGAACCGCGCGAAGAACGAATTCCTATCGCGTGTTTCGCACGAGCTGCGGACGCCGCTGCATGCGATCCTCGGATACGGCCAGCTGCTGGCGCAGGAGGATCTCGACGTCGAGGCTGCGGACAGCGTGGAGCACATCCTTCGCGGTGGCAAGCACCTGCTCGCGCTCATCAACGAGATCCTGGACATCTCGCGTATCGAGAGCGGCACGCTCGCGCTTGCGATCGAGACCGTGCGTGTCTGGGACGTGGTGGACGAGGTGCGCTCGTTCCTCAGCCACGCGGCAACGCCGCGCACCATCACGCTCGAGGTGAACGTCACTCGGAACCTTTTCGTGCGCGCAGACCGACAGCGATTGCGGCAGGTGCTCGTCAACCTGGGGTCCAACGCGATCAAGTACAATCGCGACGGCGGCCACGTCGATTTCATTGCGGAGCCAAGCAACGGCGTTGTACGTATTGGTGTACGCGATACGGGCATGGGCATCGATCCCGCCAAGCAGGCGCATCTCTTCGAACCGTTCCAGCGGCTGGGCGCGGACGAGATGGGCGTCGAGGGCGTAGGCCTCGGTCTGGTCGTCAGCAAGGCGCTGGTCGAGGCGATGGGCGGGCGCATCGAGGTGAACTCGCGCCCCGGTGTCGGCACCACCTTCTGGACGGAGCTGACGCGTGTCGGTCCGCCGATCGGCGCAATCGCGAGCGAGGACCAGTTCGTGGATTCCGCCGCGCTGGCGCAGCTCAATCCCGATGCGCGCACGGTGCTGTACATCGAAGACAATGAGGCGAACCTGCAGCTCGTGCGCCGCATCCTGGCACTGCAGGGAGACCGTTTCCGTTTTCTCGGCGCATCGGACGGGCTGGACGGCCTGGAGCAGGCACGCACGATGCTGCCCGATCTGATTCTCCTCGATCTGCACCTGCCGGAGATCGACGGCGAGCTGGTGTTGCAGCGGTTGCGCGATGACCCTTCGACGCGTGATATCCCGGTGGTCGTCCTGAGTGCGGACGCCACGCCATCGCGCATCGAGCGGCTCGTGCGTGAGGGCGTGTTCGCTTACCTCACGAAACCGCTCGACATCGCCGGATTCGTCAGTACCATCCATGACGCGCTCCAGATGAGCGCGCGGGAGTGAGGCAGTGAGCGAGATCGACGTAACGAAGAGAAGGATCCTGGCCGTCGACGACCAGGAAATGAATCTCCGGCTGCTCGAGCGCATTCTGCGCCGGGCCGGCTACGAGGAGATCCTCGGCACGTCCCAGCCCGAGGGCGTGATGGAGCTGCTCGATACCTGGCAGCCGGACATCGTGCTGCTCGACCTGCACATGCCCGGCCTGAACGGCTTCGAGGTGCTGCAGCAGATCCGCGAGCGAACGGTCACGCCGGCGGCGTACATGCCCGTGCTCGTGCTGACCGCGGACATCCTGCCGGAGACGAAGCTGCGCGCACTCGAACAGGGCGCATCGGACTTCCTGGCGAAGCCGTTCGACCAGCTCGAGGCACTGCTGCGGATCCGCAACCTGCTCACGATCCGCGCACTGCAGCAGCAGGTGCTCGAGCACAACGTGCAGCTCGAGGAGCGTGTGCGGATCCGGACGGCCGAACTCGATCAGGCACGCATCGACACGCTCGACCGGCTGGCGAAGGCTGCAGAGTACCGCGACGACGCGACGGGCGACCACATCCGTCGTGTCGGCGAGCTCGCGGCCGCGCTTTCTCGCGTGCTCGGCTGGAATGGCGAGCAGGTGGACCTGATGCGGCGCGCCGCGCCGCTGCACGATGTCGGCAAGATCGGTGTGCCCGATTCCGTGCTGCTCAAGCCGGGCCGCCTGACGCCGGAGGAGTTCTCGCTGATCAAGACGCACACGACGATCGGCGCGCGCATCCTCGGCGGCAGCCGTGTGCCGCTGCTGCAGATCGCCGAGGAGATCGCGCTCACGCACCACGAGCGGTGGGACGGCCTCGGCTACAACGGTACGCGCGGTGCGGAGATCCCCATGAGCGGTCGCATCGTCGCACTCGTCGATACGTTCGATGCGCTCATGCACGCCCGCCCGTACAAGCTGGCATGGACGCTCGAGGAGACGCTCGAGGAGATCCGTGAGCAGAGCGGCAGGCAGTTCGACCCGGAGATCGTGACTGCGTTCATGGACACGCGCGAGTCACTGCCGATCGAGCCGTCGGGTGCGGCGGGTGCAGTCCGAAAGTAGACGCAGGCAACCTGGGAAGTGAAGCCGCGCGTCAGGCGCGGCCGGTGCCCTGCGTCAGCGAGCGGTAGGCACGCAGGTGGCGAACGGCGGCGGCCTCGTCGCCCAGCTGCTCGTAGAGTCGTGACAGGTTGTAGTGCGCGTCGGCCATGCGCGGGTCGGCGTCGAGTGCGCGGGAATAGGCGCTCACCGCTTCCTTCTGCCGCTGCCGATCCTCCAGCACGATGCCGAGGTTGTACGCTGCCGTGGCGTGCGGCCCGGTCGCGAGCGCCGCGCGGTAGTGCAGCTCCGCCTGTGCGAGCCGCCGCGCCTCGTGCAGCATCCGCCCCAGGTTCACATGCGCATCCGCGTGGCGCGGATCCAGCTCGAGCGCCCGCTCGTACGCGGTGACCGCGTCGTCCGTAGAAACCAGCTCCAGTTCGACGCCGCGCTCGAACCAGTCGTCCGCCGTCACCGCCGGGATGGCCGGACGCACCGCCGCGTGCAGCGGCGCGACCTCGGCGTTCAGGTCCGCGACCTGGAAATCGAGATGGAGTTGGCCGGACGCGGGGTTCCACGCCGCGGCGCCGTCGCTCACAATGACATCGTCGCCATCGACGAGAATGCGGAGTTCGGCAAGGTTACGATCGGGTGGGAGCTGTCGCTTCAGGCGCCGCAGTGCGCGCAGCACACGCAGATGCGGCACGCGCGCCTGGATCAGGCCACGTGCGGCACGTAGCAGGACCAGATCCTGGAAGCTGAAACGGTAGGCATTGCGCGGGCCGCGCTCGACTTCGATCAGCCCAGCGCGGACGTACGACCGGACCTGCGTTTCCGAGAGCCCCAGCATCCTGGCGACGTCCCGGGTTCCATACCACATCGCGACCTCAGCCGCCGCTCGCCCTGCGCTTCGCCGTCTTCTTCGCCGTCTTTGCCGCACGTGCCGGCTTGCGACCGCTTTCTTCGTCCGCAGCCACGTCCTTCTTCGCGAGCGACGCCTTGAGCGCAGCCATCAGGTCGATGATCTGCGTCTGCGGCGCTTCCACCGGCGCAGCCGTGATGTCCTCGCCCTGTACCTTCGCCTGGATCAGCTCGAGCTGACGCTCGCGCACCTCGTCCTGGTACTTCTCAGGCTGGAACTGTTCCGAGCGGATCTGATCGATCAGCTGCACGGCAAGCTTCAGCTCCTGGTCCTTCACGTCCGCCTCGCCGATCGGCACGTCATCGAACGAACGGACCTCATGCGCATAGCGGAGCTGTTCCATGACGATGCCGTCACGCATGGGTGACAGCAACACCAGGTACTGCTTGCCACGCGCGGCGTAGCGACCCAGTGCCGAGAGGCCGGTCTCGCGCATCGCCGCCGACAGCAGCCGGTACGCACGATCACCGCCCTTCTCCGGGCCGAGATAGACGACCTTGTCGATATACGTCTTCTCGACCTGGTCCGCCGGCACGAACTCGACGATCTCGATCGTGTTGTCCGCCTTCTGGTCGAGCGCCTTGAGCTCGTCCGTGCTGAACAGGACGTACTGGTCCTTCGCGAACTCGTAGCCCTTCACCATCTCGTCCTTCTCGACCACCGTGCCCTCGCGGGCGCAGATGTACTGCTGCTTCAGCCGGGAGCCACAGTCCTTGTGGATCCAGTTGAAGCTGATGGCGGCGGTCGAGTCACCGGATGAATAGAGCTTCACCGGGACGGAGACGAGGCCGAAGGAAATCGTGGCGGTGCCGATCGCTCGTGCGCTCATAGGGTGTGCATGATTGTACGGGGGCCGGTTGCGGTGCAAGAGGTTTGTGGTAGTCAGACGAATGACGCGCCTGCAAAACGACATCCTGCTGGCGGACGGGCCGACGGCCTGTGGGAGGGCTGGATCGCGTTCGATGGTGATGCGCTGCGGTCCAGCCGCGAGACGACCCAGCCGAATCGTGACACCCTGATGTACTGGGCCCAGGGGCTCACGGCGACCTGCCTCGACCGGGCGCTCGACCGGGGCTCGACGACGCGACATCGCCAGGGCACGAGGGGCGGGCTTGACCCGAGCCGCTGTTGCGTTGCCCTTTCCCCCATGGCTTCCGACTCACTCGCCGAATACCGCGCGAAACGCGACCCGGGCACCACCCCTGAGCCATTTGGCGGTGAGCCGCCTGGCGGCGGCCTGCTCCGCTTCGTCGTGCAGAAGCATGCAGCGCGCAACCTTCACTACGACCTGCGGCTGGAGCTCGACGGTGTGCTGAAGTCGTGGGCGGTACCGAAGGGGCCGTCCTATGACCAGGCGAACAAGCGCGGCGCGTTCCAGACCGAGGACCACCCGCTCGCGTACGCGGACTTCGAAGGTGTCATCCCGAAGGGCAACTACGGCGCAGGCAATATGATCGTCTGGGACCAGGGCACCTGGGTCCCGATCGAGGATCCGCATGCAGGGTTCGGGAAGGGCAAGCTGCTCTTCGAGCTGCGCGGCCAGAAACTGCGCGGCCGCTGGACGCTCGTGAAGACGAAGCGCAGCGAGAAGGACTGGCTGCTGATCAAGGAGCGCGACGCACTGATGCGTACGGACGCCGACGACTTCGACGAGTCGTCGGTGCTGTCCGGCCTGACGCTCGAGGAGCTGCGCACCGGCGTCACGCGCGACGAGCATCTGCAGGCGGAACTCGAAGCACTCGACGCACCGCACCGCGACGTGCGCATCACCGACTGCGCACCGATGCTCGCGGAACGTGCGACGGAGGTCTTCGATCATCCCGACTGGATCTACGAGTTCAAGTTCGACGGCTATCGGTTCCTCGCGCTGAAGGACGGCGAGCGCGTCGTGCTGCAGACGCGCAACGGCCATGACTGGACGGCATCGTTTCCCGACGTCGCGCGTGCGCTTGCACGGCTACCGTACGACCGGCTGATCGTGGACGGCGAGATCACGGTGCATGACGACGTCGGGCTGCCGAGCTTCCAGCGGCTGCAGAAGCGTGCGCGGCTGAAGCGTACGCCGGACATCCGCCGCGCTGCACTCGAGCTGCCAGCCACGTACTACGTGTTCGACCTGCTCGCCGCCGGCCCATACGACGCCCGCCCGCTGCCGCTCCTCGAGCGCAAGCGTCTCCTGCGCACGATCGTTCCGGCGAGCGGCGTACTGCGGTTCTCCGATCACGTCGCGGAACACGGCACCGCTCTGTTCGGTCAGGTCGAGTCGCTCGGCCTCGAGGGCATCATCGCGAAACGCGCGGACTCGGTGTACCGCGCGGGGCGCTCGTCTGCGTGGCAGAAGGTGCGCTCACATCGCACGGACGAGTTCGTGGTCGTCGGCTGGAAACGCGCGAGTGACAACGCTGATGCCATCGGCTCGCTGCACCTCGGGTTCTTCGTCGAAGGAACGCTGCGCTACGCGGGCTCCGTCGGCACCGGCTTCGACGGCGCGATGCTGCGCGAGCTGAAACGGCGACTGTCACCGACCGTGGTGGAGCGCGCCGCGGCGGAAGGCACGCCGCGCGATCGCAATGCCGTCTGGGTCGAGCCGACACTCGTCGTGGAGGTGCGCTACCTGGAATGGACGGACGAAGGACTGCTGCGCCACCCGGTGTTTCTGCGCATCCGCGACGACAAGCGACCGGAGGAGTGCGTGCGCGGCAGTGCGCCGGAATCGATGGATGCACCGGAAACGACGGCTGCCTTCAGCGAGCATGCGGTTGCCGCCCCGGCGGCGAAGCCGCGGAAGCGCAGTGCGAAGAAGGCTGTCGACACTGGCGAGGTGGAGGCGGACGACTCGCCGGCACCAGGCGCGCGCGTTTCACGCGGAAAGGTGCGCGACAGCGCTGTGTCGCAGACGCCCGCGGCAGGACGCGACGGGACGACGCATGCCGTGAAGCTCACGAACCTCGACAAGGTCTACTGGCCGGAGGACGGCTACACGAAGGGTGACCTCGTCGAGTATTACCGCGGCATCACGCCGTGGCTGCTGCCCTACCTGCGGGACCGGCCACTCGTGATGACGCGGTTCCCCGATGGCATCCACGGCAAATCGTTCTTCCAGAAGGACCTGCCGAAGTCCGCGCCATCATGGCTGCGCACCGAAACGCTGTGGAGCGAAGGGTCCGAGCGTGAGCTGCGCTACCTGGTCGGCGGCGACGAGGCGTCGATCGTGTGGTTCGCGAACGCGGGTTCGATTCCGCTGCACCTCTGGGCCAGCCGCGTCGGCTCCCTCGACCAGCCCGACTGGTGCATACTCGACCTGGATCCGAAGGACGCACCGTTCTCGGACGTGGTCGAGGTCGCGATCGCGCTCAAGGCACTCTGCGACGAGATCGGGCTGCCCTGCTTCATCAAGACAAGCGGTTCGTCTGGGCTGCACGTGCTCATCCCGCTCGGCGGCCAGCTCGATCACGAGCAGTCGAAGCAGCTGGGTGAGCTGATCGCCCGCGTGGTCGTACGGCGCGTGCCGGACATATCGACGATCGAGCGCGTGATCGCTCAGCGCGGCGGGCGCGTGTACGTCGATTACCTGCAGAACGGACACGGCAAGCTGCTGGTCTCGCCGTTCTGCGTACGACCGCTGCCGGGCGCACCAGTATCGATGCCGCTCGAGTGGCGCGAGGTGAACCCGCGACTCGACATCCGCCGGTACACGATCAGGAACGCGGCAATGCGGATGAAGCGGCTGGGACATGATCCGCTGCGACCGGTGCTGGAGATGAAGCCGGACCTGATGCATGCGTTGCAGGCGTTGTCGTCGCTCATGTAGAATGGCGTGTGCCTGCCAGGAGGAATGCGATGGCCTCGATCACAACGACCGAACCAGTCATCGACGTGCCGGGCAGCGGTGCGGTCGACTCGGTGCTGATGCTGCCCGCAGATGCGCAGGCGCTGTACGTGCTCGCCCATGGTGCCGGTGCGCCCATGCGGCATGCATTCATGCAGGCCATCGCCGGGGCACTGGGCGAACGCGGCATCGGGACGCTGCGCTACAACTTCCCGTACACGCAGGCGGGACGCCGCTCGCCGGACCGGCCGCCGGTGCTGGAGGCGACGGTGCGCGCGGCGATCGAGGCAGCCGTGGGGCTGGCTGACGGACTGCCGGTTTTCGCGGGCGGGAAGTCGATGGGTGGGCGGATGACGTCGCAGGCGCTGGCCGCGTCGGCCGACGGGCGGGTGCGGGGTGTGGTGTTCCTGGGATTTCCGTTGCACGGAGTCGGCAAGCCACCCGGTACGGAAAGGGCCGCGCACCTCGAGGGCGTCGCTCAGCCGATGCTGTTCGTCCAGGGGACACGCGATTCGCTGGCGGACCTGAAGCTGATGCGCGGTGTCGTTGCCGAGCTCGGGTCACGCGCTTCGATGCATGTGGTCGAGGACGGCGACCACGGATTCCACGTGCGCAAGAAGAGCGGACGCGATGATGCCGCCGTGATCGAGGAGATCGCGGATGCCGTCAGTGCCTGGATGACGGACGTGGTCGGCCGGTCGTGAGATTCCTGACTCAGACCACTAGGCAGCGTCGAACAACTCGCGGAAACGCGCGGCGAGACGCGGACCGGTGGCCTCGTCTTCGTGCTTGAAGAAGACCAGCACGTCGGTCCAGTCCGTGCCCCGGATGCGCTCGATCCATTTCTTCAGTTCGTCGTCCTCGTACTGCACACCACGCAGCCGCAGGTAGCCCCATGGCGCTGTCACCGCGAACGGTGAGTCGCCTTCCTCCGTGTGCGTGATGCAGAACGACGAGCCGTGCTCGCGCAGCGCGCCATAGACCTCGTCATCGTGCCAGGTGTCGTTGCGGAACTCGACTGCGACGCGCACGTCCTGCGGCATGAGCGCGAGCAGGGTACGCAGCCGGTCCACGTCCTTCTTCATGTTCGGTGGCAGCTGGAACAGCAGCGGACCGCGCGCGTCGCCGAGGGCTTCGCTCACCTCGAGCAGTCGCGCAACCGGCTGCTCGACCTCCTTCAACCGCTTGATGTGCGTGATCTGTCGCGGCGCTTTCAGGATGAACTGGAAGCCCGCCGGCACTTCCGACTTCCAGGCAGTCAACTGATCCGGCACCGGCATGCGGTAGAACGTGTTGTTGATCTCTACCGCCGGAAACCGCTCCGCGTAGTACGACAGGAATCTGCTTGCCGGCAGATCTGCCGGATAGAAACTGCCCTTCCATTCCTTGTAGCCGAAGCCGCTCGTCCCGGTCAGCAGTCGCATCGGCGTTCTTCCCTTCGATCTGCAGTGTTTTGCCAGTCAGCGCCGCTATTCTACCAGGTCGCGGCGGCCCGGTTCTCGCGGGCAATTCGGACACGGTGCGCACGCAAAGTGCTGGCGTGTGTGCTCACCGGTCAACATCTTGGAGATTCCATCCTACCTGCCACCGGACGGTCTCCTGAATGGATGTAACCGCTGCGGTGCTTGGCATTCACGAAAGCGATGATTCGCACTCGGCGTATGGTGCTATTGCGCGTACGCTTCAGCCACCGCTGCGTGCCGTCGTGCGTATCGACGATGCGCAGGATCCGACGATCCTGATCCCTCCTGCAACCGTACTGAGCGCGGAACTCACGGACACCGCGGCGCACCTGCTGCGTCCCGAGGTTTTCGGTCTGCGTTCACAGTTCCCGACGGACGCCTCGATGTTTCCCGATACGGATGTGTTGCTGATCCCGTACCGTGCGGGTGATGCATCGGCGACCGCGGTCCTGATCGGTGAGGCCGGCGCGTTCGGCGAGGATCCGGAGCCGTGGCGTCGGCTGGCGGAAGCACTGGCGCGGTTGGAGGCGCGCGAACAGTCGCAGCAGAAGTTGCGTGCGGAGTGTGATCTTCTGCGGCAGCGCGCCGAGGAGAGCGAGGCAATGCACACGCTCGGCCTCGCAACGAACCGCTCTCTCGATTTGGACGAAGTGCTGGCGCTGGTTGCGCGATTTGCGCGCACACTGCTGGGCGCGCACTACGCGACGGTCAGCACGGTGCGCAACGGCGCGGTCGAGCTGGTCGCATCGATCGGGCTGCATGGAGAGCACACAGGTACGGACGCACTGTCTGCGCGCGTCGTCGAAGCTGAGAAGCCGCTGGAGATCGGTGGCGCGGACAGCAGCCTGCAGCCTGGTGAGTTCCCTCTGCACGTCGAGCAGGGCATGATCGTGGGTCTCGGTGTTCCCCTCACGCTCTTCGGCGACACGTTCGGCGCGCTCGTCGTCGGCTACCGGCGACCGTACGAGGTGACCGCGCGCGACGTCCGTCTCGGCATCAGCGTCGCGACACACGCTGCGGTCGCGATCGGCAATGCCCGCCTGCACGAACGTGTGGAGCAGAGATCGAGCGAGCTGGCACAGGCGTACGCGCAGCTGGGCGAGGCAACGCGCGCGAAGGAGCAGTTCTATAATGCCGTGTCGCACGACCTGCGCACACCGGTCGGTGCGATCAAGGGCTACAGCGAGTTGATGCTCGAGGGGCTCGCGGGCGAGCTGCCGGAGCGCGCGCGCCGCTTCATCGAGAACTCCGCGCGTGCTGCAGAGAACCTGCTCGGCCTGCTGAACGACCTGCTGGACTTTGCGAAGCTGCAGGCCAACCGTGTGGAGATCGACCTGCAGCCGACGGAGCTGCAGCGGGTACTCGATGATGCGCTGCTGAGCGTACGTCCGCAGGCCGAGGAGAAGGGTCTCGAGCTGGGAGAGCCGGCGAGTTGCGACCTGACGCTGATCACGGACGGGCGGCGACTGCGTCAGATTCTGATCAACCTGCTCAGCAATGCCGTGAAGTTCACGAAGACGGGACGTGTCGGCCTCGAGTGCGACATCGAGTCGACGTATGTCGAGCTGAGCGTGTTCGACACTGGCCCCGGCATCTCGCCGGAAGACCAGGTACGCGTGTTCCGCGAGTTCGAGCAGATCAAGGGGTCGGTCGGCACCGGCCTCGGCCTGCCCATCAGTGCGAACCTCGCCTCACTGCTCGGTGGCTCGCTGCATGTCGAGAGCGAGCTGGGCAAGGGCTCACGCTTCGTGCTGCGGCTTCCGCTCGAGCCGCCGGTAGTACAGGCGCACGACGACGATACTGCCGACATCCTTCCGGGCGATGACGCCCCACCTGCTGTTGACTCCGATGACGGAGCGCGTCCGGCAACAGGCCGACGCGGTGCGGTCCAGGTTTCCTGACACTGCTCCTCAGACACATCTTCGTACATCGGAGGTCGTATGCGCGTGCCCCGCAGCAGGCTCATGGTAGTGGTGACGTTGCTGACAGTATCAGCGTGCGCAGGGAACTGGGTCTCGGAGCTGGAGCGTCCGGTACCGTGCTTCACACCGCGCGACAGGGTGGAGGGCTGGGTCACGGACACGAACCGACGCATCGATGCCGGCTACGCGTGGGTCGAGTTCGATGCGAATGCCTTCAACGACTCGACACGCGTGCAGATCCGTCCGTATCCCGCGCTGCACGGCATCCAGATCACGCTGCCCACGCAGAACGCCATGCCGGCGTTCACGGTCGGCTTTCCTGTCGATTACTGTGGCGATCGTTCTGACGATGAGCCCTACTACATCGTGACCGAACGCGGCAGGCAGCCGGCACGCGTGGTCAATGGCGTGGCTGTGCGGCGTGTCGATGCGGGCGAGATGAGCAGGGGCATGCGGGACGCGGCGATCATTCGCACCACTCCGCCGCTCATCAGTGGCTTCGTCATTCTGAGCAACTGAGCATGGCAGCGAGTTCAGCCGTTGCAGCAGAACTGCAGGCGCAGTTCGATCGGGCCGCCCGGCTGGAGGGGGACGCCGACTGGGACTCGGCAGCATTCGCCTACGCTGACATCTACCGTACTGCGTTGCAGATCCGCACGGTACAGGACGCGATCGTCGCGTTGCGTGGTCAGGCGCGCGCATACCGGCAGGCGGGTGTCTTCGATATGGCCGAGGATCTGTCCGAGCTGAGTTATGAGATTGCCCATCGGTGCGGGCATTGGCGCGACGGAGCACGCGCGCTCAACACTACGGCCACCATACGACACGTACAGCAGGACCTCGCGGGCGCCGCACAGCTCTACGAGCAGGCGCTCGCGCTCGCGCGCGACGTAGGCGATGACGAGCTGATCGCACTGGCCGCGCAGAACATCGGCATCATTCAGAACATGGCGGGCGATTTCGACGGCGCCCGCGAGATGTACCTCGAGAGCATCGCGGCCGCGCTCCGCACGGGAGACGCCCGGAGTGCACTCAACGCGTACATGCACCTCGGCATGGTGTGCGGCGACCTCGAGACCTGCATGGAAGCCAGCCTGTACCTCGAGCGCGCGCTGGAGCTGGCTGAGCACCTCGGCGACCGCATGCTGATCGCATCAGTCCAGACGAATCGCGCACGGCCGCTACTCCACCTCGGTGAACTCGAACAGGCCGAGCGTGCACTGGATGCGGCGGAAGCGATCATCCCGGGCAACGGCTATCCCGGGACGCGCTGTCACATCGTTCACCGCCGCGCCGCGCTCGCGCGTCTGCGCGGCGAGCTGAATGAAGCAGAGCAACTCGCACTGCGTGCGATCGAGGCCGCCATCGCGGAGCAGCTCACACTGGAGCGGGCAGACGCGCTCGACGAGCTGGCAATGATCCGCGCAGAACAGGGACGGCGGCCGCTGGCGCTCGCCGCACTGCGCGAGTCGCGCGACCTGTTCCAGACTGCACGGGCATACGGGTACGCGAGGCGCGTGGAGGACCGGCTGGCCGAACTGTCGGGTGCTGCGATGGTCTGAGCGCACGAGAACCGCCGCGGCCGAAGGCCGCGGCGGGGCGGGGCGGGGGGCTAGTTGCTGAGGATGACAAAGCCGGAAAAGAGTGGATCATCCGCCTGGGAAGCAGTCAGCAATTCAGTGTGTTTCACCACACCCGTCGCCCACTGGATCTGGCCGTTGCCATCGATGACCCACACGGCAGGATCAGCTGCATTATCCGTTATGAATCCATACTCTCCGCTTGACGGGTTCGGGTCGTTACACACCCGCGTACTCAACTGCAGCAGGACGTCATTGTTCGGGGCAGGTGAAACCTTGACACCATGCTCGTCCGGATGCGGCGTTACGGTCACCCACTCCGGCTGGGGATACGCGTCCTTCTGGAAGTGCACGATTGCGTACTTGTGGCGGTTTCCCGTGCCCGGTTGTCCGATAAGGATCGACCCGCCCGCAGGGCCAATAGAGTCAGAGCGTGCCGTGCGATACTGCATATTCGGAGAACACCCCACCGGGTTCTTCTGCGGCGCCTGAGCGTGCGCGGTGCTTTGGCTCTGGTCTGGGATCGAGTCACTGCATGCGACGGTGGCAAGAGCGGCGAACGACAGTAGCAGCTTCACTTTCCTGGTACGCATGAGGCTCTCCCTT
This sequence comes from uncultured Gemmatimonadaceae bacterium, assembly GCA_964384585.1. Lineage (GTDB taxonomy): Bacteria > Gemmatimonadota > Gemmatimonadetes > Longimicrobiales > RSA9 > DASTYK01. The sequence goes on along the minus strand of CAYLME010000004.1, from coordinate 13,684 downwards.
GTCGAAGGTGGAGAATACGTTTTCGCTCTGCCTCGCAATGCGATTCACGTCTCACACGGACGGGATGCTACTGATGCTGCGGAACAGGGAATCTGGTAAGGAGCGGACTGAGAACTATCTATAATGCCAGAGGATTTCCTGGAGGGCTAGAGTCTTCCCTGCGGCCAAATAGACGCGAGCGCCGGAAAGCCAAAGGGGCCCGGAAACCTCCGGACCCCTCGCGTATGTTTCGCGCCGTTCCCCGGCCCGGGCCCCGGGCCCCGGCCCCGGCCCGCCTCACTTAGTACCGATAATGCTCCGGCTTGTACGGGCCCTCGACCGGCACCCCGATATAATCCGCCTGCTTCTGCGTCAGCTCCGTCAGCTTCACACCGAGCTTGTCCAGGTGCAGCCGCGCGACCTTCTCATCCAGCTTCTTCGGCAGCACATACACCTTCTTCTCGTACGCCGAGTTGTTCGTGTGCAGCTCGATCTGCGCCATCACCTGGTTCGTGAAGGACGCGCTCATCACGAATGACGGGTGGCCCGTCGCGCAGCCGAGATTGAGGAGGCGGCCCTCCGCCAGGATCAGCACACCGTGGCCGTCCGGGAAGACCCACTCGTCGAACTGCGGCTTGATGTTGCGCGTCTTGATGCCCGGGATCTTCTTGAGGCCGGCCATGTCGATCTCGTTATCAAAGTGGCCGATGTTGCCGACGATCGCCTTGTCCTTCATCCGCGCCATGTGCTCGGCGGTGATGATGTCGAAGTTGCCGGTCGTCGTGATGAAGATGTCGGCTGTCTCGACGACGTCCTCGAGCGTCAGGACCTGATAGCCTTCCATCGCGGCCTGCAGCGCACAGATCGGATCGATCTCGGTCACGATCACGCGCGCGCCCTGACCCTTCAGCGCCTGCGCGCAGCCCTTGCCGACCTCGCCGTAACCACAAACGACGGCGACCTTGCCGGACAGCATCACGTCGGTCGCGCGGTTGAGACCATCGATCACGGAGTGACGGCAGCCGTAGATGTTGTCGAACTTCGACTTCGTCACGCTGTCGTTCACGTTGATCGCGGGGAACAGCAGAGTGCCGTTCTTCGCCATCTCGTAGAGACGGTGCACCCCGGTCGTCGTCTCCTCCGACACACCGCGCAGACTCTTCGCGACGCGCGTCCAGCGCTGCGGGTCCTGCGCGAGCGAGCGACGCAGCACGCCGAGGATCACACTCCACTCCTCGGGCTCGCTGTCGGCATCGAAATCCGGTACGACGCCCGTCTTCTCGTACTCGACGCCCTTGTGCACGAGCAGCGTCGCGTCGCCACCGTCGTCCACGATGAGGTCGGGGCCGCTGCCGTCCGGCCAGAGCAGCGCCTGCTCCGTGCACCACCAGTACTCTTCGAGCGTCTCTCCCTTCCACGCGAACACCGGCACACCCTTCGGGTTCTCCACCGTGCCGTCAGGTCCGACCACGACCGCGGCCGCTGCGTGGTCCTGCGTCGAGAAGATGTTGCACGAAACCCAGCGGATGTCCGCACCGAGATGCTTCAGCGTCTCGATCAGCACTGCCGTCTGCACGGTCATGTGCAGCGAACCCATGATCTTTGCACCCGCGAGCGGCTTCGAGTTCCCGTACTCCTCGCGCAGTGCCATCAGGCCGGGCATCTCGTGCTCGGCCAGCCGGATCTCCTCGCGGCCCCAGCTCGCAAGAGAGAGATCCTTCACCTTGAACGGCGGACGATCCTCCGTCACACCGCGCTCCACCGTCTCACGCTCGATCACCGTGCTCATCCGCTCGTTCCCTTTCCGTTGTTCGAAACCGTCGCCCGCTTCCGTCCCGTTGCACTCAACAGGAGCGGCCCCTTCGCATCCGGATCCGTCGTCAGACGACGAACCCGCGCCCGTTCAAAACCTGCCTCACCGAGCCAGCGCTCGAGCTGCTCGGCAGGAAATCCCAACCACACGTGGCCCATGCGCTCGCGCAACTCCTCGCGCGTATGCGCTGCCATGTCAACGATCAGCAGGCGACCGCCAGGCCGCAGCACGCGGGCCGCCTCGCGCAACGCCTGCGGCGGATCCGCCAGGTGATGCAGCACCAGCATCATCACCGCCGCATCGAGCACGCCGTCGTCGATCGGCAGCGACTCGAGCGCGCCGGCACGCAGCTCGACGTTCGACGCATGCTCCAGGCGACGGCGCGCAGCCGCGAGCATCGCCTCCGAACCGTCCACTGCGATCACCGTCCGAACGACCGGTGCGAGCACCTCCGCAAGCTGCCCTGTACCGCTGCCCAGGTCGCCGACCACCCAGTGCTCATCCAGCAGGTCCGCGAGAGCACCAAGCTCGATGCGCTCACCGAACAACTCCCGCCGCAGCGAGTCCCACTGCCCGGCCTCGGTCGCGAAGAACTCCTGCGAACGCGTGCGACGTCCCTGCAGCACCTCCTGCGCCCGCGCCTCGTCCTCCGCACTCTCCACTGCCGGCTCCAGCTGCGGGCGCACCGCCTGCCACAACGTGCGCGCCGATTCCTCGAGCCGCGGCGCCAGCCGGTAGTAGCGACTTGCGCCATCCGCCCGTACCGCCAGCCAGCCCTCGTCCGACAGCACCTTCAGATGACGACTGATCGTCGACTGCGGCAGCCGCGTCGCCGCACACAACTCCCCGACCGTCAACTCGTGACGCTCGAGCAGTAGCAGCAACCGGCTGCGCGTCGGGTCTGCGACCGCGGAAAGACTGGTGAAAATCGACATATTCGGTTATCCGGATGGAAAGATAAGATGGATGCGGCGGGCTGTAAATGATGGGATGAGGCGGGCCAGTGGGGGCCCGGACGGCCCGGACGGCCCCGCCGGTCCGCCGGCCCGCCGGCCCGGCGTACTCCCTGCACTGCCTCTCCCTCAGCACAGCCAGGGAGGATTGGGAGAATCGTGACTACCGATGTTGTCGTGGTTGGCGCCGGTGTGGCCGGTCTTGCTGCGACGAGTGAGCTGGTGCGTGCGGGTGTGCGCGTGCGCGTGCTGGAGGCGCGCAATCGGACTGGTGGGCGGATTCACACGATTCGTGACCCATCGCTGCCGCATCCGCTGGAGCTTGGCGCCGAATTCGTGCACGAGCTGACGCCCGCGCTGCGCGCGTTGCTGGACGATGCAGGGATCGAACTGATTCCGCTCGAGGGTGAGCAGTGGCGTGCGGATGGTGGCCGGCTCACGCGTGACGAGCGCGCGTTCGAGCGGATCACGAAGATCATCGAGCGGTTGGGCCGCACCGTGCCACCCGACCGGAGCGTGGCCGACTCGCTCGAGTTGCTGGACGACGTGAATGAGCAGGAGCGCGGGCAGCTGTTGCAGTACGTTCGCGGATTCCACGCGGCCGATCCTGCGCGCGCGAGCACTGCGGCGATTGCGGACGCGGAGGCGAACGGCACGGGGGGCGCGAGTGGGGAACAGTATCGCGTGCGCGGCGGTTATGCTGCCGTCGTGGATGCGCTCGCGGCGCGACTGCCCTCGGACGCGCTCGTTTTCGACGCGCGTGTCGCGCGGATCAACTGGCGGGTCGGCGATGCGCGCATCACGTCGTTCAACGCGCATGGCGACGCGCGGACCGACGTCGCATCGAGCGTAGTGATCACGGTTCCGCTGGGTGTACTCACCGCCGCGGCGCCGGACATCGACTTCGAACCGCAGCCACCGGTGCTGGCGTGGACAGGCGAAGCACTGGCGATGGGCTCTGCGCTGCGCGTACTGCTGCAGTTCCGCGAGCGGTTCTGGGTCGATCTGCGCGACGAGCGCGACCGCAGCGCTGCCAGTGCATCCTTCTTCCACACGACGTCCGCTCGTCTGCCCGTGTGGTGGACGCAGCATCCACGTGACGTCCCGCTTCTCACCGGCTGGGCAGGCGGACCGCACGCGGCGGAGCTTTCCGCACTGGATGATGCTGCACTGCGCGCGGTGGCGCTCGATGTGCTGGCCGCGCAGCTGGGCGTCGATCGCACGCACCTCGGCGATCTGCTCGTCGGCTTCTGGCGTTCGCGCTGGGACACGGACCCGTATGCGCGCGGTGCATACAGCTACGTACTGACTGGCGGTCTCGAGTTCGCGGGCAATATCCCGCAGTCGGTCGGTGACACCCTGTATTTCGCGGGCGAGGCCTGTGTGGGCGGTGCGGCCCGCGGCACGGTGCATGGCGCACTCGCGAGTGGACTCGCAGCCGCGCAACAGGTGCTTTCCCGTGTCGCGCGCTGATCGCGCGGGCGCGCAGCGCGAGGGCCTGGTCCGCCCGCGCAGCGCAACGGCAGCAGCAGGTCTGCCCGGAGCCTTTCTGCGCGATGACGGCGTCGAGTTCTGCGTGCATGCGACCCGCGCGCAACGGGTGGACGTCGTTCTCGACGACGCACGGTTCCCGCTCGATCGCATCGATGCTGCCACGTTCGCCGCACATGTTCCGGGCATCGGTGCCGGTACGCGCTACCGCTACAGTCTCGATGGCGGCGAGGCATTGCCGGATCCGTGGTCGCGCTGGCAGCCGGACGGCCCGCACGGCGCGTCCTGCGTCGTGGATCCGTCGTTCGCGTGGACGGACCGGGAGTGGGCCGGCATCTCCGGCGGCAGGCAGATCATCTACGAGATGCATACCGGCACGTTCACGTCCGAACGAACCTGGCGTGCGGCCGCCGCCCAGCTCGGTCACCTCGCCGACCTTGGTGTCACGGTGATAGAGGTGATGCCGATCGCGGAGTTCGCGGGCGCGTTCGGCTGGGGTTACGACGGCGTGCAGCATTTCGCGCCGTATCACCACTATGGCACACCGGACGACCTGCGCGCGTTCGTGGATCGCGCACATGAGCTTGGCATTGGTGTGATACTGGACGTGGTGTACAACCACTTCGGTCCTGACGGCAACTACATGCTGCACTACGTGCCGGAGTTCCTGTCGTCACGGCACGTTACGGACTGGGGCGAGTGTCTCGATTTCGACGGTATCGGCGCACCGATCGCGCGTTCCTACGTTCTGCAGAATGCCGCCTACTGGATCCGTGATTTTCATTTTGACGGCCTCCGCCTCGACGCGACACAGGACGTCAAGGACGACAGCGAGCCGCATATCCTGGCGGAGGTCGTGCGCACAGCGCGAGAGGCTGCTGCAGGACGTCGCATACTGATCACGTCCGAGAACGAGCCGCAGGAGCCGCACATGCTGCGGACGCCGGATGCTGGTGGCTACGGCATGGATGCACTCTGGAACGACGATTTCCATCACAGCCTTTCGGTCGCGCTGACTGGACGCAGCGAGGCCTATTACAGCGACTACACCGGTGATGCACAGGAGCTGGTGTCGCTGGCGACGCGCGGCTGGCTGTTCGAGGGGCAGCGATCCGGCTGGCAGCAGAAGCGTCGCGGGCAGTACGCGGCGGATGTCGGTCCGGAGCGGCTGGTCGCATACGTGCAGAACCACGACCAGGTCGCGAACTCGCTGCGCGGCGAACGCATCCATGCAGCGAATGACCATGCGCTCGTGCGCGCACTCACTGCCTTCCTGCTGCTTGGGCCTGCGCATGTCCTGCTCTTCCAGGGACAGGAGTATGCCGCCGCACAGCCCTTTCTGTACTTCGCCGACCATACGGGCGAGCTCGGCGAGCGCGTTGCTGCCGGGCGCGTCGAATTCCTGCAGCAGTTCGAGAGCATCGCTGCTGCCGGCACGGCACCGCCTGATCCACGCTCACGGCGAACAGTCGAGCAGTGCACGCTCGACCTGGCGGAGCGCAACACGCCAACGCACGCGCAATGGCTCGCTCTGCATCGTGATCTGATCACACTGAGCCGCACGGAGCGTGTGCTGCAGCGTGTGCCCGCCGGCGCCGTACTTGGCAGCCGCGCGTTTCTGCTGCGCTGGGATGACGGGGCGGATGCGCGCCTGCTGATCGTGAACCTGGGACGTCGCATGCGACGCGCTTCGATCGCGGAGCCGCTGCTCGCGCCGCCGCCCGGCCACGCATGGTCCGTGCAGTGGTCGAGCGCGGACGTGCGCTATGGCGGACCGGGCACGCCCGAGCCGGAAACGCAACGCGGCTGGCGGCTGCCCGCACACGCCGCCGTGCTGCTCCAACCGACGTTGGAAACAGACGCGCTGCGAACGCAGCACGGCGCTGAACGTGCAGGCACGCAACCAGGGACAACGCCCGACGAACGGCCCGAACGCATCGCAGGGGAAGAAACAGGAATGCGGAAGAGAGACGGATGAGCGTATCGATCGAACCGACGCATCGCTGCCAGATCACTCGGCCGCTCGTGCTCGATCCGGGCGCAGGGCCGGAACCGCTGCTCGAACGCGAGTGGCTCGTGACGAACGGGCTGGGCGGCTACGCGTCCACGACCATCGCAGGTGCGCTCACGCGTCGCTATCACGGGATGCTGGTCGCAGCACTGCCCGCGCCGCTGGGCCGCGTCGTGATGCTGAACCATCTGTGGGAAGAACTCGAGCCTGGCGATCGCACGGTGGTGCCGTTCGGAGCGTCTGAGACGGCGACTGCGACGGATGCTCCGGTATCGGACTACCTCGTGGGCTTCCGCCTCGAGGCTGGCCTGCCAGTATGGGACTTCGACATAAAGGGTTACCACATCGAACGGCGTGTGCTGATGCCGTACGGCCAGAACACGACGTGCGTGGTGTACCGTATGCTCGACGGGCCCGGCGCAGCCACGTTGCGGCTGCATCCGTTCGCGCATTTTCGCGGCTACGAGGATCCGGTCAGCACGCGGTTGCTCGAGCCGCACATGATCGTTGCAGATGGCAAGCACCGGTTCCGCCTGCTCGGCGCCGGCCCGCATCCGTCGCTCGGCCTGGTGTGCAGCAACGCACTGCTCGTGCAGGAGGAGCGGCGTGTTTCGGAGCTGCGGTACCGCGTGGAAGCGAACCGCGGCTTCCGCGATCATGGTGAGCTGTGGACGCCGGGCTATTTTCGTGCGCCTCTCGAGCCCGGCAGTGAAACGATGCTCGTGGCATCGACCGAACCATACGAAACGATCGAGAACCTCACTGCCGGGGACGTGATCGAGGCCGAGCTGCAGCGACGCGACCGCCTGCTGCAGATTGCATCCGTACCGACCGAGGAGGAGATCGCCGGACACCTCGTGCTGGCGGCGGACCAGTTCATCGTGCGGCCGGCGACACGGGCGACCGAGCTCGCCCGCTCACACGCGGCGGGTGACGAGGCACGCACGATCATCGCGGGCTATCACTGGTTCACGGACTGGGGCCGCGACACGATGATCTCGCTCGAGGGTCTGACGCTCACGACCGGGCGCAGGCGCGAGGCCGGCTACATCCTGCGCACCTTCGCGAGCCATGTCCGCGACGGGTTGATCCCCAACATGTTCCCGGACCACGCCACCGAGGGCGTGTACCACACCGCCGATGCGACGATGTGGTTCTTCCACGCAATCGATCGCTACGTCCGGGCGAGCGGCGACAACGACACGCTCGCACGGCTGCTGCCCGTGCTGCGCGACATCGTGCAGCATCACATCCGCGGTACACGCTTCGGCATCGGTGTCGACCCATCCGACGGCCTGCTGACCCAGGGTGCGGACGGCTACCAGCTCACGTGGATGGACGCCAAGGTCGATGACTGGGTCGTCACGCCGCGCCGCGGCAAGGCCGTCGAGATCAATGCGCTCTGGTACAACGCACTGCGCCTGCTCGAGGGCTGGGAGCGCGACGCCGGCAACGCGAGCGCCGCGGATCGACTGCGTGCAGCGGCCGACCGCGCGCGCGCTTCGTTCAACGAGCGTTTCTGGTACGCCGAAGGCGGCTACCTCTACGACGTGGTGGACGGCGAGTCAGGCGACGACCACGCACTGCGTCCCAACCAGGTGCTCGCCATCTCGCTGCCGCACCCCATCCTCGACGAGCACCGCTGGGCACCGGTGATGGAGATCGTCGAGCGCGAACTCCTCACGCCCGTTGGCCTCCGCTCCCTCGCGCGCGGCTCCGACGGCTACGCAGCGCGCTACTGGGGCGACCTGCGCGCCCGCGACGCCGCGTACCACCAGGGCACCGTCTGGGGCTGGCTGATCGGACCCTACATCGATGCATGGCGCCGCGTACATCCGGAGCGCGCTGCCGAAACGAGAGACCTGCTGCACGGGTTCGTGCTGCATCTGGATGATTTCGGCGTGGGCAGCATAGCAGAAATCTTCGATGCCGAAGAGCCGTTTGCCGCCCGCGGCTGCATCGCACAGGCGTGGAGCGTGGCAGAAGTGCTGCGTTGCTGGGTGAGTGGCGGCGATTGAGGTTCACTTCAACAGCGTTTTTCACCACGGAGGACACAGAGGACACTGAGGCGGTCGTCGGTCTGCGGCCGGGTCCCGCGGATACGCCAGGATCCTTGTTATTGTGTTTCCTGGTGCACGAACGCTCGTCGCGCTTGCGCGGTTACGTAGGGGCGAACGCAACTACACCATAAATCTGTCGTTGCAGGAGAGGCCTGCGGACATCCCGCAGGCCTCTGTGTTCACTGTGTTCTCTGTGGTTGATTCTTCCGTTACGAGCCCGGAAACACCACGACGCTCTCGTTGCCATCCGCACCGACTGCCGCCACACCGAACAGGTAGTTGTCGATCACCACGTTCTCGAGAGTGTGCGACGTCGTGTTGCCGACCCAGACCCAGTCGGTCCACTGCGGTGCGGTGGTGAGCCGCCAGTAGATCTTGTAGCCCGTGACGTTCGGAGCTGGTGACGGCTCCCACTGCAGTGTCGTGGACGGGCGGACGGCGCCGCTGATGCGCACGGACTGCGGGGGTGCGGGTGCCCAGGCGAGTGCCGCGAGCACGGCGGCGTTGACGCCGGTGAGTCGGGCGGCGTAGTCGAAATCGACCCACTCGATCACGTCGCCATACTCGATGCCGTTCTCGGTACGCAGGTCCTGGTGCTGCCGGTTGTAGTTCTCGTTCGTTTCCATGATCCGCACGCCCGGAAAACCGCGATCGTTGAACGGGCGGTGGTGTCCGCCGCGGCCGAACCGGTCCAGGCGGTAGATCATCATGGGTTCGAGGTTCGTGAAGTACTCGTCGGTGATGCGCGCGACATAGCGCGCAAGCTGGCGTGACGGTCCGTCGATCTCGCCGCCGGTCACGCGACGCCGCAGGCGGTCGCGCTCCGTTTCGGTAACGGGTGTCGGCTCGGAGAACACGCGGAAGCTGGTGTTGTCGATCACGCCGTTGACACCCTGGATGTTGCCGATCATGTCGTTGTTCAGCACTGCCTCGATGATCCAGCCCTCCTGTACCGCGATATCGGCCATGTGCTGTCCGCCGAACAGGCCCTGCTCCTCGCCGGACAGGCCGGCATAGACGATCGACTTGCCGAAGCGGTACTGCGAGAGCACGCGCGCGGCTTCGATCGTGCCCGCCATGCCGCTCGCGTTGTCGTTCGCACCGGGGCTCTCGGACGTGGCGTCCATCACGTCGCTGACGCGCGAGTCGATGTCGCCGCTCATGATGACATAGCGGTCCGGCATCGTGGTGCCACGCTGTATCGCAACGACACTGACGACCCAGGTGTCCTCCTTGATCCGACCCTGCGGGTCACCCTTCACGAGCATGCGCTGGTAGCCGACCTCGAGGCAGCCGCCGCAGGCGGTGGAGATCCGATCGAATTCCGCCTTGATCCACCGGCGCGCGGCACCGATGCCGCGCGTGGTCGAGAGCGTGTCGGAGAGCGTGCTGCGTGTGCCGAAATCGACGAGTGTGCGGATGTCGCGCTCGATACGGTCCGGCTGCGGTGCGTCTGCGATCGCGCTGATGCGTGGGTCGCGCGCGGGCGGAACGGGTGTAGTCGCTGTCTGGGCGGACACGGCAGCTGGCAGCACGAGCGCCAGCAGCAGCATGGCGGTAGCGAGCCTCGCCACGAGGACCTCCGTTGTCGAAAAGTGACTCAGGCGCCGAGCGCCTTCCAGCCTGCCTCGTCGGATGCGCCTGGCAGCCTGCGCGCACGGACGGCGTTCCAGAATGGCTCGGAGCGCTGCTCCACCCGACGCGCGAAATGACCGGCGTGGTAGACCAGCGCGATGCCGAGCACCGAATCGAGCACCACGTTGGTCTGCTCGGTCGGCCGCGTGTCGCGCAGCGGCTTCTCGAATCCGGCGCGTGTATCGGGCCACGTCTGCGGCCATGACAGGACGTCGATGTCCTCCGGTGCCGGCTGGCCGAGGCCTTTCTCCTGGCGCTCTTCCTCGATCTTCAGATAGGCGTCGTAGAGGACGCCTTCGATCTTCTGGACGTATCGACGTACCCGTTCCGCGTAGAATTTGCGCTCTTGCATGCCGCCTCCGGCTGGTTGGCTCCGTGGGCCGGAAGGATACTGCGAGGCACCGCAGAGCGGAAGGATGGCGCGATCATCGGCTCCGGCTTTCGCCCGCACCTGCGTCGCGCCTACTTTCCCGGACCCCGAGACATCGGCACCTGCTGGAGGCTCTTCATGTCGAGACTGTACACCGCCGCGCGTCTGTGCGCTGCGCCTGCGTTCGTCACTACCCTTTTGCTGCTGTCCGTGCCCGGCGCGCTGAGCGCGCAGCAGGATTCGGCGAGCACCGCGAGCGACAGGTGGGACGTCGCGCGCAGCTTCGGCCCGACGCAGACCGTCCGCTTCGAGACGGACGAGGCGACGTGGGTGAACGTCACGGTCAGCCCGGACGGCGGTACCGTAGTCTTCGACGTGCTGGGCGACCTGTACGCGATGCCGATCGCGGGCGGCGAGGCCCGCCGCATCACGTCTGGCCTCGCGTACGACATGCAGCCGCGCTACAGCCCGGACGGCCGCACCATCGCATACATCAGCGATGCGGGCGGTGCGCACAACGTCTGGCTGATGGACGCCGATTTCACGAACCCGCGCCAGCTGACGAAGGAGCGGCAGCGGCTGGTGAACAGCCCGGCCTGGTCGCCGGACGGCCAGTACGTCTACGTACGCAAGCATTTCGTGCAGCAGCGCTCGCTCGGTGCCGGCGAGGTGTGGATGTACCACGGGAGCGGCCGCGACGGGCTGCAGGTCACGGAGCGCAATGGCTGGCAGAAGGACGCGGGCGAGCCCGCCATCTCGCCCGACGGCCGCTACCTCTACTACAGCAGGGACGTCACGCCCGGCCAGACGTTCGAGTACAACAAGGATCCGTACGGCACCATCTACGCGATCATCCGCCGCGATCTGCGCACGGGCGAAGAGGAACGCTACGTGAACCGGCCGGGCGGCTCGATCACGCCGCTACCCTCGCCGGACGGACGTCGCCTGGCGTTCATCCGCCGGGTCGATCTGCAGTCGAAGCTCTACCTGAAGGACGTCGAGACGGGCCGCGAGTGGCCGGTCTTCGATCGGCTCGACCGTGACATGCAGGAAGCGTGGTCCGTACACGGCGTGTATCCGCAGTACGCGTGGCTGCCTGACAACCGCACGATCGTGATCTGGGGTGAAGGCAGGATCTGGCGCGTCGATACCGAATCACAGCAGTACGCACAGATCCCGTATCGCGTCACCGTCGAGCAGGTGGTGCACGAGCCGTTGCGCTTCGAGGTGGACGTGGCGCCGGACGAGTTCCCGGTGCGCATGCTGCGCGACGTCGTGACGTCACCCGACGGGCGGCACGTCGCGTACTCGGCACTCGGTCACATCTACGTGAAGCAGATGCCGAACGGCTCGCCGCGGCGACTGACGCGTGGCACCGCGACGGAGTCGGCGCCGCGTTTCTCGCCTGATTCGCGCAGCATCGTCTTTGCCAGCTGGGACGACGAGGATGCCGGCCGCATCCGCGTCGCGCGCGTGGACGGCTCGAACCTGCGCGACGTCGTGAGCACGCCCGGCCACTACACGCAGCCGTCGTTCTCGCCGGACGGACGGTCGATCGTATACCGTGCGGTCAATGGTGACGGCTCGCGCGGCATTCTGTACGCCGAGAACACCGGTGTCTTCGTCGTGAGTGCGGACGGCCGCGGCGAGCCGCGCAAGGTGACGGACGGCGGCAATGCACCGATGTTCGATCATACCGGTCAGCGCATCTACCTGCGCGGCAATCGCGACGGCAAGATGACGCTTTACTCGGTGGACCTGAACGGCAACGACCAGGTCGTGCACTTCCAGTCCGACAACGCGACCGACATCGTGCCCTCGCCGGACGGCAGGTGGGTCGCGTTCGCGGAGCGCTATCACGCCTACATTGCTGCGTTCCCGCGCACGGGTCGCACCATCGACCTGGGCCCGCGTGTGAGCGGCTACCCGGTCGCGCGCATCTCGCGCGATGCAGGGATGTACCTGCACTGGTCCGGCGATGGCAGCCGGGTGCACTGGACGCTCGGGCCGGAGTACTTCACGCGTACGCTCGACCGCACGTTCACGTTCCTGGCGCAGGGCGGCGCGGAGCGCGCGGAGCCGGAAGCGACGGGTGTGCAGATCGGCTTCACCGCGTCGGCGGACAAGCCGAGCGGCACGGTCGCATTGACGGGCGCACGCATCATCACGATGGCGCCGGATGGCAGCAGCACGCCGCGCGTGATCGAGAACGGCACGATCGTCGTGCGCGAGAACCGTATCGTCGCCGTCGGCGCTGCCGGCAGTGTGCAGGTACCGGACGACGCACAGCGCATCGACGTTGCCGGCCGCACGATCATGCCCGGCATGATCGACGTCCATGCGCACGTGGGCGGCGAGGGTTCGGGCATCCTGGCGCAGCAGAGCTGGCCGCTGCTTGCGAATCTCGCGTTCGGTGTGACGACATCGCACGATCCGTCGAACAGCACGGAAACGGTGTTCACGAACAGCGAGATGATCCGGGCGGGTCTCAAGCTCGGGCCGCGACTGTACTCGACAGGGACGATCCTGTACGGCGCGGAGACGCCCTTCAAGGCAGTCGTCGAGAACTACGAGGACGCGCTCTCGCACCTGCGCCGCATGAAGGCGGTCGGCGCAATCAGCGTGAAGAGCTACAACCACCAGCGTCGCGATGCGCGGCAGATGATCGCGAAGGCAGGCCGCGAGACGGGTATTATGGTCGTGCCGGAGGGCGGTTCGCTCTACTACTTCAACGTCTCGCACATCCTGGACGGCCATACCGGCGTAGAGCACTCGCTGCCGGTGCCTGTACTGTACGACGACGTCGTCACGCTGTTCGCGCAGAGCAATGTCGGCTACACGCCGACCGCGATCGTCGGTTACGGCGGTCTGTCGGGCGAGTACTACTTCTACCAGCACATGGACGTGTGGCGCCACGAGCTGCTGAACCGCTTCACGCCGCGCGATGTCGTGATGCCGCGCTCGCGGCGTCGCCTGATGGCCGCCGACGATGACTGGAACCACATCCGCATCATGGAGGGCGCGAAGCAGGTATACGACGCCGGCGGCCTCGTGCATCTCGGCGCACACGGACAGCTGCAGGGGCTGGGCGCGCACTGGGAGCTCTGGATGTTCGAGCAGGGCGGCATGAGCCCGATCGAGGCGATCGATGCCGCAACACTCATGGGTGCGCGCTACCTCGGCATGGAGAAGGACCTTGGCTCGCTCGAGCCGGGCAAGCTGGCGGACCTGGTCGTGCTCGGGCGCAACCCGCTCGAGAACATCCGGAACACGGACAGCGTGCAGATGGTGATGCTGAACGGCCGGCTGTTCGATGCCATGACCCTGCAGGAGCTGGCCGGCCGCGACCGCTGGAGCGCCCGCAAGCCGCTC
>CAYLME010000003.1:52957-60325 GCA_964384585.1 uncultured Gemmatimonadaceae bacterium | reverse complement strand
GCCGTCGCCCCGGCGCTGGGCCGCGCCGCGAGGTGGCGGGTCGGGTGAGTGAGTGCTGGTGCGGGTGCGTGATGCCTTCCGGCGATGCCGCCTCAGGCACACGCGCAGGGATCATGCTCCTTGCGGGCGCACCTGGGTGAATGCTGCATCAGGGGCACACGCACCCGCACACGGCAGTTACTCCTTCTCTTCGGCACGACGTTCCTCGCGGTTGCGCGGCGCGTGCTCTTCACGATCTGCTTCCTCGCGCTGCTGCGTCTCGCGATTGAACGCTGCTTCGCGCGGATTCAACGGCTCTTCGCTCTGGATGTCCTGCTGCTTGTCGAGCGTGTCGTTGCGACGCACCGTCTTGTAATCCGTTGCACCGCCCTCGCCGCGCGCGATTCGGTACTGATCGGGTCGTTTGCCGCCCATGATGCTCCTCCTGAAGGTGTGTATCTCAGGTACCTGATGTACACGAACCATGCCGGCGAACGATCGAACGAATAGTGGCAACGGGTGGGTGCGTGCAGCGTGCGGCGGCGGAAGTCAGAATGCGTGGCCGAATCGCAGGTAGAGGCCGACGCCGCGTTCCGGTCCCTGGATCGGCACGGCAGCGCCGAGTCGTGTGCGCAGTGATCCGTAGCCGAGCAGACCGAGGTCCAGGTTCAGCTCGGCCCCTGCGGAAACGAGCGGTTCCCCCGGTGCCGTATCTGCGCAGCGCAGGTATCGTCCCGCGACCTCATCCGAACACCATGCGTCGCCTGCGTCGGCGAACAGCGCGCCGCTGACACGGTCGAGAAACAGCGGCAGCAGCTTCACGCCGCGACCCACGGACACGAGTGGGAAGCGGTACTCTGCGCTGGCGGTCCACGCGCTGGTACCGATCCGTGCACCGCGTGCGAAGCCGCGCACGGGGAGCAGCAGTGTACCGGGTCCGAGATCGACCGGCGCGGCGACGATGATGCCGCTGGCGCCGCCGATGGAGGAGGGTGAGGCGCCGTTGCCCGTACGACGCAGGCCGCTCACGCGCAGGCCGAGCACGTGCCGCGAGAAGCCGGGTAGATCGAGCGACTGGTACAGTGCGTTGCTGGTGGTGAACTCGGTGTAGGTCGCGTCGCGCACGTCGGGCGCGCGATCCCAGCGCCGGCGTGCGGTCAGGGATAGAGCGATCCCGTCCTCACGCGAGATCGAGAACGGCTGTGTGCGCGACGTCGCGAAGCCGAGGCTCGCGATGACTCCGGCCAGGTCATCGGTGGCGTCTGCGAGCGTGGCGCCGCCTGCATCATCGACCGTGCGACTGCGCCGGACGACCTCGCCGCCGAACATCGCTGCCACGTTGGTGCGAATGCGCGGCCGCACGAATGACAGACGCGCAGTCAGTATCTCCTCGCGCTCGAATACGGGGCGGATCAGGGACGTGTCCTGCGGCAGTCGCACGAAGCCGATGCGCTCCCAGTCGCGGCTGATGCCGGTCGTCAGCCGCGGGTTCCTCCATCCTGCATACGTCCACGCGAGCGCACCAGCCGTACGGCCGCTGGCCGGCGCAACCGACACAGAAGCGTTCCACTGGTGCCTGCCGACAACGTCGGTGCCATACGACGACGCACCGATGAACGTACCGAGGTCCTCGTGCGACAACGCGAACGGCAGCCAGTAATACGGTCGCAACGTGCGCCATGACCGGTACGGGCCGTCGGCAATGATGGACGTGTCGGCGGCGACGGCAAGTGCGTCGTACATCGTCGCCTGCACATGGACCGCGTCCTGTGCCGTCGGATCATCCGGTGCTCGCGCCTGCACCTGCACGGCCGGCGTCGCTGGCTGGACCACGACCGGCGCAGCGATGCGCCAGGTGGCGGGGTCGACCGGGATCCGCACGACGTGAAAGCCGTCGGCGCGGTACTCGCTGTATGCGATCGCGCTGCCGTCCGCTGCGACATCGGGGTCGTACGCGCCGCCGAGCACGTTCGTGACCTGTCTGAGCGGCGCATCGGCGTCGTGCAGGTCCGCTGCGTACAGGTTGGCGATACCGGACCGGTCGGAACCGAATATCAGCCACCTGCCGTCGGGCGAGAATGTCGCGCCCATGTCGAGCGCGGCATCGCGCGTCACCTCACGGATCACGTGGCCGAGCGTGTCGAGCAGCACCACCTGGTAGATACCATTGCTGCTGCGCGAGGCGGCGATGCGCGTGCCGTCCGGAGAGAAGCGCGGCAGCGCCCACTGCACGCCCGGTGCGTGCGGTGCTACGGTGCGCCGGTTCGTGACGTGCCCTGCGTCGTAGTCGAGCAGCACGATCGCGGTACTGCCATTCTCGTTGGCCACCGCGACGATGCGACGGCCGTCACGGGATGCATCCGGATCCTGCAGTCGCGCACCGCGGGTCAGCCGATGCTCACGGCCGCCGGCGTCGATCCGGTACAGGTCCGAATAGAGCCGGGCCGCGTCGCGCCACTCGAGTTGCGATGTGACGATGCTGCCGTCCGGCAGCCAGGCGAGCGAGTTCAGGGTAGCGCGACGGGTCCCACCGATCACTGCACCGCTGCCGGCATCGATGATTCGCGTCTGCGCCACCGAGCGACCGTCGGCGGCGGCGTATGCGATGCGGCCGGCGTCCGGTGAAAACCGTGGGTATGCCGCGCGGTAGCCGTGCCCGGTGAGTGACCGTGCATCCGTCAGGCCGGTGGCCCGCAGCGAATCTTCCAGCACTGCGTACTGCGTGCGCAGTGAGTCGAGCCATGTGTCATAGAGCCGGGTGAACGTCTGGCCGGTGGCGTCGCGCGGGATGCGATCGAAGAAGAGCGCGGGCGGAAGCCACGCCGCGGCGAGGCGGTTGACCATCAACGACGGAACTGAATCACCGTAGGTACGCGTGATCCATTCGAGGAACAGCGAGCCGTAGATATAGACCCGTTCGGGACCGGGCCAGATCGGCGTCGATCCGCTGACGCGGTCGATGGGGTCCGGTTCGCCGGCGAGCACGGCCGTGCGAACGACCGCCTCGTGCCAGGTGCCGTGGATACGGCCGAAACCGGTGAGCGCCGACTCGACCTGCACGGCGAGTCCCTCGATCGACCACAGCGGCGTGCCGAGTGCCGGGAACACCGGCCACGTGAAGGGCACACGCCCGAACATGGTGCGGAACACACTGCCGAGTGGCCCACGCACGTCCAGGTGGAACGCGTGTGCGAGTTCGTGGATGACGACGAGATCGATCCAGTCGTCGTTGAACGCGAGCGACGGCAGCTCGACCGGCGGCTTCGCGTAGATCCAGATACGGTTCGACGGCAGTGGCGTCGTCATGCCGTTCGAGACGTCGCGGTCGTCGGCGAGGATGATGTCGATCGGCAGGTCGGGCGCGGACGTCAGCGTGCGCGCGAGGACTGCGAACGCGATCTCGGCGCGCGCTGCAGCATGGCGAGCGAGAGGCTCGAGGTCGGGCTGGTACGTGACGCGGAAATGCGACGTCTCGAGCGTGCGATACGTCGCGCCGGGATCGACCTGCGCATGCGCAGGCGCACCTCCGACGAGCGCGAACGCACCGCACAACAGCGTGCGCAGGCCGGCGTGTCGTAGCCGCGTCACTGGCTTGCCCGCTACTGCTCGCCGGCCCGCTCGCGCAGGAACGCTTCGAGCGCGCGCAGGTGTGCAGCGGCAATGCGGCGCTGCACGTCCGGATTCCGGAGTGCCGCCTCCTGCTGCGGTATCATCAGGTACATCGTCTCCGTGAGAACGGCGGGCATCCACGTCGGACGCACGAGCGCCAGGTCGGCGCGACCGATGCCGATATCGCGCAGTCGCAGTTCTGCCAGCAGCTCACGCTGCATGTGCTGCGCGAGACGCGCCGACTGCGGATGGAAGTAGTATACGCTCGTGCCGTTGTTCCGGAACGGATTGACGCCGTCCGGGAATGCGTTGTTGTGGATCGACACGAGCACGTGCGCATTCGAGTCTGCGGCCATCTGCGGCCGGTCGCCGAGCGCGACCGCTGCAGTGTCCGGCCGGATCATGATCACGTGCGCGCCGCGCTCCTCGAGCATGGGTACGAGCCCCTGCGCGATCCAGAGATTCGCGTCCGCTTCCTTCAGGCGCGTCGGTCCCGTCGCGCCCGCTGGCGGATGACCGGCATCGACCGCGACACGCAGGCCGTGCAGCGGCCGGGCCGGATCGATCGGCGGCGGACGTCGCACGCGGACAACGAGGTCGCCGTTCGCGGCGCGATACGCGTCGTATCCCCATACCGGCTGCGTCAGTTGCAGCGTGACGCGATAGATCTCGTCATCCGGCTGGCTCCATTCGGCGCGCCCGATCAGCGGGTCCAGCCGGCCGTACTGGAAGAAGTTGGACGTGCTCTTCGCGCCATAAACGTCGATGGTGAGCGTGTTGCCGTCCTCGTCGATGCGGAACGGCAGGGCCTCGGCCATCGGCACATGTACGTCGATCGCGTCATGGCGATGCACCATGCGCACGCCGCCGATCGCAGCAAACGGTGCCGGCGTGCCGGGCGGAAGCAGGCGCACGTCGCCGACTGGCAGCCAGGCAGACAGCGTCTCAGTCAGCCGTGCCCGCAGCATGCCCCCCTGCTGCTCCACGATCTGCAGCCGCGTGCCGTGCGGCCAGAACCAGTGGAACGGCCCCGACGTGTGTGGCCGGCCGCGTGCCTCCCAGTCGGGACCGGCATCGATCGGTCCGCTCACGACGCCAACGCGCGGGATCACGGGATCGAGCAGCCGCAGGTTCAGGGGCAACGGTGCTCGCGCCGTGTCGGGACCAACGATCAGTTCGAACCGTGCCCCGGTTGCAGATGTCTCTGCGGCGACCGCCGCGGTCGCAACACCGACGGGCTGACCGAGCACGGCAGCATCCCGCGCATCCGCTTGCCCCGACTTGGTCGCGCCGACGACCGCCGTCCCGATTTGCAGCGCCCGGAGCGTGGGATCGCCGATCACCGGCTGCGCAATCGCAGTGTCACTGCTCACGATCGGCCGTGGCACGAGGACTCCCTCGTAGCGTGACCACGGTGCGGGCTGCGCCGCTCCCGTTCCAGGGTCGGTGACGAAGTCCCTGTCCCCCGCATCGCGTCGGCCGGGTACCTCGTGCAGTACGACGCGATCGCCACCGGGCAGCACCAGCCACGCGCTTCCCCCGCGCGTTCCGCGAAACCCGATCTCGACCGCCTGCTCCGGGGTGACCGCAAGTGCGCCACGCGGATACGCGCTTCCCGCCACGATCGCAGCAGCCGCATCCGGAAGTCCCGCCCGCGGCACCCGGACCGTGCGCTCCATGCTCGCGGTCGCGCCTTCCTTGAGCGCTTCCAGGCGATACACACCGTCGCGTGGCACCGGGAGAAAGGCGAGGAACGCACCATTCGGCGCGATCTCGACGACCGCGCCGTTGATCGTGAGCTGGGCACGCCCGCTGCCAGTGCTGCCGAAGATGAACGTGGAATCCGTGCCGAGCTCCTGGCCCTGCACCGGATGAACCACGTCGAGAGCAAGCGGTCCATCCGCAGCCGGTACGGGCGGCAGGTCAGCCGCGGGCTCGGCAGTCGGTGTCGCTCCGGGCAGCGGCGCAGTGTCGGTGCGCGTGGTCGTGGCCGGTGCACACGCGGCCAGGGTAACGACCAGTGTCGTACCGCCCCGAAGAACGGCGTTCGCCGCGGATAGCACGGAAAGCGCGCAGACTTTCACCAGCGATGCCGACGACACCGGACGCCCAACAGCGTTCATTTCGAGTTCCCCCTGCCGGAAGCCTCGGTTACGCAGTATGGCCTTCATCTGGCCTTGCAGTGACCGATAGCGGATTGACATCAGGATAACGATCATGACGGATGCGCAGGCGCCTCCGTAGTAGGCGGTGCTATCTCGGTTGCACCGAGCCGTATCAGCCATACGAGTCCGATGACCAGGACGATCGTATTGCCCGCCGCGACGCCCCAGCGCAGGAGTAGCGCGCCGCCGACGGTGAACATGGCGCCGAAGAGGATGAGCACACCGGCCAGGACGCGCTGGATGTCCTTGGTGAGATCCTGTGCCGGCGCGATGCCGGTCCGCTCGTACTGCCGCTTCCAGCCGGGTCCACCGGGACGCACGCGCTTGTAGAACGCATCCAGCTTCTCGTCACTCTCCGGCTTCGTCAGCAGCATGACGGGCACCCAGATGAGCAGCGTGATGCCGGCGGTGACCATGAGGCGGATGCCGAAGTCCGTGATGACGAGCGAGTAGATCGGGTTCTCGACGGACGTCAGGAAGCCGACGATGAAGCCGGCCAGCATGGCTGCGAGCTCGGCCCACGCGTTGATGCGCCACCAGTACCAGCGCAGGATGAGTACGAGGCCGGGGCCCGTGCCGATCGCGAGGATGAGGCGATAGACCGTTGCAATGGAACTCGACTGGAACGCGGCGAAGCCGGCGATGATCAAGACGATCACGGACGCCACGCGTGCTGCGAAGACGAGTTCCTTCTGCGACGCGTCCGGTCGCATGAAGCGCGCGTACAGGTCGTTCGTCATGTAGCTCGCGCTCCAGTTGATGAGCGTGGACATCGTGCTCATGAACGCGGCGAGCAGGGATGCGACGACAAGACCGAGGAGGCCGGCGGGCAGGAAGTCGAGCATGAGCATCGGATAGCCGAGCTCCTTGTCTTCCAGCTCCGGATAGATCGCGAGCGCAACCAGCGCGACCAGGATCCACGGCCAGGTGCGCACGACGTAGTGCATGATGTTGAAGAACCAGGCCGCCTTCTCGGCATCCTTCTCATTGGGCACGGACGACAGGCGCTGAATGAACTCGCCGCCGCCGTCCGAACGCCGGAACGCCCACCACAGCACGGTCACGTAGGCGAAGAACGTACTCGCCGTTATCCCCGCGGTACGCGACCAGCTGATCAGGGTATCGCCGCCGAACTCGAACGGCGTAAACGACAGCGCGTCGAAACTGGTGTTCTGCTGCGCGAGCTCCACCACCTCGCCGAGACCGCCGACGTGCGCGACGGCTGCCCACGCGACGATGATCGCGCCGATCAGTGCGAGAAAGAACTGGAAGAAGTCCGTGGCGACCACACCCCAGAGTCCGGCCGCGCTCGAGTACACCAGCACGAATACACTGATCAGCACGATGGCCCACAGCTTTGCATCGTCGCCGAGGTCGAGGCCGAGTGACGGGAAGATCTGCAGCGCGTCGACGACCTTGACCATGGCGAGCATCGCATAGCCGGCGCCGATCGAGCCGATCACGACTGCGAACAGGAACCCCTTGACCGCGCGCAGCGTGATAGCCGGGCGACCACCATAACGCAGCTCCGTCAGCTCGTTGTCGGTGATGATCTCGGCGCGACGCCAGAGGCGCGCGAACATGTAGATCATGATGACGTGGGCCATGCCGTACG
>CAYLME010000003.1:46526-52947 GCA_964384585.1 uncultured Gemmatimonadaceae bacterium | reverse complement strand
GCCCACCACTCCCAGTTTCCTGCGATACCGCGCGTACCGACCACGCCCGCCACGTAGAGCGGTGTATCGATCGAGAAGGTGGTCGCGGCCATGGATGTGCCGGCGAGCCACCAGCTGATGCCACGACCACCGACGAAGAAGTCGGCGAGGGATCCTGACGCGCGCCGGCTCAGCCAGATGCCCAGCATGAGCGTGGCGATCATGTAGCCGATGACGATGGTCCAGTCGATCCCGATCATCCGCCCTTCCCTTCCGGGTCCCGGTGCACAGGCGCGCGTGGTCGCGCGCAGGCTTGCGCAAGGCGTATGCCCCGCGTGCCCCCTTCCCTAGAGTCCAAGCGCTCGATCCACTTCCGCCAGATCCGCGGCACTCAGCTGCCAGGCGCCGGCAGCCGCATTTGCACGCACCTGTTCCGGCCGTGTCGCACCGGCGATCACGCTGCCGACCTCGCGGCGTGACAGCAACCATGAGAATGCGAGCTCGAGGATCGTGTGACCGCGCGCTTCAGCGAACTCGATCAGCCGCTCGACTGCGCTGAGGTTGGCATCCGTATGATGTGAGTCGAGCCAGCCGCTGCTGATGCGCGTGTTGCCGGGCAGTGGGCGACCCTGTCGGTACTTACCGGTCAGCAGCCCGCTCGCGAGCGGGAAGAACGGCAGCAGTGCCAGGTCGTGACGTCGGCATGCATCGAGTACGCCGTCACGTTCGGGATCACGCACGAGCAGGCTGTACTCGTTCTGCACGCTCGCGAAGCGTGCACCGCCCGATTGCGCTGCCGTGTGTGCCGCCTCGTCGATCTGCGCAGCGGAGAAATTCGAGCATCCGATCGCTTGCACCTTCCCCGCCTGTACCAGCTCATCGAGTGCACCGAGCGTCTCCGCGATCGGCACCTCGGGGTGCGGCTCATGGATCTGGTAGAGGTCGATGCGCTCGACACCGAGTCGGCGGAGACTGGCCTCGACTGCGGTGCGGATGTAGGACGCAGTCGCGGATGCCGGGACGTCACCCACGGCCTTGCCGAACTTGGTCGCGATCACGGCCGCGCCGCGCCGTCCGCGCAGCGCCCTGCCGAGATACTCCTCACTCGTGCCTGCCGCATAGCGATCCGCGGTGTCGAAGAAGTCGATGCCCGCGTCGAGTGCGGCATGCACCACGCGCTCCGTCTGCGCGGCGTCGATGCGCCGCCCGAAGTTGTTGCAGCCGAGACCGACGGCGGAAACGCAGAGCGGTCCGATGGTGCGTCGTTCCATGATTTACTCGGGTGCGCGGCGGTACGTCGAGTCGCAGACCTCGAAGTTGATCGGTCCGCTGCCCGCGTCCCGCTCCGTGCCCGCGAGCGCGTTCTCACGAATGCCGAACAGTGCAGTGCCGGTCGGCCCTGCGGCGTCGAGGATGCAGAACGCGTCGGGCCGCCGTGTCAGGACGGGCACGAGGTAGTTCTGCGCGAGTCCGCCCAGTTCATCGAAGATGAGGTAGCGAGCGCCGATCGAGTCGGCGAACGCGAGAAACTGCTGCGGGTCCGGCGTGAACGGGTACGTCATGCTGTACGTGTGCCCCCCGCTCAACGCGTGCGTGAGGCGCGGCTTCCGGCTCAGCACGACTGCGTCATCCGGCAGCAGCGTCGGCAGCCGCTCCGACTGCATGTAGTAGTTGTGCCACGGCTGCGGCAGGCAGGGATAGCGCGAACCCGCGACGTACGCATCCTGGCACTGCCGCCCGATGCGCACCGCAACGGCCGCAGCCGGTATCTGCAGCAGCAGGATCACGACGACAGCGGCAGCACCGGCGCTGAACGCGACTGGTGCACGCAGGCGCTTCACGAGCTTGACGAGCGCATCGCCCGCAAAGAACAGGATGACACCGTACACGGGAAGCATGAAGCGGTCGCCTGCCCAGACGGCGGGCCAGATGAGGATCAGGCCCAGGTAGAGTGGCAGTGCGAGCTCGGCGGGTCGCAGTCGCCGCCATGAAGCGACGTGCCACGCCCAGCCGGCCAGGGCAAGGAGCGTAACTGCGACACTGAGCACCAGGCCCGGCGCGCTCGCATTACCGGTCAGCAGGAACGGCAGGTGCGTCGTCACGTATGCGACGAGGTTGGCTCCGATGCGCGGTACCAGATCGAGCAGCCCGATCGTGCCGGCGGACGGGTCGTACGGGTCGCGCATCCACAGTTCCCCTGTGTAGTCGATCCCGCCGGCCGTGCGCGCACGCAGCATCCACCATGCTGCGAGGGGCACCGCAATGGCAGCTAGCAGAGCGAGGGGTTTCCAGCGTCGACGCCATGCGAGCCAGAGCGCTCCGGCAAGCAGCAACGGCAGCCCGGCGGAGCGCGTGAAGTACGCCAGTGTGATGGCCGTGACGGCGAGCAGCGTGCGTCCGCCCAGGCGCTTGCGCGGTGTGGTCTCCAGTGCCCAGAGCGCGAGCATCGTGAGTCCCCAGAACGGCACGTCCGAGAGCACCCAGTGATTCTGCAGCAGGATGCCTGGTGACAGTGCGACGATGCTGCCGACACCTGCGGCCAGCAGTGGCCGACCACGCGCACGAATCCAGAGGAAAGTGAATGCGACGCCGACCACGCTGAACGCGACGACGATCAGTTTGAGTCCGATCCACGGCTGGATCCCGATCGCCATCGCGCCCGCCAGCATGAGCGGGAAGACGGGCGGGTACTTCGTGTGGATCGGCTCGGCCGGATCCCACAACTCGAGGTACGCGCCGCGCTCGAGGAGCGAGCGTGCGAGCGTGATGTAGCCGGCGTTGTCGCCACCGGTATGCGGTGTGGGATCGAGTGCGAGCAGTGAAAGGATCGCGTGTACTGCGACGAGCGCGATCAGCACCGGTATCGCGTGCTCGTGTGCCAGTCCGCGAAACCGGTCCGCGGCGCGCGCGCGGTCGCGATCGTTCCGCGCCGGGCCAGTGTCATGTGCAGCGCGGGACGCCTGGGCGCTGCGTCGCTGCTGACGTCGGCTCATACGTGTGTTGCGGGCGCGAGCAGGTCCGTCGGCCCGCCGCTTCGCATTGCGTGCAACAACAGGGCGGAACGCTCGGCCATGGCGCTCAACGTGACGAACGCGCGCGACCGGGCGTGAGACTGCCGAGCACGCGCTCGCCGACGGCGCCCGTCGCCTCCGGAACATTGCCAGGCAGCCGGTTCAGGTGCGCCCATGCGAGTGCAGCGAACGCGAGCGCTTCCTTGGCGTCCGGATCGACGCCGAGCACGGAGCCATCGTGGACCGGGACTGGAGCCAGCGACTCGCGCAGCAGTCGCATGAGCAGCGGATTGCGAGCGCCACCGCCGGTGACCACGACCTCGTCGTAGCCGAGCGGCTCGACCCAGCGATCGATGGCATCCGAGATCGTGCGTGCGGTGAATACGGTCAACGTCGCGACCAGGTCGCACCAGTCGGCGTGCGACTGCGGCGGACGGCGGCCAACGATATCCTCGACGAACGGGCGGCCGAACACCTCCCGTCCCGTGGACTTGGGCGGCTCGGCCGCGAAGAACGGATGCGCGAGCAGCTCACCCAGCAAGGCGTCGTCCACACTGCCGCTGTTCGCAAGCTCTGCATCCCGATCGAACGACTGACCGCCGTTCGTCGCGAGTTCGGCCGCAGCATCGATCAATGCGTTGCCCGGGCCGGTGTCGAACGCGATCAGCTGCTCGTCGCTTCCCTGTGGCGGGACACGCGTCAGATTCGCCATGCCGCCAATGTTCTGCAGCACACGAGCGCGGCCGGGTACGGAGAAGAGCTGGCGATCCATCCACGGCACGAGTGGTGCGCCCTGCCCGCCCGCAGCCATGTCGCGCGCCCGGAAGTCGCTCACGACCGGGATGCCGGTCCGCTCCGCGATCGTTGCCGGATCACCCAGCTGCAGTGTTGCACCACGACGCCCGGGCACCGGCGGTTCGTGCCACACGGTCTGGCCGTGTGAGCCGATCACGTGCACGGCGTCGGGCGCGACACCGGCCGCGCGACACACTTCGAGGGCCGCCTCCGCCAGCCACTCGCCCAGCTGCGCGTGCAGCATGCAGATGCCAGGCGCGCCACCGTGCACGATGGCTTCGTGGATCTGCGTGCGCTGCTGCGCGGTCAGTGGCATGCTGACGAACGCTTCGATCTCCCAGTGCAGCGCATCCGGCGGCCCGGTGAATCGCACGAGCGCCGCATCGACACCGTCGAGCGACGTGCCGGACATGAGCCCGATCGCGCGCAGGCCGTCAGGCACCGAGGTCTCCCACCACGCTCGCGATCACACCGCCCGCGTCCTGCAACCGCCTGCGCGCCTCGTCGCGATCGACATCGAGACGGCCCATCACGATCGCGGTCTTCACGTGACCGCCCGCTCCTTCGAGCAGCTCCGCCGCACGGTCGCGCTCCACACCGAGCGTCTCGACGAGGATGCGCTGCCCGCGGTCGCGCAGCTTCTCGCACGTCACCTGCAGGTCGACCATCAGGTTGCCGTACACCTTGCCGAGCCGAACCATTGCAGACGTCGTGATCGTGTTCAGCACCATCTTCGTCGCGGTGCCCGCCTTCATGCGTGTCGAGCCGGTGATCACCTCGGGGCCGACGAGCGGCGCGATCACGACGTCGTGCGTCGCGATCAGCTCCTGCGACGGGTACGTGCACAGCAGGAAACCCGTGCGGGCTCCCAGCTCGCGTGCCCGACCCAGTGCGCCATGCACGTACGGCGTCGTGCCGGACGTGGCGATGCCGAGTACGAAGTCGCCCGCGCGCACACCATGCTCATCCATGACGGCAGCGCCATCCGCCGGATTATCCTCGGCCCCTTCCTGCGCACGCACGAGCGCGGCGTAACCGCCCGCGATGATGCCCTGCACCATCTCCGGATCGGTGCCGTACGTCGGCGGCATTTCCGATGCGTCGAGCACGCCCAGTCGGCCGGACGTACCTGCACCCACATAGAAAAGCCGACCGCCGTTACTGAAGCAGTCGACCACGATATCCACGGTGCGCGCTATCGCGGCGCGCTCCTCGCCGACCGCCTCGGCGACCATGCGATCTTCCGCATTGATCAGGTCGACGATCTCGATCGTCGAAAGCTGATCGATGCGCATGCTGCGCGGGTTGCGCTGCTCCGTCAACCGCGGGTCGAGCGGTTTCCTGTCTGCCACGTAGGACCTTGCCCCCTCTACGGATCGCGATCAGATTGCGCGACCATCTTACCGTGGACGGGCCGTCATGACCACCCTGCTCGAGCACGCCACCAGGCTCCAGCCGAAGCTGACGGAGCTGCGGCGCGACCTCCACCGCCACCCCGAACTTGGCTTCCGCGAAACGCGGACCGCCGCGACCGCTGCGCGCCTCGTCGAGGACCTGGGATTCCGCGTCCGCACCGGGGTCGGCCGCACGGGCGTGGTCGCCGACCTGGGCAATGGGAACGGACCCACCGTGGCGCTGCGCGCCGACATGGACGCGCTGCCGATACAGGAGCAGAACGACGTCGAATACCGCTCGAGCGTGGACGGCGTCATGCATGCGTGCGGACACGACGCACATGTCGCCATGCTTGTCGGCGCCGCAACGATCCTGGCGGCTGCACGCGAGCGGGGCGAGCTGCCGCCGGGTACGGTACGCCTCCTGTTCCAGCCGTCCGAGGAGGCGTCCGACGACGAGAACCTGAGCGGCGCGATGCGGATGGTGCAGGACGGCGCGATGGAGGGCGTCGATGCCGTGTTCGGGCTGCACGTGGGCGCGCACCTTCCGGCCGGCCGCTGCCTGATGCGCGCTGGCCCGTACATGGCCGGCTCAGTTGCGATCCGCGCGCGCGTGGAGGGGCAGAGCGCGCATGCCGGCCGCCCGCACGAAGGCACCGATGCGATCGTCCTGGCGGCGCACGCGATCCTTGCCGTGCAGAACGCGGTTGCGCGGCGGATTCCACCGGGCGCAGCAGCGGTCGTGCACATCGGCAGCATCCATGGCGGCGACGCAGAGAACATCCTGGCCGCACGCGTCGAGATGAGCGGCACGATACGCTACTTCGACAGGGATGTGCGTGATCTCCTGAAACGCGAGGTCACGCGCGCGTTCGACGTCGTGAACGCGCTCGGCGGGCGGGCCAGCGTCGAGTTCCTCGACGGCTACCCGCCGGTCGTGAACGACGAGGCAATGACTGCGCTTGCGCGGGAAGCAATTGCGGCCACACTCGGCCCGGATGCGGTGGCCGAGCAGGAACCATCCATGCCATCCGAAGACTTCGCAGTCCTGCTCGAGCATGCGCCCGGCTCGTTCTTCTGGCTCGGCGCCGCGCTCGATCGGCCGCGCGAGCACCACAGTCCCGACTTCGACATCGACGAGCGCGTCCTGCCGCTCGGTGCCGCGGTGCTCGCCGCATGCGCCGTTGAGCGGCTGCGACGCGGATGAGATCACCTCTGGAGGCCGCTGTGAAGAACCGCTGG
>CAYLME010000003.1:25632-46426 GCA_964384585.1 uncultured Gemmatimonadaceae bacterium | reverse complement strand
GACGCGGGTGTGCGCATCCTGCGCGACGGCGGCAACGCGATCGACGCCGCTGTCGCCACCGCGTTCGCTCTCGCCGTCGTCTACCCCGAGGCGGGGAATCTCGGCGGCGGCGGCTTCATGGTCACTCGCATGGCCGACGGCACGACCGCTGCGCTCGACTTCCGCGAGAAGGCACCGCTCGCCGCGACGCGCGACATGTTCCTGGACGAGCACGGCAACACCACCGACCGCTCCGTGGTCGGCTACCTGGCGTCCGGCGTGCCGGGGGCGGTTGCAGGGCTGTACGCCGCACACGAGCGGTTCGGCAGCATGTCTTGGCAGGCGGTGCTCGCCCCGGCGATCCGACTCGCCGAGGAAGGATTCATCGTCGATGCCGAACTCGCGGAATCGATCGCGGACGCCGCCGAGCGGCTCGGCCGCTTCGAAGGCTCACGCACACTGTTCCTGCCGGGCGGCTCACCGATCGCCGAAGGCGCACGCTGGCGCAATCCGGAGCTTGCGGCCACGCTGCGCCGCGTCGCAGCGGACGGACCCGCGGGCTTCTACCAGGGCGAGACCGCCGATCTGATCGTTGCCGAGATGCGGCGCGGCGGCGGCATCATCACGCACGAGGATCTGCGCCGCTACGAGGCGAAGTGGCGTGATCCGGTCGTCTTCCTCTATCGCGACCACACCGTCATCTCGATGCCGCCGCCCAGCTCGGGCGGCCTCACGCTCGCCCTGATCGCGAACATCCTGGAGGGCTACGACCTGCGCGCGCTCGGCTGGCATTCGCCCGACGCACTGCACTACACGGCCGAGGCCATGCGCCGCGCGTTCGCGGACCGCAACCACTACCTGGGTGATCCCGACTTCGTGGAGGTACCGCGCCCGCAGTTCCTCTCGGAACAGTACGCCGCACAGCTGCGCGCACAGATCACGGAGAGGCGTGCGACGCCGTCCGCCGATGTGCATCCCGGATCGCTGGAGTTCGACGAGCCCGAGCATACCACGCATTTCTCCGTCGTAGACGACGACGGCAACGCTGTCGCGCTCACGACCACGATCAACGATCTGTATGGCTCCGGTGTGACCGTCTCGGGTGCGGGATTCGTGCTGAACGACGAGATGGACGACTTCACGTCCAAGCCCGGCGCACCGAACATGTTCGGACTCGTGCAGGGCGAGGCGAATTCGATCGTGCCCGAAAAGCGCATGCTTTCGGCAATGACGCCGACGATCGTGCTCGCGCCCGAAACCAATCGCCCGATGATTATGGCCGGCGCCCGCGGCGGCCCACGCATCATCACCGCTACGTGGCAGGTCATCTCGAACATGATCGACCATGACATGGACGTGACCACCGCGGTGGCCGCCCCACGGATCCATCACCAGCACCTGCCGGACGTGCTGCGCTACGAGCGCGACGGGATCACGCAGCCGACACTCGACGCGCTGCGGAGTTTCGGTCACGAACTCGAAGAGATCGGCAGCATCGGCACCTCGCCCGCACTGCTGCACCTGGATGGTCGCTGGCGCGGCGCATTCGATCCGCGTACCGGCGGTAAGGCGGCCGGTTACTGAGTCGACCGGCTGCGGTTTCCGCAGGCATCACTCGAGGCCGAACAGAATGACAAAGGGTGCTGCCCATCCGGACAGCACCCTTTCTTCGTACGCTTCACCTCGCCTGGCCCATCAGGTACGCCGCACTTCGACCGGCGCATCCAGGCGGATCACCATGCGCGAGCCCGCGGGCAGCACTGCATCCACATCCGCGGTGCCCATCGCGATTGCGGTACCTGCGGCGGCACCGATCACCGCGCCCTTGATCGTCGAGCTCGTGTTCTTGCCGAGCACGCGGCCCAGCACGGCTCCGGCGGCTGCACCACCCGCGGCCTTCGCGACCTGCTCGCCAGCCGGCGTGCGGTTGCGGCGCTCGGGGTTCGCCTCGATCACCGTCGCATTGAGCGGATAGCTGCGGCCGTTGAAGCTGACCGCTTCGAACGCCACCGTAATCACAGCGGTCTCGCCCACCCGGCCCGACTTCGCGGACTTCGTCACGCGACCGCGCACGGTTGCACCGGCAGGGATCGCAACGTCGCCGTTCGCGTCGAGGATCGGGTCCGCCAGGGTCGCCGTGAAGCCGTCACCCGGCTGGTTGGTCTCCGTGGACAGCTCCTCGTTCAGGCGCAGCGCGAACGTCGTCCCCGCCTGCACGGTGGCAGTCGTCGGGCGCGGCGCAGGGCGCGGCGCGGGTGCCGGCGTGTTGTTCGACGGCGCCGGACGCGGCGTTGATGCACGCGGCGCCTCCGGGCGCGGCGCAGCCGGTGCGGGCGCGGCCGCCTCGGGCACCGTGTCGAGTGCCTGTGCGGTGTCCTGGAACGTGCCGTCAATCGAATCGCCCTGCAGGGCAAGGTCGAGCTCACGCTCGAGTTCGTCCTGCTCGAGCGCCGCGCGCTGGTCGCCGCTGTCGCCGCAGGCAGCCGGTAGCATCGCGAGCGGAATCATCAGGGCCAGCGTGGCCCAGCGCTTCGTACGCGGCATGAGTGTTCTCCTGTATGAAGTGACCGGAGCGCTTGATTGCGATCGCTCCGTTCCGTACCGTCTGTGTTCGTAGTCTCGATGCCCTGGAAGGTGCAACCGATATGCCATGCCCTGCGCGCACGGTGCACCCGCACTGGAGCCCGAAATTCCGCATAACAGCGCGCTTTATTCGAGATTCTGTCCTGCGACGCAACTGCAGATGTGTGCACTCCGTGAGACCGCGACGACCTGAATGAAGGACACCCGTCCTGTCGGATCGGTGCGCACCTTCCGCGCGATGCTGCCCTACGCACGGCCGTACATGGCCGGCATCGTCGCGGGCATCGTACTGATCATCGCCGCTGCGGGCATCGCCGCACTGGTCCCGTGGGTGGTCGGTCGCAGCATCGACGTGCTCACGGAGCCGGGTGTCACGATGGGCCGTGTCGCGCTGTACGCGCTCGGCATCATCGGCATCGCGGCAGTGGGTGGGACGGCGCGCTTCGGCATGCGCCAGCTGCTCAACGGCATCAGCCGGCGCATCGAGACGGACCTGCGCGACGACCTGTTCGACCACATGCTGCGCCTGGACGCCTCGTTCTACGATTCCGTGCGCACGGGCGACCTGATGAGCCGCGCGACGAACGACACGAACGCGGTGCGCATGGCGATCGGGCCGGGCATCATGTACGCAGTGAACACGCTCGTCGCGACCAAGTTCGCGCTCGGCTGCATGCTGCGCTACGACGTCCGTCTCACGCTCGTCGCACTGCTGCCGTTGGTCTTCCTCGGGCCCGTCATGCTCTACTTCGGGCGCCGGCTGCACGCGGGGTGGGAGGCGGTACAGGACCATTTCGGCGTTGTGCAGACGATGGTGCAGGAGAACCTGAGCGGCGTCCGCATCGTGCGCGCGTACGGACAGGAGCAGGCGCAGGAGCGAGAGTTCGACGCTCTCAACACCGCCTATCTCGAGAAGAACATGGTCCTCGCGAGGATCTCTGCACTCTTTCATCCGATGCTGTCGGCACTCACCGGCATCGGCATGCTGATCGTGTTCTGGTACGGCGGCACACTCGTCATGCGCGGAACGATGTCGGCAGGCGACTTCATCGCGTTCGGCATCTACCTGGCCATGCTGATCTGGCCGATGATCGCGATCGGCTGGGTCACGAACCTGTTCCAGCGCGGCGCCGCGGCACTCGCCCGCATCGAAACGATCCTCTCGCGCCGGTCGGCCATCGAGGAGCCTGCGGAGCCGGCGTCACTGCAGCAGGTGCGCGGCGGCATCGAGTTCCGCGGTGTGAGCTTCCATTACCCGACGTCGGAGCGGCTCGTACTCGAAGACGTGAGCCTGCGCATCGAGCCCGGTCAGACAGCAGCGATCGTGGGGCCGACCGGCTCGGGCAAGTCCACGATCGTTGCGTTGCTGACGCGCCGTTACGATCCGACGCGCGGCGCCGTGCTTCTGGACGGCGTGCCGTTGCCGGAGTTGTCGCTTGCCCAGCTGCGCAACGCGATCGGCGTCGTGCCGCAGGATACGTTCGTGTTCTCGGAGACGATCGCGCAGAACATCGCGCTCGGGCTGCCGCGCGATGAGGGCGCCGACCGTGCGCCGCCTACGGCACTGCTCGCGGACGTCGATGCCGAGCGCATGGATCGGCGGATCGAGGAGGCCGCGCGCATCGCCCGGCTGACCGAGACGATCGAGTCGTTCCCGCACGGGTTCGAGACGCGGCTCGGCGAGCGCGGCGTCAACCTTTCCGGCGGGCAGCGGCAGCGAGCGACGCTGGCGCGCGCCCTCGCGCGCGACCCGGCCGTGCTCGTACTCGATGATGCGCTTTCGGCCGTGGATACGCATACCGAAACACAGATCCTGGAGGCGCTGCGCGACGTGGTGCGCGCTCGGACAGCGCTCATCATCAGTCATCGCGTCAGCGCAGTCATGCACGCGGACCGGATCTTCGTGCTGGACGAGGGGCGGATCGTGGAGGAGGGTACCCACGGCGAGCTCATCGCGCGCGACGGGTTGTATGCGCAGCTGCTGCACCGCCAGTTGCTCGCCGAGGAGCTGGACGACACACCGCTTGCCGCTGCAGAGGGGGATATCTAGCTTCTTCCTGAATGACTCACTCCCCCAGATCGATCCTCCTGGTCGAAGATGATCCCCTGCTCCGTCAGGCCTTCCGGCTCCTCCTCGAGGACGCCGGCTACCTGGTCCGGGAAGCAGGGTCGGCAGCCGAAGCGCTGGAAAGCGTTGCGGCAGAACATCCGAACCTCGTCCTCCTCGATCTGGGTCTGCCAGACCGTCCCGGGCTGGACGTCGCGCGCGACCTGACCGGCCGGCCCGCAACGGCCGACATCCCGATCGTTGCACTGACCGGCCGCGTCGGCCCCGCAGAGCAGCACGCCTGCATGGAAGCCGGCTGCACACTGTACCTCACCAAGCCGGTCGAGCCGCGCGAACTGCTTCGCCTGCTGCCCGACCTCTTCAGCAACAGCGATTCGCCTGCCTGAGCGCCGGGGGCGGCGGGAATGCCTGCGGTACCGGAAGCGTTGCCGCCGCGGCCCGTGGTCAGGAATCGGGCGGTCGTCTGGATCCGGGACTAGATCCGTTCCAGCAGGAACTCCGGCGTCAGCCGCACGAAGTACGTCGAGAGCCATGTGAACGTGCCGCTCACCAGCAGCAGCCCGACGAATACGAGTACGGCACCAGAGACCTTCTCGAGCGTGGGAATCCAGCCGCGCATCTTCCTGCTCGCCTCGAGGAACATTCCGGTGGCGAGCGCGGCCAGGAGGAACGGTACGGCGAGGCCGGCCGCGTAGCCGCCGAGGAGGAACATGCCCGAGCCGAGCGTCTCGCGCGCGGCGGCATAGGTCAGCAGCGCGCCCAGCACGGGCCCGATACACGGCGTCCAGCCGGCACCGAAGACGAGACCCGTAGCGTATGCTCCCAGCCGGCCGGCCGGCCGGTCCTTCATCTGGAAGCGACGCTCGCGCATCAGGGGCGTGAGCCGGAACACGCCGAGCAGGTGCAACCCGAAGATGATGATGAGGATGCCGCCGATGCGGGCGATCCAGTCCTGGTAGCGCAGAAGCACCTGCCCGAGGAACGTCGCCGATGCACCGAGCAGCAGGAAGATCGTTGCGAATCCCGCCACGAAGAACACGGCTGGCACGAGGACTGCGCTCCGCTTGACGTCCCCCTGCAAATCATCCAGGGACATGCCGGTAATGAAGCCGAGGTAAGCCGGTACCAGCGGCAGCACGCAAGGCGAGAGAAATGAGAGTACGCCCGCGAAGAACGCGACGGCGAACGACACCGATTCCATGTCCGCTCCAGATCAATTGAGGCGGCTGCGCCGCGCTCTGTATCGTCTTTACTACCGCGTCAAGTATTTTCCGTTCGCCGCGGAGCGGCGTGCGGGCAAGGACGCGGACAGCGCGCTGCGCGAACAGCGTGGATTCATCGTCGTGCAGATCGATGCGCTCGCGCACGATGACTTCCAGCGCGCTCTCGAGCAAGGGTACTGCCCGCGCCTGAAGCGGCTGATCGAACGCGACGGCTGGGAGGTGCGCCGCTATCCGGCCGGACTGCCCAGCGCCACGCCCGCCGCCCAGGGTGCGATCTTCTACGGGACGAAGGACGACATCCCGGCCTTCCGCTGGTACGAAAAGCGCGACCGCCGCGTCATCATCGGGTCCAGGCCGGACGATGTGCAGCACGTGCGCGATCGCCTGCCGCAGGACGGCATCCTGAGCGGCGGCACGAGCTATGTGAACATCTACGACGGCGGCGCCGACCGTTCGTATTTCACGCTGTCGGCCAAGACGCCGCGTCGCTTTCTCGAAAACATCGGCGGCGGCCGCCTGTTCCTGCTCACGCTCACGCACCCGATCCGCACCACGCGCATGGTCCTCGCCTCGGCCTGGGAGTATCTGCGTGAGGAGTGGAACCGTCTCGTCAGCCAGGCGCGGGGTGAGGCGACCTACTACTGGTGGTACCTGCCGTTCCTGCACATCGGCAGCAACGTCGTGCTGCGCGAGCTGCAGACGATGGCCGTGGTGCTGGACATCTACAATGGTGTGCCTGCGATCTATACGACCTACAACGTATACGACGAGTTCGCACACCATTTCGGACCGCAGTCGCGACCGGCCTACGCATGCCTGCGTGCACTCGACCGTCGCATCGGCGAGATCCTGAAGATGCTGCGCCGGGTACCGGGCCGACCGTACGACCTGTACATCCTGAGCGACCATGGCCAGACGCCGTCGGTTCCCTACCGTGTCGAGTATGGGGAAACCCTCGGCGACACGATCTCGAGCGCCGTCGAGCACGGCGTGCTCGTGATGGCTGGCACCGGCGACTATGCGCCGGAAAGCCGAGAGGTGATGGACTTCCTGGTACAGGAACTGGAGGAGGTCTCACAGACATCGAGCATGCCCGTGCGACGCGGGGGCATGCGGCTCGGCCGGTGGCTGCGCAGGCAGTACAGCGTGTTTCCGCTGGTCGCCGAGGTGGTGCACACCGGGGACCGGATGGTCGTCACGTACTCGTCATCGCTCGCGCACGTGTACTGGACGGAGCCCGACCGTCCGCTTTCCTTCGACGAGATCCGCGGTGACCCGGACCGTCGCGCGCTCTACTACTTTCTCGTCGCGCATGGCGGCATCGGACTGGTCGCGACGCGGATGCTGGATGGTGCGCACGTCGAGTCGATGCGCGGCCGCGCGCTGGTCACGCCCAGCGGCGAACTCGAGGTCCTCTCGGGCGAGGACCCGCTCGCCGACTATGCGCCGACCGTCGTGGAACGGCGCGCACTCGCGAAGCTCGTGCAGTACACCAATTCTGGCGACCTGGTGCTCGTCGGTGCGTACGACCCCGAGCAGGACCGCTGCATCTGTTTCGACGACCAGGTCGGCGCGCACGGCGCAATCGGCGGCCGGCAGTTCTGGCCGTTCATGATGAGTCGCCGCGGACTGATCCCCGCCAGCTTCCCGATCGACGATCCGCTCGACCTGCACCTGCTCTTCCGACGCTACGCCGAGGAGCCGGAACTGGACCTGCTCGACTTCGTCGAGCGGGACCAGCGCGTGAGCGCCGGCGAGTAAGACAGGGGGCGCTTCAGGCGGCGGCGGGTTATATTGCGCTCGTCTCGCCGGACCACCTGAATCGACCCGCATGCGACACTCGCTACGCTTCCTCTCGGCCGTCGCGCTCTGCGTCAGTGCATGCAGTGACCCCTCCGGGCCTGGTGCGCCGCAATCGATCGAGGTCACGGGCGGCGGCGAACAGGTCGGCGTCGTGGCCGCACTTTTCGCCGAGCCGATCACGGTCACGGTCTACGACGCCCGCAACCGCCCGGTCCCGAACGTGGACGTGACGTGGACCCTCCAGGGCGATGGTACGATCGACCGGTCGATGGTCGCGACAGACCGCGACGGCAGAGCGTCGGTGCGCTGGACAGCCGGCACGCAGAGTGGCATGCAGTACCTGGGTGCGAGCGCGGGCGGCGGTGCAAACGTCGCAATATCGCTTCGCGTCCGACCCGCCGCAGCGGCCTTCGTCCATCCGATGGCCACCATCAACATGGTCGCCGAGCCCGGCATCGATCTGCAGTCGCCACTCGTCGTCGTGGTGCGGGACGCCTACGGCAATCCAGTGCCTGAGCAGCCGGTCCGCTTCACTCCCTCGGCCGGTACCGTGTCGGACACGCTGCGCACGACGGATGGCAATGGGCTTGCCACGGTACGCTGGACGCCCGGGCCACCGGGTGAACAGAGCGTCAGCGCCTTCGTGCCCGGCACGGCGATCGGCTATGTCTTCCGGACGTGGGCCTTTGACCGTAACGACATCCCCGTCCTGTCGAACGGCGTGCCTGTGGCCGGCATCTCCGAAGCGAACAGCGCGCCGCGACTCTACCGGATCCCCGTGCCCGCGGGCACGACGCTGCTCGACGTGACGACCGAGGGCCCGAACGGCGACGTAGACCTGTTTCTGCGTCCGGATGGCCTTGCGAGCCCGACAGCGCACGAATGCCGGTCCACGACGCCGCTGTCGAACGAGCAATGCCTGATCCGTGACCCGGTCGCAACAGACTGGTACGTGATGCTCGACGCATGGTCGGCCTATTCGAACGTCACGCTGACAGCGGAATGGGTCATCGGCGGCACCATGCAGGTCGACATCGACGGCATCGTGGCGAGCAAGGCCGACGTGCTCATCGACGGACCCCGCTCATTCCGCTATGCACTCGGCGAGTCGCAAGTGTTGAGCGGCCTGGATCCCGGCACGTACACGATCACAGCGCAGCATGTCGTGTTCGAAAATGCCGTCTACCTGGCCACACCGGACGTGCAGCAGGTCGAGGTCGTGGCTGGTCAGCAGACCAACGTGAGCGTGACGTACGCAGTCAACACGGACGGCGTCAACTTCGACATCCCGCGTGCGTACATCACGCAGTCCGTGCAGCGATCCGACGGCTCGGTCCCGCTCGTTGCCGGCCGCGACGGCCTCTTGCGCGTATTCGCCCGCGCCAGTGCACTCACGGACGCGCGGCCACCCGTGCGCGCACGCATCTACCAGGATGGCGCACTCGTCGCCACACAGACGCTCACGGCTCCGGGCACCGTGCCGGTCGCGGCGGATGAAGAAGTCTACGGCACGAGCTGGAACGCGCTCCTGCCTGGCGAGCTGATCCAGCCCGGCATGTCGTTCATCGTGGACGTCGACCCCGACGACACCGTGCTGGAGTCGAACGAGAGTGACAACGTCTATCCACACGACGGCACACCGGATACGCCCGAGGTGCGCACGGCGGCCCCGTTCATGGCGCGACTCGTACCCGTCGTGCAGAGCGCGAACGGGCTGGTCGGCGACGTGAACGAGGCCAATCTGTCGAAATGGGTGGATCGCGCGTACACCGTCTATCCGTTTGCGGACACGGACATCGACATCCGCAGCCCCTACACGTTCACCGGCTCGCTCGCCTCGACCTACGACAGTACATGGAATCGGCTGCTGAACGAGGTTCGCGTGCTGCGAATGACCGACGCGAGTACGCGCTACTATTACGGCGTGATCAAGCCGTCCTACACGCGCGGCGGGACCGGCTACGGGTACATCGGCCTGCCCGCAGCGGTCGGTGTGGACTGGATGAATCACCGCGCGGAGACGCTCGCGCACGAGTGGGGACACAACTTCGGTCGCCTCCACGTGGACTGCGGCGGTCCCGCGAATCCCGATCTCACCTATCCTCACCCGGGCGGCACCGTCGTGCATCCCGGCTGGGACGTGCTCACCGGCGCGTTGCACTCGTCGAACGGCCGCTACGACCTGATGAGCTACTGCAATCCGACGTGGTCGAGCGATTACACGTACGAAGCCGTAATGAACTTCCGTGAGGGGGAAGCCGCCTTTGCCGCGGCAGCTGAGCCGACGCTCGTCGTGTGGGGTCGCATCAGCGATGACGGCGTCGTCCTCGAGCCGGCGTTCGAGACCGTGACGCGTCCGGTGTTGCCGAAGCAGGGTGGTCGTTACGCGCTGCAGCTGAGCGCCGGGGACGGCACTACCCTTGCCACCCTGCGATTCGATGGTGACGTGATCGACCATGCCGAGGGCACGCGGCACTTCGCGTACGCGGTGCCGCTCCGCATTCTGCGCGGACGCGCACCGGCCATTATGCGGTTGAGCGGCGCGGGCATCGATGAGGTACGAGCGGAAATGCCATCGGCCGGACCAGCGCCTGATGTGCGTGCCACGCGCATTGGCGGTGCGCGCGTGCGGCTGCAATGGGACGCCGCGCAGAACCCGCTCGCAGTCGTCCGCGATGCGCGCACCGGAGAGATCCTGTCGTTCGCACGCGACGGCAGCACCATCGTCGAATCCGTGGACCGGGAACTGGACGTCGAACTGTCGAACGGCGTGCGCAGCCACGTGCGCAGGAGAGTGAACGTCCAGTGAGAACGCGGCGTGTGCTCAAGGGTGCAGGCCTTGCCCTGCTGATGACGGCCTGTGCGCCCACGCACAACGGCGGACCCGGGCAGCAGGACACGCGTAGCACGAGCGTGGACGCTGCCGCATATGTCAGGCTCGAGCGCGGTCCCTGTTTCGGAACCTGTCCGGTGTACGAGGTCGAAGTCGACGCGCACGGTGTCGTGACGTTCGATGGACGCCGCTTCGTCGATCATATCGGTACTGCCACGGCGCAGATACCGGCCGACTCGGCAGCATCGCTGATGCGCAGCATCGAAGCGGACGGCTTCTTCCAGCTCGACCCGCGCTACCACTATGGAGACAAGGGATGTGGTGCATACCACACGGACGCACCGCAC
The DNA here is from genome assembly GCA_964384585.1 of uncultured Gemmatimonadaceae bacterium. Lineage (GTDB taxonomy): Bacteria > Gemmatimonadota > Gemmatimonadetes > Longimicrobiales > RSA9 > DASTYK01. The sequence continues at coordinate 35,590 of CAYLME010000003.1, read as the reverse complement.
GTGACCCTCACGCTGTCGCTCGAAGGTCGCGCACACACCGTGCAGCTCGACTATGGCTGCACGGGTGCGCCCGAGGTGCTGCGCCGCATGCACGAAAGCGTGGACAGTGTGACAGGCGTCGCGCGCTGGATCACCAGCTAGTGTGCCGAGCCGGAGATCCGGCAGAATACTGACTGAGCGCCACCAGCCCGCCGTTCAATCCGCGCGCATCGTCTCCATCGGCCCGACGCGCATCGATCGAAGCGCCGGGACCAGGCTCGCACCCCATGCCGTCAGGCCGAGCAACGCTGCTGCCGACGCGTACGTCAGCGGATCGGCAGGACGCACTTCGAACAGCAGGCTCTCCATCACGCGCGTGAGCGCGAGCGCTGCAAGGATTCCTGCCGCGGCACCGACTGCGGCAGGCACGAGCGTGTCGCGCTGCATCGCGCCGACGACGGCGCGACGCGGTGAGCCGAGCGCCAGGCGGATGCCGATCTCACGACGGCGTCGCGTGACCGAGTATGCCACCACACCGTAGACGCCGATCGCCGAGAGCAGGAGCGCAAGCGCGGAAAATGCGCCGATCACCATGAGCACGAAGCGGCGCTGCACCAGTGTGTCTGCCAGCCGCTGCTCCATGGTGGCCAGGCGCACCGGCACGTTCGGGTCGATGGTCGCCGCGAGGTCGCGTACCGCGGGCACGAGTCCCGCCGCAGTGCCTGCCGTCGGGCGCAGCACCGCACTCATGCTCCAGGTGCGAAACGGCCGCTGCCGGTAGGAGAAGTACACGGTCGGCCGCGCCTCGCGCGTCAGCTCGACCTGGCGCACGTCATCGACCACGCCGACCACCGTCGCCCAGCGCAGGCTGTCCTCCATGCCACCGCTGGACACCTGGTGTCCGATCGGGTCGATCCCCGGCCACGCCTCCTCTGCGAACGAGCGACTCACCACCACCACCGGCGTGCTGCCGGCACGGTCCCGTTCGTCGAACGTGCGCCCGCGCACGAGCGCGATACCGAGCGTGCTGAAGTAGCCGTCGCTCGCGATCTGGTAATTGCCGCTCAGGTCGGTGGCGGGCCCGCCGGTCACCTGCACCAGGCCGTTCGAGATGGACGCGAGCGGCGGGCGGGCGACCAGGCCGACGTCCGCCACGCCCGGAATCGCGCCGAGCCGCGCGTGCAGCTCCTCGTAGTAGCGCAGGCGATCGTCGGGCGTCGGGTAGAGCGACTCGGGCGGATCGACCGTTGCCGTGAGCACGCCGCTCGTCCTGTATCCGGGATCGACGTCGAGCACGCGTACGAAGCTGCGCACCAGCAGCCCCGAAGTGACGAGCAGCAGCAGCGCGGCGGCGAACTCCGCGCCGATCAGCACGCGCCACGCGCGATGCGATTCCCTGCCCGCCCCCGTGCGTGCTCCACCGCGCAGCGAGCCGGCGACTCTGCGCGTCGCAAGCAGCGCCGGCCACACGCCGGCAAGGAGTGCCGTCAGAAGCGCGAGCGCAGCAGTGAACGATCCGACGGTAGCGTCGATGCTCACGGCGTCGAAACGCGTAAGCCCGCCCGGCGCCGTGGACCGCACGAGCTGCAGGACGAGCGCGGCGAGCGCGAATGCGAGCAGCGCTCCCGTCCCGACGAGCAGTCCGGTCTCGGTGAGCTGCAGCCGGACGAGCTCGCCACGGCTCGCACCGAGTGCGTGGCGCAGTGAAAGCTCGCGCCCGCGATCGGTCACGCGCGCGAGCGTGGTGCTCGCCAGGTTGACGCACGCGACGAGCAGCAGGATCAGCGAGGTGCCGAACAGGATGACGAGCGGACGTCGCATGACGCCGACCATGCTGTCATGCAGCGGAGTGACGATCGCATCGACCGGGAAGTAGTCGCCGATGTCGGTGCCGGCCCCGAGCTCGTCCTGGAAGGAGCGGGTGATCACACTCAGCTCGGACTTTGCTGTGGCCACGTCGGTGCCGTCACGCAGCCGGCCGATCACCGTGTAGTTGTGCGCGGTGCGGCTCTCGTACTGCTCCGCCAGCTCCAGTGGGTACCACATGTCGGTACCGATCGGGAACTCCATTCCGGGTGGCAGCACACCGACCACGCGCACGTCGTAACCGTCGACGTTGAGCAGGCGGTCCGTGCGCGAGCCGAGGCTCTGCGTCCAGAACCGGTGGCTGACGACGACTGCAGGAGCGGCGTTCCGCCGATGATCCTGCGACTGGAGCGCTCGTCCGTGCAGGGGTGCGATGCCGAGCAGTGGAAAGAAGTCCTCGGTCACGGCGGCGACCTGCGTGCGGACGGCGCGCTCCGGCCCGAGGATCGTCGATTCGAAGTCGCCGTACGCGGCGAGCCGGCTGAACGCGCGCGAGCGGTCGCGCCAGTCGACGAAGTTCTTCCACGCGACGTCCATCTCGCGCGCCTGCCGGTTCACTTCCCGCACGACGACCAGCTCGCTGGCGGCCGGGTAGGGCAGCGGCGTGAGCAGCACGCTGCGAACGAGGCTGAACGCGGCGGTGTTCATGCCCAGCCCGAGCACGAGCGTGAGCAGCGCGATCACGGAATAGCCAGGGCTGCGTGCGAGTGCGCGCACAGCAAGACGCAGGTCGGTCACGGATCCTCCCGGTTGGCGCCAGCGACTGAGATGGTGCCTACGGGCGGAAGGTTGGTATTGCTTCGGCGCGGGGGACGAAGCGGTCGGATCGCGTGCGTAACCGCCCGGATCCCGTGGCGATCAGCGTCGCCGGCCCGCCCCCCAGTAGCCGATCATCTTGTAGACCAGCTTCGCAACGAGGAAATCTGCAGCATGGTAGCCCGGTATCGGCGCCAGCTCGACGACGTCCACGCCGTGCACGCGCCGCTCGGCGAACACGCGCCTCAGCAGCTTCATCACCGGGTACCACTGCAGGCCGCCCGGCTCAGGGGTGCCCGTGGCCGGTACGAGCGACGGATCGAAGCCGTCCACGTCGAACGTGATGTAGACGTCGTCACCGAGCGAAGCGATCACGTCGTCGATCCACGCCGTGCCCTCATGGATGTTGTCGGCGTAGAAGATGTTGATCGTGTCACGCGCGCGCGCGAACTGCGCTTCCTCCTGTGTCAGCGCCCGGATACCGACGGCCGTGATGCCGCACTGCTCGGCGACGCGCGCCATGATCGACGCGTGCGACCAGGCCGAGCCTTCGTATTCGGGACGCAGGTCGGTGTGCGCATCGACCTGCAGCACGCTCAGCCGACGCCCGTCGGCGGCGAGCCGGTCCGCGTGCGCGAGGATGGGCGCGCTCGAGATCGAGTGTTCGCCGCCCAGCGTGATCACGAGCCGCTCACCGGCCGCGGCCAGCACCGCGTCGTACGCCTCGCGCAGCTCGGCAATCGCCCGCTCGGGGCCCGCGCCGCTGAGCGCGAGCGCCGGCAGCGTCGCGATGCCGACGTCGCTCGGCAGGCCGTCCAGCTCCTGATCGTAGAGCTCGATGAAGCGGCTCGCCTCCACGATCGCGGCCGGCCCGTTCGCCGTCCCTGCGCCGTAGCTGGTCGTCGCCTCGTACGGCACGGGTAGTATCACGACGCCCGCCCGCTCGAAATCGCTGCCCTCCTCGTCCAGTCCCATGAACGTGTGAGGCAGTTCCCACTCCAGATTCTCAAGCCCGGCAGGTAGACGCATCCCAGTGCTCCGGCATTCTCGTGGCTCGGTCCGTGCCGCAGGAGGCGACGGTCACGTACGCAGAGGCGGCAAGATACGCGCGCACAGCCCCGCGGCAACCGGACCGGCGCCACTTGAGACCGCCGGCCGAATGCGCCAGACTAACGCGCTGCCGCATTCTGTGGCCGCCTCACACACGGAGCAGAGATGGGCTGGACGACAGACGATTCGCGCGAGCTCTTCAATATCGAAGGGTGGGGCGTAGGCTATTTCGACATCAACGAGCGCGGTCACGTCACCGTGCACCCCACCAAGGACGCCGCGCGCGGGCTCGACCTCTTCGAGCTCGCCATGGACCTGCAGGCGCAGGGCGTCGGGCTGCCGCTGCTGCTCCGCTTCTCGGATATCCTGCGCACACGCATCGAGACGCTCTCCGAGAAGTTCAACCAGGCGATCGAGGAGTTCGAATACTCGGGCCGCTACACCACCGTCTATCCCATCAAGGTGAACCAGCAGCGGCACGTGCTCGAGGAGATCGTGGCGTTCGGCGAGCGGCACGGCGTCGGCCTCGAAGTCGGCAGCAAGCCCGAGCTGCAGGCCGTGCTCGCAATGTCCGAGCGCACCGACCACCTCATCGTCTGCAACGGCTACAAGGACGAGGAGTACCTCCGCCTCGCGCTCATCGGTCAGAAGCTCGGCCACGAGGTCCTGATCGTGATCGAGAAGCCGAGCGAGGTGGATACACTGCTCAAGATCGCGCAGCGCACGAACGTGAAGCCGACCGCAGGCGTCCGCATCAAGCTGTCCACCACGGGCGCCGGCCGCTGGTCCGAGTCCGCCGGTGAGCGCAGCAAGTTCGGACTGAACGCCTCACAGCTGGCGCGCGTGCTCGACCGGCTGGACGCGGCCGGTGAGACCGACATCCTCAGGATGGTCCACTTCCATCTCGGCTCGCAGATCCCGGACATCCGCAACATCAAGGCGGCCATGACCGAGGTCGCGCGCTACTACGTCGAGCTGCGCAAGCTGGGTGTGGGCATCGATTACGTGGACGTCGGCGGCGGCCTCGGCGTCGATTACGACGGATCACGCTCCACGGGCAGCGCGTCCGTCAACTACTCGATCCAGGAATACGCGAACGACATCGTCTACGGGCTGGCCGAGGCGTGCCGTGAGAACGAAGTGCCGATGCCGAACATCATCAGCGAGTCCGGTCGCGCACTCACCGCCCACCACGCAATGCTCCTGATCAATGTCATCGACATCGAAACACAGAAGCACGAAGTGCCCGAGGTAGTGGACGAAGATGCCCACTCGCTGCTGCACGAACTGTCCGCGACCTACAACGAATTCGACGAGCGCTCCGTGCGCGAGGTATACCACGATACCTCGTACGCAAAAGAGCAGATGATGCAGCACTTCAACTCGGGCGTGATGTCACTGCGCGAGCGCGCACTCGCCGAGCGCTACCATCTCGCGATCATGAACCGCGTAGCCGACGTCGTGCGCCGCGACCCCGAGGAGTTCGAAGACATCATCCCCGAGATCGACGCAATGCTCGTCGATCGCTACTTCTGCAACTTCTCACTCTTCCAGTCGCTGCCCGACTCGTGGGCCATCGATCAGCTCTTCCCCATCATGCCCGTGCACCGGCTCAACGAACAGCCGACTCGCCGCGGCACACTGCAGGACGTGACCTGCGATTCCGACGGGAAGATCGACCACTTCGTGGACTGGCGGAAAGCCAAGCCCTCACTCGAGCTGCACTCGTTCCAGGGCGACGACGACTACATCCTCGGCATCTTCCTGACCGGCGCATACCAGGAGATCCTGGGCGACCTGCACAACCTGTTCGGCGACACCAACGCCGTGCACATCCGCCTGACCGACGACGGTTATGAAATCGGCGACCTCGTCCACGGCGACACGATCACCGAGGTGCTCGAGTACGTGCAGTTCAATGTGCAGGACCTCGTCACCACGTTCCGCCGCAAGGTCGCCAATGCGCGCGACCTGCCCCGTGACGAAGCGAACGCGTTCATCGCGGACTACATCAGCGGGCTGGACGGGTATACGTACCTGGAAGGCGAGATCGCGTAGGCCGAACCTTTTTTCTACCACAGAGGACACAGAGGGCACGGAGAACGGCACAGAGTCTTTACCGCTGAGATCGCGGCGGTTTGTCGCGGAGGGTCGCTGAGGGTGCTCGCGAAGCGGGATCTCGTGTGGCGCCGACCTGGTCGCAGCACCAGGTTCGCTTCATTTGTGGCTGCTTCGTGGTCGAGCAGCCTTGCCGGATGACGTCAGCTTCGCAGTCGCCTCAGATTCGTCCAGGAGCTTGCTTCGCCCTGATCCCGCGGTAACGCGAGTATCCTTCCCCACCGCGAACCCACCAACAAAATAAGAACGCTGCCATCACCGGAAAGCAGCGTTCACCGAATACGCCACAGCGAAACCTCAGCGATCTCAGCGGTGAAGCATCCGTTCTCTGTGCCCTTTGTGTCCTCTGTGGTAGAAAAAAGCCGTTCGAGGAAGCCGAGGAAAAGTCAGTCGGCGAGGACAGGACAGCTCAGGCCCTCCCACTTCAGTTCCACGCCCGCCGCCTGGCAGGACGCGCACAGGCCGTAGATCTGCAGACGGTAGCGCGCCGGCTGGAAGCCGCGCTTGCGCGCCTCCGTTTCCTGCAGACGCAGCAGCTCCGGGCTCGCGAACTCCTGGACTTTGCCGCATTCCGTGCAGATCAGGTGCTCGCGCACCGGCTGCTGCCCGAACAGGTGCTCGTAGCGCTTGAAGCCCTCGCCGAAATCGTGCTCGGCGACCAGGCCGCTCTTCACCAGCATCTCGAGCGTACGGTAGATCGTCGCCTTGCCGATCCGCTCGCCCTGGTCCCGCAGCCGCGACTCGATGTCCTCGACCGACAGGTGGTCCGCACTCGTGAAGACGACCTCCGCGATTGCTTCGCGCTGCTGCGTCACCGGCAGGCCCTGGTCGCGCAGGTATCGGCGGAAGAGGTGCGTGAAGCTCATGCGCGCGGACTCGAGAAGGGGAATCGTTATCAACAATGACTATTGATAGCAGTACGGAGGCGCTCGCGCAACCGGCGATTTCCCGACGTGCTGCCCGGCAACGGCTTGCGCTGCTGGCGATAGCGGCCGCGAGGACTATTCGAGCACGCGGCCGTAGCCTCGGACTGTAGCGATGAAGCATTCCGCAGAACGAGCCGGCGCGTGACAGCCCGTGCCGGCTCGTCGTCGTTCTGACCGAATGAACGCCTATATCCGTGCGTCCCCGTCGGGTACGTCCGGGCCGTGCTCCTCGGCTTCGTTGATCCCATCGCCGTGCGACGGCGTTGCGCCATCGTCCTGCATGAGGGGTTGCGCAGCTGCGTCATCGTTCAACGCATCGCCGTGCGGCGGCGTCGTTTCACCGTCGTCCACAGGCAGCAGCTCCGCCGTATCGCTCAGCACGTCGCCGTGGGGCGACGTCGTTGCGCCGTCATCCGGTTCGAAGTGCTGTCCGTGCGCTGCGTCCTCGGGCGCTGCGTCCTCGGTCGCCGCATCGTCTTCCGGCGCTGCCTGTGCCTGCGCGTCTTCCGGGACTTCGCCGCCGATGTCGGCGTACAGTTCCCACCATGCTTCGGCGGTACCCGCGATCTCGGTGCGACGGGGCGTCTCGCGGCCCACTTCATCACCGAGTCGACGCAGCACGCCGTCCACGACGCGCTGGGTTGCGCCGAGCGGGGCGCTGCCATGTTCCTGCATCTGCAGATCGACGCTGGCGCGTCCGCGGCGGTCACGCGTGACGCGGAAGTGCGCGGTCGCTACGGTGCGGCGATCGGCGTCGTCGTCGAATCCCGCGATCACGATCACGGTCGATTCGATGCCGCCCGCGAGGCGCGTCGGGAAGATCCAGAGTACGTCGATGCGCTCGCGCGGGACACGCTCGACGATGCGGTCGAGCAGAGCATGGAGCGCACCCTCGTCGGCGCCTGCGTTGATCCACTTCTGCCGCGGCGTGATGCTGCCTGTCCTGCTGCCCGTATCCTTCACGTCCGTACCGTTCTGCCTGTTGTTCATGCGCCGACTCTGCCGCGGTCGCTGATTTCGCGCGGCGGTGCGTCCACCATTGCCGGCGGCGGCCCGGGCGCGGGCTCGCCGCGACCCGGCTGCAACTGCTCGACGAAGTAGCGCAGCACGTGCAGGAAATCCTGTGCGTTGGTGATGACGCCGAACGCCTGGTGCGTCCCGCGGTCCTTCAGCTTGCTGACGACGAACTCGGACGAGTCGACAGCGATCGTGGTGAGCGGTCGCAACTCGGTTTCGCTCTCCTGCACGTAGGCCGGGAGCATGTTGCCGAATGCGATGGCGTGCAGTGCGGTTGCAACCATGATTGCCATGGTTGCCTTCTGCGCATGTTCGCGCATCAGCTCCTGTGCGCGTACCACATCGGTGACGGTGTCCGGCAAGGGTCCGTCATCGCGGATCGATCCGGCGAGTACGAACGGGACGTCGTGGCGTACGCAGGCGTGCATGATCCCGTTGTCGAGCAACCCCTGCTCGACTGCGTTGCCGATCGACCCGGCGCGTGCGATCTGGTTGATGGCGCGCATGTGGAAAGCGTGTCCGCCCGAGACCGGGCGGCCGCTGCGATCCATGCCGAGCGTGGTGCCCATGAGCGCCTGCTCGATGTCGTGCACGCCGACCGCATTGCCGCCGAGGAAGGCGTTCACGTAGCCGTTCTCGATGAACCACGTCAGCACGTCGCGCCCGCGTGCATGCAGCACGGCCGGGCCGACCACCCAGACGACGTGGCCGCCGCGCTCGCGCTCATCGTGCAGCATGCGCGCAAGCTCCGGATAATCCACCGGCTTCTCGCGACTGACGGCGGAACGCATGAACGCGAACTCGCCCGCGTCGCTGCTCTCCATGAACGCGGACGTATGCACGAAGATGCCTTCGCTGCCGTCCTCCGCATAACCGACCGCCACTGCCTGACCGGCGCTGACGTAGCGTGCTTCGACGATGCGGACGGTGTCATCGGACTCGAGTACCAGCGCGCCGTCCATGCGCGGAAAGCGAGGCAGCCGCCATGTGCCGTTCACACGGACGTAGGTCGGCAGATTCGTCGTGGCAAAGAAATCGTCGGGGAGCACACCGTCCGCGGGTGCCGGCACAAAGCGGGCATCGGGCGCGTCACGAAGAGGCGGCTCATTGAAGGCGGGTGGGTGATAGACGAATGACATGCGGGTTCTGCTGCCTTTCATCGGGCTCTGGTCGCGGCGGAATCTACCGGGGCGGAGGCGGCCGGCAAAGTCCGCCGGTTCAGGGCCGCGGCCCCCGTACCTTCGGTGCCGGGTCGCCAGTCGTTTCGCGCACGGCATGCCGCACCGCCTCGAGCACCTGGTGCCGGGTCTGTTCGAGCGGCATCCCCATGAGCGCGCCGGACGCCTTGGCGTGACCGCCGCCGCCGAACCGGCGGGCAATGGCGTTCACATCGACCGGACCGCTGGAGCGCAGCGATACCTTGGTTGCGCCGTCGGCGGTCGCACGGAACAGCACCGCGACCTCGGTCCCTTCGATCGAGCGCGCGTGCTCGATGATGCCTTCGAGATCATCCGAGTTGCACCCGAGCGACTCCATGACACCCGGCTCGATCGAGATCCACGTGATCGGCAGTACAGGATCGACGTCGAGCCGTTCGAGCGCGTGCCTGAGCAGCGCGATGCGCCGCAGGGGCACGGTTGCATAGATGCGCCGGTACATCTCCTCGGGATCGACGCCACGTGCGATCAGGTCTGCGGCGATCGCGTGCGCCCGCGGCGTCGAGTTCGAGAAGCGGAACGAGCCCGTGTCGGTCAGGATCGCCGCGTAGATCCCGAGGAGTGCCTGGCGCGACCACGGCGTACCCGTCGCGGCGAACAGATCGTAAACAAGCTCGCCCGTCGCGCACGCCGTCGGATCACGCAGGTCCGTCCCGGCGATCGGGTCCTCGCCCGGCAGATGATGATCGATCACGATGATACGCCGATCCGAGAGCGCCCTGCCCACGCGTCCGATTCGCGACCACTCGCCCGTGTCCAGTACGCACAGGGTGTCGCATGCGGCGAGCACGCCTTCCGCGCGCGCATCGCCCAGGTCCACGATCATCTCGTCATCGTCGACGAGGTAACGAAACGCCTCGGGATACGCCGTCGGATTCACGATGTGGACGTGCTTGCCGCGCGCCTGGAGCAGTGCGGCGAATGCGGCCTGCGAGCCGGTGCCGTCACCGTCCGCATTCACGTGTGTCGTCAGCACCACTTCATGCGCATCGTCGAGCGCGGCGAGGACCTGGCGGATGGACGCATTGC
>CAYLME010000003.1:0-25622 GCA_964384585.1 uncultured Gemmatimonadaceae bacterium | reverse complement strand
GGGCGTTTCCAGCCAGGTCATGAAACACCTCCCGGCAGCTTTCTGCGAAGCTTGGCCCATGTGCTGGCGACGTGCACGCTGCGCGGCGACTCGGTGCCATGCACGCTACCCGCACGCAATGCCTCGAGGAAGGACGCACGCGTGTCGTCGAATGGCGGCACCTCGACGTATGCGCGGCCGACTTCGCCGAGCGTGTGCGCGTCCGAGCCGGCACCGGCGGGCAGGCCGTGCTCGCGAGCCCACAGCGCGGCGCGCTCGTTCAGCGATTGCGCGTGGATGCGCGCGTTGAACACCTCGACCGCATCGACCAGGTCGTGGATCCCGGCGAGGACGCGACCGCCACCGCCCTTGCCAGACGCGAACGGATGCGGCACGTAGACGACGCCGCCCTGTGCGCGGATGCGCTCGCAGGTCGCGCGCGCAGGCGTACCCTTCGGAATCGCCTGCTCGATGAAATAACCGATCACGTCCACACCTTCTGCCGTCTTCACTTCCTCGCCCACCACGATACGATCGGGGTAGCGCTCCTTCAGCATGAGCGCATTGTACAGCTCATTGTGGTCCGTGACGCCGATGCGGTCGAGACCGATGGAGAGCGCGTGCTCGACCAGCCGGACGGGATCGGTCAGGCAGTCGAACGAGGCGTCCGTGTGAATGTGCAGGTCTACGCGGATTCGCCCGCGCGGCGCTCGATCTCCCGCCATGTCTCCACTGCCCTCTTCTCCAGGTCCTCGAGCGTACCGTCGTTCTCGATCACGAGCGTGGCGCCCGCGCGCTTCTCATCGGCCGGCATCTGCGCCTCGATCATGCGACGCGCCTCGTCCTCCTGCAAATTCCGCGTCTCCACCAGCCGCCGCAGCCGTTCCTCCGCGGGCGCATCGATCAGCACGACGACATCGAATGCGGCCTGCATGCCGATCTCGAAGAGCAGCGGAATCGCGTGCACGACGATACGCGCACCCTGCTCCCGCAACGCGGCCTCACGCTCCACGCGCAACTGCTCGACTTCCGGATGCACGATCGATTCGAGCGTCGCGCGCGCACCGGCGTCGCGAAACACGATGTCACGCATCGTTGCGCGATCGAGCGAGCCGTCCGGCTGGAGCACCTCGGGTCCGAAGTGCGCGGCGACCCGCTGGAGCCCCTCGCTGCCCGGCGCGACCGCCTCGCGCGACAACGCATCCGCATCCACGACAGGGGCACCGAGCGATCGCCACACCGCCTCGACCGCGCTCTTGCCGCTCGCGATGTTGCCGGTCAACGCGACACGGAACAGGCCGTTCGTCTCCGCCTCGCCACCAGCCTGTCGCCTGCGCCGCATGTACACGATGAGCGCGGTGAATGCGATGATCGCGAGAAGTGCGAGCGTTGCCGAGCCGAGCCATGCAGCCAGGACGTGCCAGCTGCGACCCGCAACGTAACCGAGCGTCACGTGAGCGACACCCCACACCAGCACACCGAGCACATCATAGAACGCGAAACGGCCGTATGGCATGCGGCTCATTCCCGCGAACCACGGCATGATCGTGCGCACGAACGCGATGCAGCGGGCGAGCGAGACGGCAACGACGGAATGACGGCGGAACAGCAGGACCGCACGATGCTCGTAGCGATGCCAGAGCCGCACGGCGCGGCCGCCGTGCACGACGCCGCGGACGCCGTAGGAGCGGCCGAGCCAGTAGCCCAGTTGATCGCCGGTGAACCCGCCCAGCAGGGTCGCGATCAGGACGTGTTCGAGTTCGAACAGGCGCGTTGTCGTGAGGAACGCCGCAAACAGGATCGTCGGACCGGATGGCACGAACAGGCCGACGAACGCCGCGGTCTCGAGCATGGTGACCAGGAAAACGACCCATGGCCCGAACTCGATGACCCAGCGCTGAATGAGCTCGATGTGCGAGCCGTCCACTCAGCGGCCGAAGGTACGGGACGCCCGCACGTCGTCGCCGGTGCCGCGCGTGCGGTCCGGACCGGCCGACCCGACCGTAACGGTCTGCCGCGACACTTCGAGGTAGTACGGCTGACCCCAGGGGTCGAGACCGTCATTGAGCGCGTCCACGCTCGAGCCGACCCACTCGTGGAACCCGTCCGGGTCGGGGAACCCGCGACCCATCTGCCGCTCGTTCTCGATCGCGCGCAGGATGAAGTCCGTCTCGCGCCTCACACCCGCACGGCGTGTCGGGTTCAGCGCCCAGTCCAGCACGGGCCCCAGCCGCTCACCGGCCGGCCGCAGCGCACTCTGAATGCGTTCGCGGCCGGCGGGGACCGACCACGCGAACCCGATTACGATCAGGATCACGAGCAGCCACTTCATCGTCGCATCGACTCCGTCCACTGGAGATAGCGCGCCAGCAGGTCAGGTGGCGTTCGGACGTGCTCCGTACCGAATGCGGTCTCGTTGCGCCAGGCCATGTACTCGCGCGGTGGCAGCGGCAGGAACGGCGGGCGGCGCCACCAGTCGCGGGCACGAAAGCGCCAGCCCGCCCGTACGAGTGACGGGAGCAGCGCTGGTCGGCGCAGAGCCATGGCCGCGTAGCCGCGGAGCGATGATTTCGACACGATGGAACACCCCTGTGACACAACCGCCCGAATCTACCTGCGTGCGCGCAGGCATGTAAACGCCGGTACTGGCCCGCCTGCGCGGGCGCCGGTATAATACGCCATCGTCGCGACCGCCCTCGATGACTGCCAAGTCATTGTCGGTCGCTGATTTGCAGATCCAACCAGAGCTCCCCATGGCCACCAGGACGAAGACAGTCCGGCGCAAGCAGCCGAAGACCACGCTCGATCGAGAGACGCTGCTCCGTTTCTTTCGAACGATGGTCGCCGCCCGCCGGACCGACGACCAGGAGATCCTGCTCAAGCGGCAGAACAAGATCTTCTTCCAGATCTCCGGCGCCGGCCACGAGGGCGTGCAGGTAGCCCTTGCCGAGCACCTGCGGCCCGGATCCGACTGGTTCTTCCTCTACTACCGCGACCGGGCCTTCACGCAGGCGCTTGGCATGACGCCATACGAGCACCTGCTGCAGGCGGTTGCAGCCGAGAGCGATCCGGCGAGCGGCGGGCGGCAGATGCCCTCGCACTGGGGCAAGCGCGAGTTGCGGATCACGAGTACGTCCTCGCCGACGGGCACGCAGTTCCTGCAGGCGGTCGGCGCTGCCGAAGGCGCGATGCGCGCTTCCCGCGACGACACGATGCGCGGCGCGATCGAGGAGTTCGCCGACGATGAGATCGTGGTCGTCACGACCGGCGAGGGGCAGACATCGGAGGGCGAGTTCTGGGAGGCGCTGAACACTGCGTGCAACCTGAAGCTGCCTGTCCTCTTCGTGGTCGAGGACAACGGCTTCGCGATCTCGGTGCCGGTCGAGGTGAACACGGCTGGCGGAAACGTCAGCAAGCTGCTGACGGGCATGCCGGGTCTCCTCATCGAGGAGTGCGACGGCAACGACGTGTTCGCGAGCTACGAGGCCGCACAGCGCGCTGTGGAGTACTGCCGCCAGCGCAAGGGTCCTGCCCTGCTGCACGCGCATGTGGTCCGACGCTACTCGCACTCGCTCTCGGACGATGACCAGATGTACCGCACGCAGACGGAGCGCGACGAGGACGACCGCCGCGATCCGATCAACCGGCTGCGGGCGCACCTGGTCGAGCACGGAGTTGCGACCGAGACGGAGCTGCAGGCGATCGATGACGAGATCACCGGCGAAGTGAAGGCAGCGAGCGACCGCGCACTCGAGCAGCCACAGCCCGCACCCGAGACAGCGACGCGCTGGCTCTACTCGGAAGAGGTCGACCCGACCGCCGAACAGTTCGATACGGAAGACGATCCGCAGTATCGCGGCAACGAGACCACCATGGTGGATCTCATCAACGCGTGCCTGCGTGACGAGATGGAGCGTGACTCACGCATCGTCGTGTTCGGTCAGGATGTGGCCGATGCATCGCGCGAGGAAGTGCTGGAAGAGGTCAAGGGCAAGGGCGGTGTCTTCAAGTGCACATACGGGCTGCAGCGTCGGTTTGGCAGCAATCGCGTGTTCAACTCGCCACTGGCGGAGGCGAACATCGTCGGGCGCGCGATCGGCATGGCGCTGCGCGGACTCAGGCCTGTCGTCGAGATCCAGTTCTTCGACTACATCTGGCCGGCGATGATGCAGATCCGCGACGAGCTCGCGACCATGCGCTACCGTTCGGCGAATGCGTGGGACGCGCCCGTCGTGATCCGGGTACCGTACGGCGGCTATCTGAAGGGCGGCGCGATCTACCACTCGCAGACGGGCGAGACGCTGTTCACGCACACGCCCGGGCTGCGCGTCGTGCTGCCGGCCACGGCGGAGGACGCCAACGGCCTGTTGCGCACAGCGATCCGCTGCGAGGATCCTGTGCTGTTCCTCGAGCACAAGCACCTCTACCGCCAGGTCTACAACAAGGGGAAGGACCCAGGCCCGAACTTCATGGTGCCGTTGGGCAAGGCGAAGGTCGTGCGTGAGGGTACGGACGTGAGCGTTATTGCATGCGGTGCCCTCGTGCAGCGGTCGCTGAGCGCTGCCAAGGTCGCGGCGGAGCGCGGCATCGACGTCGAAGTCGTCGATCTGCGCTCGCTCAACCCGCTCGACATGGAAACCATCGCTGCGAGCGTCAGGAAGACGAATCGTGTCGTCATCGCGCACGAGGACGCTCTCTCGTGGGGCATCGGCTCGGAGATCGCCGCGCGCATTGCGGACGAGATGTTCCCGTGGCTCGATGCACCGGTCAAGCGTGTCGGATCACTCGACACCTGGGTCGCCTATTCGCCGCAGCTGGAAGACGCGATCCTGCCACAGACGGAGAACGTACTGAGCGCGATCGAAAGCATCGCCCACTACTGAGAATCACTTGGACACCGCCACGGTGACCGACGACGCGCGGCACCCCGCTCGACGCGGGGTGTCGCGCTTCCTCATTGGCGACGCACGGCGCGGCGTTCGCCGCTTCCTCGTGCCCGCCGGCTTTGCCGCGTTCACTATCCTTCTCGGCGTGGCACTCGAGCGCAGCGCGGGCACGGAGTCTACCGCATTCCGCATCGTCTACCTGACCGGTGGCATCCTGGTCGGCATGCTCGCACTGGTGCTGATGCGGCGCCAGCTGGACCTGGAACGCGCGTTCAACGAGCAGACGCATGCGCTGCGGCTCTCGGCAGAGCGGCTGCGGCGCGAGGAGGAGCAGGTACGCATCGCCATCGAGGCGACCGGCCTGTACCTGTGGGTGTGGGACCTGCGCACGAACGACATGGAAGTGGCTGATGAGCTGCGCCGCGCGCTCGGCATGCATCCCACTGAAAAGATGACGATCGATCGCTACCTCGACTTCGTGCATGCGGATGACCGCGAGCGGGTTCGTGGTGCGATCGCCAGGCTCCTGGACCGTGGCGGCCGGGCGCAGGGCGAGTACCGCCTGCAGTTGCCGGACGGCATCGAGCGCACCATCCATGCGACGGCGATGGTCCAGCGGGATTCGGCGGGCGAGCTGGTTCGGCTGATCGGTGCCCTGAACGACATCACCGAGCGGCGTGAGCTCGAGGCGCGACTGCGGCAGTCACACAAGATGGAGTCGATCGGCACGCTCGCGGGCGGCATTGCGCACGACTTCAACAACCTGCTGACCGCCATGCTGGGACATGGCGAGTTCGCGATGGCGTCCCTGCCACCGGACAGTGAGGTGCGGCCGGAGATCGAGGCGATGCTGATCGCCGCCGACCGCGCAAGCCTGCTGACAAAACAGCTGCTGGCGTTTTCGCGCCGACAGATCCTGCAGCCGCGCCTGCTGGACCTGAACGACGTGGTGCGCGACATCGCACGACTGCTGCACCGCATCATCGGCGAGGACATCCGTCTCGAGCTGGAGCTGTCGAGCGGCCCATTGCATGTCCATGCGGATGCGGGTCAGCTCACGCAGGTGCTCCTGAACCTGTCCACCAACGCGCGCGACGCAATGCCACGCGGCGGGCAGTTCCGCATTGCGACCTTTGCGGAAAGCGTATCACGCCTGCGCGCGCAGGAGCTGGAGATCCGGCCGGGTCGCTACGCGGTCCTGCGTGCTTCGGACACCGGCATCGGCATGGACGCGGCCACGGTCGCCCGCATATTCGATCCGTATTTCACGACGAAGCCGGTCGGGCGCGGCACTGGCCTGGGGCTCGCCATGGCATACGGAATCGTCCGGCAGAGCAATGGGCAGATCCGCGTCGAAAGCGCGCCGGGCGAGGGCACCTATTTCCACGTGATGCTGCCGATCTCGAGCGCCGGGCCTTCCTGACGTGTCGTCCACGCTCGCGTTCCTGCGCGCACACCGGCATCCGGAGAGTGCGCCGGTACTCCACACGGAGACATCATACCAGCGCGGCCGCGAGCAGCTGCCCGCCGACCTCATGCTGCCGGCGCGCGGCGGACGCAAGCTTCCGGGCTATGTCATCCTGCACGGATTGACACGTACCGGACGCGCGCACACCGGTCTGCGCAACTTCGCGCGCGCGGTCGCAGCGAGCGGTCAGGCTGCGCTGGTTCCCGAGATCACCGAGTGGCGCGACCTGCGCGTTGCGCCCGCAGTCACGATCGAGACGATCCAGGCCGCCGTGCGCGCACTGCACGACCGGCCTGAAGTCGATCCGGACCGCATCGGACTGGTCGGCTTTTCTTTTGGCGCAACGCAAGCGCTCGTCGCAGCGAGCGACCCGGCGACCGCCGCGCTGCTGCGCGCCGTCGTTGCATGGGGCGGCTACGAGGAACTGGAACGCCTCTTCGTGTTCGGCCTGACCGGCGAGCACAGCCTCGACGGAGTGCAGTATCACATCCAGCCGGATCCGTACGGCCGCTGGATCATGCTCGGCAACTATCTCACAGCGGTCGCCGGGCACGCGGGCGATCGCGACGTCGCGCGTGCAGCGCATGCTCTCGCACTCCAGGCGGGTGACCTCGGCGTGCCCGCGTGGGATGCTGCGCTCGATCCGTTGAAGACCCGGCTGCGAATGGGGCTCGGTCGTGCGCAGCGTGAGCTGTTCGATCGCGTCGCTCCGCCGTCGTCCAGACCGGCGGAAGGCACACCGGAGAACCGCGCACTCGCGCACGCGCTTGCACATGCGGCACTCGATTCGGATCCACTGCTGGACCCGCGGCCGTCGCTGCCCGCGTTGCAGGTGCCCGTCCTGCTCGCGCATGGCCGCGACGACCGCCTGGTTCCCTTCACCGAGACCGTGCGGCTCGCGCGCGTCCTCCGGGATAAGCTGATCCACTCGGAGATCACCGCTCTCTTTGCTCACTCCGGTGGAGCACAACACGGCCTCGGCGTAACCGGCATGGCGCGCGAGGGGTACAGGTTTCTGCGGCTCATTCGTGCACTCCTGCGCGCGCTCTGAGGCACGGACCCAGATCGGGGAACACGGGTAATTGAGATTCGCCAGTGCCGCACCGAGTCGGGCGGCCCACCTTCAAGGCACCGGAGCTGATGATGGATTCTCCGCCGGTACCGGTTTTTCTCGCGGGCCCGTTTCCCGTCGTTCACAGCATCGCGATCAACCGCGAGGAGTGTGACGTCGATCTGGATGTTGCCCTGCTGATCGCCGGGCAGCCGAACATCCTCGCGTCCACGCGGTTTCCGCTGGACGACACGTGGGAGCGGATCGTTTGCGCGCTCGAGAGCGGTGACGCGCGTCTCGGGGTTGCCGGTGTGCCGCACGAGGTGGAGAGCATCACCGACGGTGTGCGTGTCTTTCCCTCGGCGTACATCGGACTGGAGTGCGCCAACGGCGAGCGGCTCGTGCTGTCCCACATCCGCGGGCTCGACGCGGCCGTCGATGCGGAGAGCTATGCGCGCGAGGTCATCGACTCGTTGCTGCAGGGCATGGGTCCCGACGAGCTGGGTGAGAGCGTAGACGACTAGCGCAGCCCTGCGAGCGCGGCCACTGCAGCTTCGAGCAGTACCCGCGCAGGTTCGTCGCCCAGCCATTCGCGGCCGCGTTCACGCGGCATGGCGAACCGTGCCATGGTCTCGTGGCCACCGCCGTTCCCGCCCTTGCCCGCCAGTTCACGTGCCAGTGCGCCCGCACCAGGTGGCGCGCCGACATGGCGAACCGAGACCGCCAGCTCCCGATCTACATAGCCCGCCGCCAGAGCCCAGCAGACGGTGTCGATGCCGAGACAGAAGTCGCCGAGGTCGGCCAGGATGTGCGACGCCTCGGGCGTCAGCTCTCCGGCGAATGCGACCACGACGTCGTCCTGCTGGGTCAGTCGTTCGAGCGCCGCGCCGAACGCACGGGCGGCCTCGACGGGATAGGCGGGCCGCTCGAACCGGCTCAGTACCTCCATGTCCGCGCGCTCCTGCAGGAACGCGTACGCTTCCACGTCTTCGGGCGTGACTTTGCGCGTCAGCCCGTCGGTGTCGGTCTTGATCCCGAAGAGCAACGCGGTCGCCAGCGCCTCACTCACCCGCGGCTCGTCCATTGCCCGGAAGTACTGCGTCAGCATCGTCGCCGTCGAGCCGAGGTGCGGGCGCACGTCATGGAAGGATGCGCGCAGCTGCGACTCGAACGGATGGTGATCGATGACGGCCAGCTTCGGCCCGTCCGGAACGCAGAGGTCGGTCGGCTGCATGTCCACCGCGATCACGCGTTCGAACGCGAGCAGTTCGTCCTGGCCGACCTCGGTAACGCGTACTTCCAGCAGGTCCGTCATGCGGCGGTTCTCGGGGCGCGTCATCGCCCGTCGCGTGACGATCGGCATGTCGTCGGGTGTGCGTTCCAGCAGGGCACGCACCGCGAAGGCGCTCGAAACCGCGTCGGGGTCCGGATCAGGATGCACCAGGATCGGCACCATGGCGCAGCTCGCCACGAACGAACGCAGGCAGTAGACCCGACGCTCGGCTTCCAGGCGGAGCAGCTCCTCCTCGATATCGATGCGCAGCACGTCCCTCAGCGCGCCGGGCCGCACGCGTGTGCCATCGCCCGGCGCGTCCGGTCTCCCGCTCGCGAGAATCAGTGCGGCCGTGTCGCTGCGCACCGCGCGTATGGCGTCAACGACGTCGCGTGCACGGTCGGCATCCTGCAGCATCACGACTGCAGTGACGGCACGCGCACCACGCGCCCACTCGAACGTGGACGGGTCGGTCGGATCGCCGTCGAAACGGCGACCATCGCGTGCGCCGGATTGGCCCGAACCCCAGCGCCACACTTCGCGCTCGCCGGCGCGCAGGCTCGCATCCGGGTCCTGCCCGTCGCTCACCACGACGAGCATCGGCGGCCCGATTCCCGGGCCGGTCGCTTCCGTTGCTGGCAACATCCCTCTTGTGGGCGAGACGTACGCGAAACTCAGGCGGGAAGTGCAACGTCCGTTCCGCGCGCGGGCGCGCGCGGCGCCGCGAAGCGCCAGACACCGGCGACCACCAGCCAGGCCACGACGGCGGAGGTCACGACGTCGCTCACGAAGTGTGCGCCGTCGGCGACCCGTGAGAACGCGCACCCCCACGCCAGCGCCCAGAACACGGCGCGCGCGCGCGGAAACATGCGGGAGAGGACTGCAGCGCCACCGAATGCCACGATTGCGTGACTGCTCGGCCAGGCCAGGCCGCCGCTGGAGAAGGGACGCTCGCTGAAGGCGCGGAAGACGTACTCGCCCTCGTGTGCGCGCGGCCGCTCCCGGCGCAGCAGCAGCTTGAGCAGCTCGCCCGCGATCCCGGCCGCCGCGACCCCGGCCACGATCGTGGCGGCGCGCCACCAGCGGCCCCGGCCGAGCGGGCGCTCATGCAGGACGAAGATCGCCGCCAGCACGAGCCACACCGGCACGTAGCCCATCACGCGCAGCATCCGGCCGAAATCGTCGGAATAGACACCGTCGAAGTGGAAGTATCGCCAGCCGAGGGGGTCGAGCAGGTGTGACAGCGCGATCGCCGCGATGCCGAAGAGCAGAACGCGAAGCGGGTGCGTCGTCGCCCGGGCTGTGCTGGCGCTCATCGACGCAGCAACCGCCGCAGATCGCTGGTCATCTGCTCCGCCGTGAGCTCCGGTCCCCACAGCATGGCGAGACGCCCCTCCCGGTCGAGCACCAGCACGTGCGTCGTATGAGTGATGCGGATGTGCGGCACCGCAGCCGGGACCCCGCTGTCCGCCCCGTACGCCGGTGCAGCGTCATGCGACGCCTGCGCGTCGTGCTGATCGTCGCCCGGTTCGTCCGTGTGGTCATGCGACGTTTCCGGCGCCGTGCTCGCACCGTGAGCATCGTGCGCGGCGCCATCACGCGCCTGCACCGCGTGGTAGATGCCGTACGTCTTTGCGAGCGCCTCGATGGTGGGTACGTCCGCGCCCAGCCCCAGGAATGAGGAATCGAAGCGTGTGACGTAATCCTCGAGAACGTCGGGTGTGTCGTGCTCCGGATCCACGGTCACGAGCACGACCTGCACCTGCGCCGCCCTGCTGCCGAGTGCGCCATGAACCCGCCGGAGCTTCTCGAGAGTCATCGGGCATGCGTCCGGGCAGCGCGTGTAGCCGAAGAACAGGAGCGTCCACTGACCGTGCAGATCGCTCGAGCTGACAGGTCCGTCCGCGGAGATCAGCGAGAACGGCTGCGCCGTCATCGGCGGTTCGAGCAGCGTACCGTTCCACTCGACGGCGCGTGCACGCACGACGGCGACGCCGAGTGCACCGATGAGAATGGCATTGACTGTGGCGAGTGCGATCAGGACGCGGCGCCCCACGGCTCAGTCTCCGACGTCCTCTACGCGGCGGCGCGCGTTCGCGAGGTAGCCCGGCTCGAGGTCGAGCAGGTTCGCGATCTTGCGCAGCATGTAGCTCTCGTGCCGGGCGATCTGGCCGTCTGTCAGGATGAGCCCCCACATGATCTCGGCAAGGAGCGTCTTCTGGCCGAGGTCGTAGCTGTTGCGGATGAGCGTCGTGAACTGGAAGAGATCGATCGCGTTCGCACGCTCGGCCTCTGCCAGTTCCATGAGCTCTTTTGCGACCTGCGGGTCGAGGCCGAAATGGCGCTGCAGCACGGCATCGATGTGGCTGCGCTCGATGTCGCTGAACTCGTCGTCCGCATGCGCCAGCTCGAGCAGCAGCGCGCACGCCGCCACGTGCAGCCTGTCCTGCGCCGCCGGCGTCGGGCGTGCCTCTGCGCCACCGCTGTCGATATCGATCGCGATGTTACGCTGGAAGAAAGTCCGGATGGGCTCGAGCATTCATTCGCTCCCGTGTTCGCGGAGAGAGCGGAAAGTGGGGTGGACCCAGGACGCATGCAAGGTTGTCCCGACGGCGCGGCACGCTTCTTTCCCATTTTCGTACGCCAGTCCCCGATTGGAGGCCTCATGGGTGAGAGAATTACGTTCCATGTGATACCGGCGGGGTCGGACGGGTGGGAGCTGCTGCGCACCAACGAGCGCCACGGCCGGCTGTTCACCACGAAGCGCGAAGCGATCCAGGAAGGGCGCAGGATCACGAGCGCGTTCCCCGAAAGTGAACTGATCATTCGCGATGAGCGCGGCGTCGTGGAACGTCGCAAGTCCTATCGCGGTACGGACCGGCGCGTCGCTCGCTAGGCGTGGCCGTGGACGAGCGCGCCGCATCACTTACCTTGTAAGCAACACGGCAGGCGCAGCTGCGTCCGCCGACGCGTGGCCGGAACCGTGTCGCCAGTGGGCCATCACGGTCGCAGCGGCTGCGAACGAGGGAGGCGTGATGAAATGGTCCGTTGCAGTACTGATGCTGGTCCTGGTCGGATGCGGCGCGCGCGAGTCGGAGCTCTCACCTCGCTCACCGGTCGATGAATCCATCACGATCACAGGTCCCGACGGCACGATCGCCAGTGACCTGCGTCTGAGGCGCGATGACTATGTCGCGCGCAACAGAGTGAGCGCACCGCCCGCCGACGTGGTCGAGGCACTGCCGGCCGCCTTCGCGAGCGTGGGCTTGCCGGTGCCGAAGATCGACGCGCGAAACCGGATTGCAATCGTCCAGTCCCACGTCGTCTCGCGCCGGCTTGGTAGCGCCCGGATGTCGAGCCTGCTGGACTGCGGACGCGGCCTGGCCGGCCCGTACGCCGATTCCTACCGCATCCACCTCACCGTGTCGACACAGGTGATGCCCGAGGGTGAAAACGAAAGCAGTGTCCTGACGCGTGTCGAGGCGGTCGGTCAGAACACGGGCGGAACGTCCGGCAATACCCGCTGCTCGAGCACGGGACAGCTGGAGTCGCGCATCGCGGCGGCGATCCGCGAGGCCGTGGACTGATCCGTAATCAGAGCGTCCCACTCCGCGCGGCGATATGTCGTGTCAGTGGGCCGGGTGGGGATCGAACCCACGACCCTGGGCTTAAAAGGCCCCTGCTCTACCACTGAGCTACCGGCCCGCGAAAAGCTAGCCGCGAAGCGGGGCCGGATCAACGATTCCAGCATCACATTCGCCTAGTGCTGCGGCTCCACCTCCGGCGGATGCTCCTCCAGGCTCGGCCGACCGCGCAATGCCATGTTGCAGCCCATGAGAGCACCGACGACCGATGCCACGATGTGCACGACGAGCAGCCCCGCCGTCAGTTGCGGTGTGAGCATCTCCCAGCGGAACGTCGGGATGAACAGCGATGCGAGCAGATTGAGCAGGAACCACGCAATGATGGAAATCATGCCGAGCGTGACGCCGTGAAGGATCGGCGCCCGCATTGCGCGGAAACCGGTGAAGAAACCACCCGCCCAGAACCCGATCAGCAGTGCGACACTCACCCACAGCCCCTCGCCCCGTCCCTCGCCGAGCAGGCCCGTCGCGAGGAGGATGAAGATGAGCAGCGACGTCACGCCGATCGCGACCATCCAACCCCAGAGCGCGGGCAGCGGTCGCACGTTCTGCAGATGTTCGGTATGCACGACGTCCACCTCCGTCCTGTCCAGTGTGCTCGCGGGCCACTGCCTCCGGGTCCATTCCCCGATGCGGGATCCAGCCGCCCGCCCTGCAGCGTAACGTAACAGCGCGCGTTGCCAGCGGCCCGAGTGGGCCAGATCCATGCCGCCCCGGCCTCCAGGATCGTTGTGCCGCCCCCAAGGGCTCAGCAGGTGTCGCAACTTGACACGACCTCGTCGCGTCTCGTACACTGCCGGACGAATCCTGCCACAGAAATGGTGCTGACGGCCCCTGGCCGTCACTCCCTGCACCGCCGGGATGCGCAATGCCCGGTGGTCTTCTGCCGCCGAATGTTTCGGCCTTGCCGTAGCCGTATCCCGCGGCCCGACGCCGGACCGCTCACAACGCAGCCCTGATTCGGTTTCCAGGCGCCCTGCCCCCACGGCAGGGCCCAAAGTGCAGCACTCTGTCCAACCGGCGTTCACCCGGAGGTGAGAATGCACGCCCGATTCAAGCGCTTCACGTTCGTGCTGCTGTTCCTGCTCGTGCCGCTGGGAGCGGCGGCGCAGGAAAGTGCCCGTATCGCGGGCACGGTCACATCGGAGCTCGGACGCCCCCTTTTCGGCGCGCAGGTCTACATCGCGGGGACCGGCATCGGAACGCTCACGAACGAAAGTGGCAGCTTCCTCCTCCTCAACGTGGCTCCCGGCACCCACACGCTGCGCGTGCAACTGATCGGCTGGAGCACTTCGGAGCGCCCGATCACGGTCGCGGCGGGTGAATCGGTCACGATCAACTTCCAGTTGAGCGAGTCCGCGATTGCCCTGGACGAGGTGGTCGTGACGGGCGCCGGCCAGGCGGTCGAGAAGAAGCGCCTCGGCAACACGGTCGCGACGATCAACATGGATCGGCTCGAGCAGGCGCCGACAGCGAACATGGCGGAGGTACTGCAGGGCCGCGAGCCGGGCGTCACGGTGCAGCAGACGGGCGGCATGGCAGGCGAGGGTGCGAACATCCTGATTCGCGGGGGTGCGTCGCTGTCGCAGGCGAACCAGCCGATCATCTATGTCGATGGCGTTCGGATCAACTCCGAGGGTGGTCAGGGCGGCGTGGGCGCGGCCTCGCGTCTGAACGACATCAACCCGGACGCGATCGCACGCATCGAGGTGCTCAAGGGCGCGGCGGCCGCGACGCTCTATGGAACGGAGGCGTCCAACGGCGTCATCCAGATCTTCACGAAGAGTGGACAGCCGGGTGCGCCGCGCTGGGAACTGCAGACGGAGTGGGGCTTCTCCTCACAGCCGGACTCGCGCTACGTGCCCCTCGCCGGCTTCGCGCGTTCCGACACGGCGGCGACCCGGCTGACCCAGTTCTGGGGCAAGGACATCCAGCCATTCGAGGTGTTCACCACGCCGCTCACCCCGTTCGTGTTCGAGACCGGCAACTTCCAGAGTCACGCGCTCTCAGTGAGCGGCGGATCGGAGGCGATCAGCTATTTCGTGTCTGGGCGCTACGCGAAGGAGGACGGTCCGTTCGGCGCCACGGACCAGGTGCCGGCGCCCTTCGAGGCGGAGCGGGACATCGACGAGAAGAAGCAGGCCAACGCCACGCTCTCGATCTATCCGCTCGAGAACCTGCGCATGCGCCTGACGACGAACTATACCGACGGCTACCATTCGATTCCGTCGAACGGCAATGACACGAACGGCGCGTTCTCGCTAGCGGTTATGTCGAAGCCCGAGCTGGCGCGCGGCGCGGCCGGCGACTATCCCGCGGGCAACCCGACAGGAGCATTCGCCTTCTCGACGATCCCGGAGACGATGGCGATCCTGCGGCGTGAGAATGTGCGCCGGTTCGGCGGCGGACTCACGACGACGTTCACGCCGATGAACGACCTGGCGTTCGAGGGGACATTCGGCCTCGATGTGACGAGCACGCTGTACGAGAACTTCCGCCCGTATGGCTGGAACGTCAGCGGCGTGTCGAGCACCGACATCCAGGGCCAGCGCTTCGTGCGCGACATACAGAAGCGCGATCTGACATTCGACGGCAAAACGAGCTGGAACCACGAACTGAATGAAACGTGGTCCTCGGCATTCGTCGCCGGCGCCCAGTTGCTGATCAGCGAGCGGCACACCTCGGACAACCGCGGCGACCAGTTCCCTGCACCCGGCCTGGAGGTCACCGGCGCGGGCGCGAACCAGAGCGTCGATGAGTTCGTGCTGAAGACAGTCAATGCGGGCGTCTACGCGCAGGAGCAGATCGCCTTCCGGGACTGGCTCTTCACCACCGTCGGCGCGCGCTACGATCGTCACTCGGCGTTCGGCGAGAGTGCGGGCGGCGCGCTCTATCCAAAGGTTTCGGTATCCTTCGTGCCGAGCGACATGCAGGGTTTCTCGCTTCCGCTCGTGAGCACACTCCGCCTGCGCGCGGCGCTCGGCAAGTCAGGCCTGCAGCCTGGTGCCTTCGACAAGTTCACGACCTTCGGCCCGCTCGCATCGTCGGAGGGCCCCGGTGTTTCGCCGGACAACCTCGGTAACGACGACCTCAAGCCCGAGGTATCCACGGAGCTGGAGGTCGGTGGTGAGGCCGGCTTCTTCGACAACAGGCTCGGCCTGAACCTGACGTACTGGAACCGCGTGACGAGCGACGTGCTGGTCAACCGCCAGTTTGCACCGTCGGGCGGCTTCCTCAACACGCAGCTCGACAACATCGGCGAGATCAAGGCGAACGGCTTCGAGATCGGGCTGAACGCCGCTGCCTTCACACGCGAGAACTTCTCGGTCAACCTGTTTGCGAACGCGGCGTACCTGTCGCGGAAGGTGACCGATATGGGCGGCGCACCGGATCTCAAGGTCGGTTACTTCCGCTACCTGACCTGGATCAAGGAAGGCTATGCGCCGGGAGCGTTCTTCGGTGCGATCCGGTCGCCTGACGCATACCCGATCAGCATCAGCGGTGACTACAGCGCTGAGTCCGAAACCGACTTGCTGACCTTCTTCAGCCAGCCACGCACACCGGATGCGTTCCGCGTGGCCGTCATTGACGAGGATGGCGACGGCGATCTCGTCGATCACTACCTCGGCAAGCCATTGCCGGACTGGGCCGGCTCGTTCGGCGCCGATTTCTCGTTCCTCCGCCGCTTCCGCCTGAACACGATGTTCGAGTTCAAGGCGGGCGACTTCTCGGTGCACAACCTGTCACACGAGTTCCGGCACAACCACTCGCTGCTCGGCCGCAACACGCCGGAGGTCGCAGCGCTCGAGGCAGTGCTCGTGAATCCGGCGAGCTCCGCGGAACAGCGGCTCGAGGCGGCGCGCGAGTACGTGATGAAGTACGGTGGCGGGCTCGCACCATACGCCGGAATGAACGCCGTCGAGAAAGGAGATTACATCCGCTGGCGCGAGCTGAGCCTGACGTGGGATGTGCCGACCAGCTTCGTCGGCGGCCTCGGTATCAACCACATGTCGCTGACGGGATCGATCCGCAACCTGTCGCTGTGGACCGGATACACGGGCATCGATCCGGAGAACAACGTGATCTCACCCAACCAGGACGGTGTCGATCAGTACATCTATGGCACCGATGGATGGCGGCCGGGGATTCCCCGTCGCTTCACGCTCTCCGCCCGCGTCGGCTTCTGAGGAGGCGAACATGAACGCATTCGCGAAGCTCTGCACGATCGTGCGCCGCGCGCGCGTCCTCGCCGTCGCGGTCGCCGTCATCGGCGCTGCGGCGTGCGACGACCTGCTCGACGTCGACAATCCGAACAACGTGGGCGAGGACGACCTGCAGAAGCCCGGCTCGGTCGCGGCCACCGTCAACGGCGCACTCGCTACGACAGCCGAGGCGTACACGACCATCACCCGCGCTCACGTCACGCTCACTGACGAGTATGACTGGTCCGGCTCCTGGGACGCCGCCGGAGAGCTGGAGCGCGGGGCCCTCGACAACACCGCGAACGACTTCACGAAGGAGGGTTTCAACGACGTCGCGCGCGCACGCTGGATGGCTGCCGAGGCGTACCGCCTGACGAGCGAGTACGATGCCGATGGCACACTGCCGAATCGCATGCTGCTCGCACGCTCTGCGCTCTACCTCGGCATCAACTATCTGCTCATCGCGGACAGCTACGAGGACTTCGCGATGTCGAGCAAGCGTGAGGCGGCGCCGCCGATCGGGCCGGCCAACATGCACACGCTCTACGATCAGGCAATTGCGCTGTTCGCCGAGGCCGAGGGCATTGCGAACGCTGCCAGTGCTTCGGACGTCCGACTCGCCGCCATCGCGCTCACTGCCCGGGCCCATTACGCGAAGGCGCTCTGGCAGATGCTGAATGCGGGGACCACGCCGGCGCAGCCGCTGATCAGCGTAGCGGCAGCCGACGCCGCGGCGATGCAGCTGGTCTCGCTCGCGCCGCCCGACTGGCGGTTCACCTTCACGTTCAGTGCAACGACCACGGCCAACGTAGCTGCCGCATGGATCAACGAACGCAACGAAATGGTCGTGGGCGAGGCCTATGCGCAGCGCGACGCATCCGGCAAGAAGATCTGCTCGCCGTACAATGGCGCGTGCACCGATGAAGGCATCCTGTACGATGATCCGATCGACGCGATTCCGGACCCGGCCCTGCGTCGCTATGTCTATGAGTTCATCGAGGGCATCGGTTATTCGCCGCAGACCGTGATCGGTGTCCGGGAGATGCGGCTGATCCTGGCGGAATCCGCCCTGCAGCAGGGCCTGGCGGCCGATTTCGACACGCAGATCAATGCCGTGCGTGCTCTGGAAGGGCTGACCCCCTACGATCCGGGCGTGCATGGGATCACGCCGCGTGATATGCTCATCCACACACGCTTCGTGAACCTGTTCCTGCAGCCCATGCGCCGGCTGGCCGACCTCTACCGCTTCGGGATTCACTCACCGACCTGGGTCGAGTCATCGGAAGCAGCGACGGCACCCGGAACCGTGTTCCCGATCAGTGACGAAGAGCGTCTCGCCAACTGCTACATCAACGGAACGTGCTGAGCGCATGAATGCAGGTCGCTTCACCCGCGCCGTAGCAGCCGTGCTGCTGTCATTACAGCTCGCCGGCTGCTACGGCTATGCCGCGACGCGCGAGCAGCCGCTACCCGGCACGCCCCTGCGCGCGCGGCTCACACCCGGCGGCACGGCGTGGATGGTCGAGAACCTCGGCCGCAGCCGCGAGACAGTGGACGGCACGTTCGTCCGCGCGCAGAACGACGCGCTCGTCTTCGCGACCTGGCGTGCCGATCTGCCGGGTGCACGTCAGTTCCGTACGTCGATAGACACGCTGCACATCCCGCAGCAGCATGTCGCAGCAATCGAAGAGCGCCGCCTGTCCGTCGGCAGGACGGCGCTGGCCGTAGCGGGAATCGCCGGCATCCTCGTGCTCGCCCTGAGCGAACTGAGTGGTATCGGCGGAAGCGGTGAGGGCGGCCAGGGTGGCGGCGTCTTCTGAGACGGCGTCGTCCGACCCCCTGGAGCCCGCTGATCGTCACCTGGACACCACCGAGGAGGGTATCGAATGAGCAGCAACGCGCGTGCAGCAGCGCGCAGGGTCGCAGTCCTGTGTGTCTCGCTGCTGGCCGCACCAGCCGGCGTATCTGCCCAGGACGCGGACCCGTTCGCCGCGCTCGAGTGGCGCAACATCGGACCGGATCGCGGCGGCCGCTCGATCGCCGTGGGCGGCAGCGACTCGCGCCCGCTCGAGTACTACTTCGGTGCCACCGGCGGCGGCCTCTGGAAGACGACCGATGGCGGCACGACCTGGGACCCCGTGACGGACGGCCAGATCAATTCCGCCTCCGTCGGGTCGATCGCGGTCTGCCCCGCGAATCCCGACATCGTCTACATCGGCACGGGTGAGACGCAGCTGCGCGGCAACATCCAGGCGGGCGACGGCCTCTACAAGACGACCGACGCCGGCAAGACGTGGCAGCACATCGGCCTGCGCGAGACGCGCAATTTCTCGCGCGTGCGCGTGCATCCCACGAACTGCGACATCGTCTTTGCCGGTGGCTTCGGAGAGTACGGCACGGAGAACGAGGAGCGTGGCCTCTACCGCTCGCGCGACGGCGGCAGCACCTGGCAGAAGGTGCTCTACCGGGATGCGAAGACCGGCGCCGTCGACATCTCGATCGATCCGAACAACCCGAACGTCATCTATGCAGCGCTCTGGGACGCGTTCCGCAATCCGTGGGCGATGTCGAGCGGAGGCGCAGGCAGCGGCCTCTTCAAGAGCACCGACGGCGGCTCGAACTGGACGGAACTCACCCGCAACCCGGGACTGCCGCCGCGCGACCAGACGATCGGCAAGATCGGCGTCTCGGTGTCCGCCGCGGATCCGGACCGCGTGTATGCGATCATCGAGGCGGACAGCGGCGGCGTGTTCCGGTCCAGTGATGGAGGCGCGACGTGGGAGCTGATGAACACCGAGCGCAAGCTGCGCCAGCGCGCGTTCTACTACACGCGTATCTACGCCGACCCCGTGGACGTCGACCGCGTCTATGTCGTGAACGTGCAGTTCTTCCGCTCCGACGACGGCGGCAAGACATTCGACACGCAGATCCGCGTGCCGCACGGCGACAACCACGACCTCTGGATCGCCAGCAACGACAACCAGCGGATGATCAACGCCAATGACGGCGGCGGCAACGTCAGCTTCAACGGCGGCCGCACCTGGACCGACCAGGATTACCCGACCGCCCAGCTCTACCGCATCGGCGTCACCGCGCACGAGCCGTATCACGTGTGCGGCGGACAGCAGGACAACAGCACCGTCTGTGTCCCCTCGCAGGGGTGGGACCACCTCGCCGCGACGGATCAGTTCTTCTACGCACCAGGCGGCTGCGAGAGCGGATACGTCAGCAATGACCCCGAGGTAACCAACATCTTCTACGCCGGCTGCTATGGCGGTGCGCTCGACCGCTTCGACTACGCGTCGGGCCAGCGGCGCCCGGTCAACGTGTGGCCGGAGAACCCGATGGGCTGGTCCGCGAAGGACCTCAAGGAACGCGTCCAGTGGACGTTCCCCATCGTGTTCTCGCGCAGTGGACCGAAAGCGCTGTACACGACGTCGCAGCATGTCTGGAAGAGCACGAACGAGGGGCAGAGCTGGGAGCGCGTCAGCCCCGACCTGACACGCGCAGAGCCGAGCACGATGGAAGCGTCAGGAGGGCCGATCACGAAGGACCAGACCGGCGTCGAGACGTATCCGACGGTGTTCGCGCTCGCGACTTCGCCGCATGATCCGAACGTGCTCTGGGCCGGCACCGACGACGGCATCGTGCAGGTCACGCGCGACGGTGGCGCGAACTGGCAGGAGGTGACGCCGCCGGACCTGCCCGAGTTCACGAAGATCTTCACGGTCGAGATCTCGCCGCACGTGCCGTCGCGCGCGTACGTCGCGGGGCATCGCATGCTGCTCGGTGATTACAGGCCGTATGCGTACCGGACCGAGGACTACGGCCAGACGTGGACGAGCATCACGAACGGCATCCCCGAAGGCGACTTCGCACTGACGATCCGCGAGGACGTCGTACAGCCGGGACTGCTCTACCTCGGTACCGAGAAGCGGGTGTGGGTGTCGTTCAACAACGGCCGCAGCTGGCGCTCGCTGCAGCAGAACATGCCGGTCGTCCAGGTCGCGGACATCGCATCCACGCGCGAGGACATCGCGATCGCGACACACGGGCGCTCGTTCTACATCATGTACGACGTCGCACCGCTGCGGGCACTCGCACGGACGAACGGTGAGGTCGCACCCGTCGCGCTCTTCCCGCCGAATCCCGCAGAACGCGCGGTCGAGCGCGGCGCATCGATCTACTACTACCTCGCGCAGCCCGCGGATACCGTCACGCTCGAGTTCATGGACGGACAGGGCAACGTGATCCGCACGTTCACCGGCACGTCCGGCGACACGGGCCGCGCGGGACCGCAGGGGGGCGGCCGCTTTGCCGGCGGCGACGCCAGGCCCGCAACGAAGGCCGGTCTCAACCGCTTCCTCTGGGACATGCGTTACCCCGGCTTCACGGATTTCGACGGCATGATCATGTGGGCCGCCGGCAACCGCGGACCTGCGGCGGTACCCGGCACCTACAACGTGCGGCTCACGGCGAACGGGCAGACGCAGACGCAGCCGCTGCAGATCCGGATGGACCCGCGCCTCGAGGGTGAGGTGACGATCGCCGACCTGCGCGAGCGCCACGAGCTCGCGATGGAAGTGCTGCAGCGCGTGAGCGAGGCGAACGAAGCCGTCATCCTGAGCCGCGACGTGAAGGCGCAGGTCGACGACCGCCTCGAGAAGACGAACGTGCGACAGATCGAGGAAGTCGGCCAGCGCGTCAAGACGAAGATGTCGGACGTCGAGGGACGGATCTATCAGGTGCGCAACCAGAGCAACCAGGATCCGCTCAACTACCCGATCATGCTCAACAACAAGCTCGCCGCACTGCTCGGCCTGATCGAGCGCGGGGAGTACAAGCCGACGGACCAGATGTACGACGTGTTCGAATCGCTGTCGGGCAGACTCGACGAGGAGCTGAATGCGCTCAACCTCATCATCGCCACAGATCTCGCCGAGCTGAACCGGCTGCTGCAGCAGCACGGGCTGGAACAGGTCAGAGCCGAGCAGAAGGGGCGCGTAACCACGTAGCGCGTCGCGCTCGGAGAGCTACGGGCCGGTCTCGCGCAGCGAGGCCGGCCCGGACTGTTGGCGCTGCTGCGGGCAGGCGGGGCCTTCGGGTCGCCCCCTGGTCACCCCGGATTCGATGCCTCCATGTACAGCGTCTCTTCCGGCCGGTTGTCGAGGACATCCAGGTCCGGGACTTCGCCCTGCTGGAATGCACACCGCTTCACGTCGCTGAAACCGGCGTTCATGAGAGCATCGCGGAGCAGGGACTCGTCGTACATGTAGCGGTGCGTGCGCAGCGCGGGAGCTTCCTCGTCCGTATAGAAGTAGCTCACCGCCTCGCGGCGCATGCCCTGCCGGTAGAGCTCGACGACATGCTCCAGGTCCGGCACGCAGATGCGCGCGATGCCGCCCGGCCGGAGCACGCGTGCGATCTCGCGCAGGATGCGCGCACCCTCCGCCAGGTAGAAATGCTCCAGCACATGCGACAGGTACACGTGCTGCGCGACGCCGTCCGGGAACGGCAGACGCTTCGTGATGTCCGCATGCACGAACGTGTGACCGGTGAGACGACGGACATACTCGTCTTCCGGGATCCATTTCACCGTGTTCGCCGTGCGATACATCCAGCGCAGCAGCGGTACCGGCGCGCGCGCGAGCAGTGAGTGCATGCTCGCGTCCACGTGGATCCAGCCCGATGCGACAGTGAGACCGCTGCCGAGATTGATACGGCAGCCATCGGGCACGTTGCGACGCACCCGGTTGTGCGTCATGAGCAGCGCGGCCCTGTCGGCGAGTCTGGCGAGCACAGTGACCTAGAGCTCCAGGGTGATCTGCGTGTTCCACTCGAACGAGCGGCGGTGGTGCGGCGTCAGGCCGAGGTCGACAATCGCACTGCGATGCTGTGCAGTCGCATACCCGGCGTTCGAGTCCCAGCCGTAACCGGGATAGTGCCCGGCGAGCAGTGACATCAGACGGTCGCGAACCACCTTCGCGAGCACGGACGCGCATGCGATCGCGTGCACCTTTGCATCACCGTCGATGATCGCAGTGTGATTGGAGCCGAGCTCACGGACGGGCAGACCGTCGACCAGTACGTGCTGCGGCGGTATGCGCAGACGCGCGAGTGCGCGGCGCATTGCGAGGTGGCTGGCGCGCAGGATGTTGAGGCGATCGATCTCGCGGGGGCTCGCCGCCGCAACACCATAACAAAGCGCCTTCTCCCGGATTTCCAGGAAAAGGCGCTCGCGTGCTTCCGGCGTAAGGCGCTTGCAGTCATCGACGCCGCGAATCGATACACCACGCGGCATGATCACCGCCGCGGCCATGACCGGCCCGGCCAGTGGGCCGCGACCCGCCTCGTCCACGCCTGCGATGTACTCCACGCCGTCGTCCCACAGCGCGCTCTCGACCTCGAGCAGCTTCTTCAGCCGCCAGGTCTCGGCGCGCTTGCGACCCGCCGCGGTCTTCGCACGCGGCTTCCGCCGTGGGCCCCGGGCTGCGGGCACGGCGCGACTGACTCAGCCCTGCTGCGTCTTCTCGCGGATGCGCGCCTTCTTGCCGCGCAGCGCACGCAGATAATACAGCTTCGCCCGACGCACACGACCCTGGCGCATCAGCTTGATCGACTCGACCGACGGCGAGTGGAGCGGGAACACACGCTCGACGCCGATACCGCCCGAGATCTTGCGGACGGTGAACGTCTCGCTGACGCCGCCGCCCTTGCGTGCGATGCACACGCCCTCGAACGCCTGGAGGCGCTCCTTGTCACCCTCGCGCACGCGCACGTTCACGCGAATCGTGTCGCCCGGGTTGAACGCGGGCAGATCGTCGCGCATCTGCTGCCTGGTGACTTCCTGCATCAAATCCATGGTCGCCCCCTTCTGTTCGCCCTCCGCTCACCTCGCCAGGAGGGGCAGGGTCCGTTGTCTGTCCACGTCATCGGGCCCTCACACTGTCACGGCCCGGTTCATCCGGCCGCGACGCACTGACCCGCAGCCTTTCAAGGTAGCACGTTCCGGCCCCGTGCGTCAGTCCGTTGCCGGATCCTCCTGCTGCCGCAGGTGCCGCGCCCACAGGTCGGGGCGCCGCTCCCGCGTCAGCCGCTCCGCCAGCTCGCGCCGCCACGCCTCGATCTTCGCGGCGTGGCCCGACAGCAGCACCGGCGGGACATCCAGCCCGCGATACGACGCGGGCCGCGTGTAGCTCGGCGGACTGAGCAGCGCCTCGTCGTAGAACGAATCGCTGCTGGCCGCCTCGTGTGTGCCCAGCACGCCCGGCTGCAGTCGAATCACCGCGTCCGCAACCGCCAGTGCCGCCACCTCGCCCCCGCTCAGCACGAAATCGCCGAGCGAGACTTCCTCGGTGGCCAGGTGCTCGGCCACCCGCTGATCCACGTCCTTGTAGTGGCCGCAGAGCAGCGTGATCTCAGGCTCGATCGCAAGACGAACGGCGTCGTCATGCGTGAAACGTCGGCCACGGGCGCTCATGAGCAGGATCGGACCGCGCGGCTTCAGGTCGTCGACCGCCTCGAAGAACGGCTCCGGCTTCAGGACCATTCCGGGTCCGCCGCCGAACGGGTAGTCATCGACGGTGCGATGCCGATCGTGCGTGTAGTCGCGCAGATCGATGAGCCTCAGCGCGACGAGTCCCTTCTCCTGCGCTCGGCCAGGGATGCTCAGCGAGAGCGGCTCCTCGAAGAAGCCGGGGAAGATCGTGATGATGTTGATCTGCATCACGACCACTCCTCCCGCACCGGAATCCTGCCTGGATCACTCGTTTTTCGGTCGCCGCCTTTGTTCATGCGACGTCCTGATGCCGCTCACGCGGCGCCGCGACTACAGGTCCAGCAATCCTTCCGGCGGATCGATCACCAGCCGTCCGCCTGCCACGTCGATTTCGCGCACGATACGCGCCGCGAATGGCACGAGGTGCAGCTTCCCGTCGGGCGACTTGATCTCGAGCATGTCCGACGGCTCGATCTCGTACACTTCGCGGACCGTGCCGACCTGCGTGCCGTCGACGGTCACGACGCTCAGTCCGAGCAGCTCGTGATAGTAGACCTCGTCGTCGGCCGGCGGTGCGAGCAGTTCACGCGCGACGAGCACGTAGCGGCCTGCGAACAGCTCGGCCGCAGTACGGTCGTCCACGCCCTCGAACTTCACCAGGTCGCCGCGCTTGAAGCGACGGCTCTGCTCGACGATGAGCGGGTCGGCATCCTCGTCGAGGGTGCCGTCCTCGTCGCCGAGCAGAAGCGCCATCCCCTCGACGAACACGTCTTCGGGCGTATCAGTGAGCGGCCAGACGAAGATCTCGCCCTTCGTGCCGTGCGCCTTCGCGAGATGGCCGACGACCAGGTGCTCGGGCAGCGAGCGACCCGCGTCCGCCGGCGAGCTCAGACCTCGGCGTCCGCTTCGCCGGCTTCGCCGCGCGGCGTGCCGGGATCGAAGATCTCTTCCGCCTCGGCGACGCCCGTCTGCGACTCGACCGTCTCACTGGCGGCCGGTGCGGCCGCCTGCTTGCGAGCCTTCTTCGGCGCCGCTGCAGACTCGTGCACCTCGACCTGCGGCCGCTCGTGCTCGCCCGAAAGCGGACGCAGCGCGACCTTGTCATCGCCGCCGCGACGCGCCTTCTTCACGAGAGAAGAAACCGTGTCGCTCATGCCGGCGCCCTTGCCCACCCACGTGTCGACCTTCTCCAGGTCGAGACGCAGCTCCGCGGGCTTCTGGCGCGGATTGTAGAAGCCGACCGTGTCGAGGTACTCACCACCACGCGGCTTGGCGCTGTCGGTGACCACCACGCGGTAGCTCGGCTGCTTCTTCCGGCCAATGCGCCGGAGTCGGATCGTTACGGCCATGTGTGCTTACACCCCGTTTGCAACGCCGCGTCAGCGTCGCGTCAGAACATGCCGGGCATGCGCGGCATTCCACGCATCCCGCCCATCATCTTGCCCATCCCCATCCCCTTCAACTGCTTCATCAGTTTCTGCATCTGCTTGAACTGATCGAGCAGCCGGTTCACCTCCTGAACCGTACGACCCGAGCCCGCTGCGATCCGCTTACGCCGGGAGCCGTTGATGACCTGCGGCCGCTTGCGCTCCTCCGGCGTCATCGAGAGCACGATGGCCTC
>CAYLME010000002.1:22207-63138 GCA_964384585.1 uncultured Gemmatimonadaceae bacterium | reverse complement strand
ATACAGCTCTCATCAACGAAACGCTCACGTGTTGTTCTGTGAACGTTCGGAATCATTACCTTTGCAGTACCTCGTGGTGCATTGCTGCACCTGCGCGGCGGAAGGTATGCCGCCACGCGAGGCCCACACGAACGTCTTACCCGACCTAGATTGTCAAAGAGCAAATTGGCGCGGAACGCGCCGAGCAGAACAGTATACTGACGGGAATTTACTGCGTCAACCCCTCTCGGCGCCGGCGCCGGACGTTACCGCCCGGGCCGGCAGGGCCCGCACCACGGGAGTGCTGCGGTAGCCGCGGACGGACGAATTACTCCTCCTCGTCCTCGGCATCATCTTCGACGTCTTCTTCCCAGTCCTCGTCTTCGTCCTCGTCCCAGTCCTCGTCGTCGTCCCAGTCCTCGTCGTCGTCCCAGTCCTCGTCCCAGTCCTCGTCGTCCTCGTCGTCCCAGTCCTCGTCTTCGAGCTCGTCGTCGTCGAAGTCGTCCTCGTCGCCGGCGAGGATCATGGGGATGTCCTCGTCCTCGAGCCAGGCGCTCCGGCGCCGATGCAGAACCTCCGCCATTTGCCGACTCTCCTATGACAGGGCGGTTGGAATGGTGCCGGCCCCCGCAGGCAGCACCTGCGACACGCGGGCTCCGCGCGTCGGACGGCCCAAGGTAAAGGCCGGATCATGCGTGTCAAGGGGAAAAATCCCCCTCAAAAATCATTGTGACACCGCGACAAAATGCGGTTCGTGACCCGGCCGGATCATGAGACGAAACACGGTGTGCGTATGCAACGGAAACGGGGCGTCGACGCCGCCCTCACAATGCCCGTTTGTCGTTCGTTTCGGCGGATTGCTCGGACTGCATGGAATGGTCCGCGAAAGAGGCAAACGCGGGCGAGGAAGTGTGCAAAGTTGCTTGCGGCCACGCGCCCCCGGCAAGCGCAAGCCGCCAGCCCCTAGCTGGCGGCGCGTGCAGCCTTCTTGCGCTCGTGCTGCTTGAGGAAGCGCTTGCGCAGACGAATCGCAGCGGGTGTCACCTCGACGAGCTCGTCGTCGCCGATGAACTCGAGGGCGCTCTCCAGCGTGTGCGCGCGCGGGGTCTCGAGCTGGATCGCCTCGTCGGCACCGGCGGCGCGGATGTTCGTGAGCTTCTTGCCCTTGGTGACGTTGACCTCGAGGTCACCCGGGCGCGCATTGCTGCCGACGACCATGCCCTCGTAGACGTCCACGCCGGGGCCGATGAACAGCTCACCACGCTCCTGGAGATTCCAGAGCGAGAATGCGACCGAGACGCCGTCGGCCATGCATACCATGACGCCGCGATCGCGGCTGCGGATGGTGCCTGCCCACGGGCCATACCCGCTGAAGCGGTGGTGCAGCACGCCTTCGCCGCGCGTGTCGGTGAGGAACTCGCTGCGATACCCGAACAGGCCGCGTGCCGGCATGCGATAGACGATGCGCGTCAGGCCGCTGCCTTCGCCCTGCCCGGCACTGCGCATCTCGAGCATCTCGCCGCGCCGGCCACCGAGCTTCTCGATGACGACACCGACGAACCCTTCGGGGACGTCGATCACGACTTCCTCGTACGGCTCGAGCAACTCGCCGTCGGGTCCCTTCTTCGTGATGATGCGCGGGCGGGATACTGCGAACTCGTAGCCCTCGCGCCGCATCGTCTCCATGAGGATGCCGAGGTGCAGCTCGCCGCGTCCGCTGACCGTGAACGTGTCGGGCGAGTCCGTATCTTCGACGCGCAGCGCGACGTTGCGCTCGAGCTCCTTGTAGAGCCGGTCGCGCAGCTGGCGGCTGGTGACGTACTTGCCGTCGCGGCCGGCGAACGGCGACATGTTGACCATGAAGTCGACGGAGATGGTCGGCTCCTCGACCGCGATGCCTGCGAGCCGCTCCGGCCGCATGGGATCGGTCATGGTGGCGCCGATCTCGACGCCCTCGATGCCCGCGAGCGCGACGATGTCGCCCGCGAACGCACTCGGCACTTCCGTGCGCTGCAGCCCCTCGAACGTGTAGAGCTTCGAGACACGACCCTGCCGGTCACCCTCGTCCGGTGCGAAGCCGACGATGTCGTCGGTCCGGTGCGCGAGCAGCAGGATCGAATCGCCGACATTCACGGTGCCGCGCTCGATGCGGCCGATCGCGAGCCGACCGAGATAGGGCGAGTGGTCGATCGTGGAAACGAGCAGCTGGAACGGCCCGTCAACCTCACCCGGCGGGGCAGGAACGTGCTCGAGGATCGCCTCGAAGAGCGGCTCCAGGCTCTCGCGCGGATCGTCCAGCTCCCGAATCGCATACCCGTTGCGGCCGGACGCGTACAGGAACGGCGCATCGAGCTGCGCCTCGTCAGCCTCCAGCTCCATGAACAGCTCCAGCACCTCGTCGTGCACGCGCAGCGGGTCAGCGCCGTCGCGGTCGATCTTGTTGATCACGACGATCGGCTGCAGCCCCAGTGCGAGTGCCTTGCGCGTGACGAAGCGCGTCTGCGGCATCGGGCCGTCGAATGCATCGACCAGCAGCAGCACGCCGTCCACCATCCGCAGGATCCGCTCGACCTCGCCGCCGAAGTCGGCGTGCCCGGGCGTATCGACGACGTTGACCTTGTGCTCACGCCAGCGAATCGACGTGTTCTTCGACAGGATCGTGATCCCGCGCTCGCGCTCGAGCGGATTCGAGTCCATGACCCGCTCCTCCACGACCTGGTTGTCGCGGAAGGCGCCGGCCTGGCGCAGCATCTTGTCTACCAGCGTCGTCTTGCCGTGGTCGACGTGTGCAATAATGGCAATGTTGCGGATCATGTGTCGGATCGTTCGGGTCTCGTGTACAGCCCTTTAGAATAACGGAATGAGGTGGGCCTGCGGCACCCCCCAGTTTGAAGACGAACTGCGGGTGGGGTGGCGCGCGCCTGCGGCGCGCTGGGTGGGGGCGCGGCGGGTGACCGGCGGGAGGGGTCAGGGCGAGGGTGGCGCGCTGGGTGGGGACACCGCGGGTGACCGGCGGGTGGGGCCACGCAGCCGGCGAGCCCATCCCCACCAGTCGTCGACCCGTCCTGTCCCACCCGGCGCGCTGGGCGCGCTGAAAGCGCGCGCCACGCCCACCCTCACCCCCACCCGCTGTCCAGGTGTCGGTTCACCTGTCGATGCGATAGAGCGGCACCGGCTCGATCTGCACCGTCACGTGATTGATGTCGTAGTCATCGTGCATGCGCTGATGGATCGCATCGAGGACTGTGCGCTGGGTGGCGATGTCCGTGATGACGACGTGTCCGCTCATGGCGATGAAGCCGCTGGTCAGGGTCCAGACGTGGAGGTCGTAGACGCGCTCGACGCCGGGGATGCTCTCGATGCTGGCCTGGACGTCGAGCAGGTCGATGTGGGCGGGTGTTGCCTCGAGCAGCACGTCCACGCTTTCGCGGACGAGGCGGAAGCTGCTGTAGAGGATGAGGGTGGCGACGATGGCGGAGATGATCGCGTCGGCGGGCATCCAGCCGGTGTAGAGGATGATCAGTGCGGCGGTGATTGCGCCCACGGAGCCGAGCAGGTCGCCGAGCACGTGCAGGTATGCGCCGCGCACGTTGAGGGAGTGACCTGATGCGCCGTGGAGCAGCAGTGCGCCGATGATGTTTACGATCAGGCCGCCGACGGCGACGACCAGCATGAGTCCGCCCTCGACTTCCTGTGGCACACGCAGCCGCGACCATGCCTGCCAGTAGATGAGCAGCGACAGCGCGATCAGCGTTGCGCCGTTGATGAGTGCGGCCAGGATCTCGATGCGGAGATAGCCGAAGCTGCGGCGCGCGGTCGCGGGACGTCGTGAGAACCAGAGTGCGAAGATCGCGAGCGCGAGCGACGCGACGTCGCTGAGCATGTGCGCTGCATCGGCGATGAGCGCGAGCGAGTTGGCCAGGATCCCGCCCACCAGCTCCACGACCATGAACATGGCCGTGATGCCGAGCACGATCGCGAGCCGGCGTCGGCCGAGCTCGCGAATGTCGTGGCTGTGATCATGATGGTGGTGATCGTGATCATGCGCGTGGCCGTGAGGTTCCGCGTGCTGCATCATCGTTCGGGCGGCAGGAACGGGGCGTCGCGTGGGATCACCCATGTGAACGTGTCATCGATGTCGATCGAGCGAGGCACGTCGCGCAGAATGGCGCCGGCCTCGTCGCGTGCGAACAGGACGATCGGCTCGCGTGCCGGGACGGGTGGCATCGTGTCGATCGTTTCTGCTGCGACCCGGCCGATCACGACGTGGCCGCCACCGGACTCGAGATAGTCGTATCCGATGATGAGCGACTGGCGGGTCCGGTTCTCCACGACGACCGTCGCGAGCGCCGCACGTGATGACGCAGCGTCGCGCGGCGCCTCGGGCAACGTCGTGGGCGCGACCGAACAGGCAGCGACCAGCATGCACGCCATGGCGGCACCGGATACGATGAACCGATTCATTCTGCTGTGCAGGCGTCGGCCGCACCTGGCCGGGCGTACTGCGGGTTGCGTACGCCCGGCAACGGGAATCCGCCGCGACTCATGTGTCCGCCAGCCGTTCGAGCAGCGCAACCACTTCATCCGGCGAGCGCACGAACGCGCTCGCTGCGGACTGCTCGACGCGGAACGGTGCAACCAGCACCCCGTCGCCGCGTCCATGCAATGCGGCGAACGCATCCTCGTCCGTGCGGTCGTCGCCAATGTAGATCACGGGTGCGTCGCTCGAGTCGAGCAGCGTAGCCACGAGGAAGTTCGTTGCCCGACCCTTGTCCCATTCGACGTCGGGTCGCACCTCCACGACTTTCTTACCCTCTGTCAGCCGCAGCCCGCTGCGTCCGCCGCAACAGCGCTCTACGCGCGTGCGGATCCCTGCCTCCCTGGTCTCGTCCGCAACGAGCCGGAAATGGACGGAGAGCGACAGGTGCTTGTCCTCGACCAGCACCTCCGGCTCTGCGGCAAACTCGCGTTCCAGCGCGGCACGGCACTCCGCAACGGCGTGCGTCGCCTCGAGCGCTTCCGTGTGGATGCGCTCCACGTCAGGCCCTTCGATCTCGAGACCGTGGTTGCCGGCGTAGTAGACGCCCTCGAGGCCGACGCGTTCGCGCGCGTCGGCCAGGGCCCGCCCGCTCACGATCGCGATCCGCGTGTCCGCACGGTCGAGCAGGCGCTGGATGGCGCGGCGCGCACCGGGCAGCAGCGTCGCCTGGTCCGGTTGCGGGACGATCGGCGCCAGTGTGCCATCGAAGTCGAGCGCCAGCAGCATGCTCTGCGCGCGGGCGCGCTGCGCGCGCCATTCATCGATACAGTCGTATGCGTGCACCATTTCATCTGCATCAGGGTACGGCAGGATAGCCGGCTGCGTGGAGCGTGGTCAAACGCCCGTATGAGCGCACCGTGCGCCGTTGCAGGGGCATCTGGCCGCCGCTACCTTTTGCGTTCGTGTCCACCACTGCCTCGAGCCAAGTCCAGCAATGCGAACAAAATACGCCCGGATGACCTCCGTTGCGCTGGTATCCGCCGCGCTGCTCGGCTGTGATTCCGGCACATCGACCCGCGCGCTCGGCGATTTCAACACGATCGTCGTCATCGCAGTCGATTCGCTGTGGGCCGAAATCGGTGACAGTCTGACGTCGGCACTGGAGCCGCGCGTCTTCACGACACGCAACGAGCGCACCTTCGAAGTCGAGCACATCTCGCCGCTCGATGCCCGCTGGGAACAGCTGCGCGGCTTCACGCAGGTGCTGGCGATCGGTGTACCGGGCGATGGCTGGATCTTGCCGGTCATGAAGGACGCCACGGTGCAACCCCCGGCGATCGTGCAGGCGTCGGACGTCTGGGCACGCCAGCAGCTGGTGACCGCACTGGCCGTATCGCCGGAGCGTCCGACGGCGGACGCGCTTTCTCTGGCCGATTCACTCGGCGCCACA
The DNA here is from genome assembly GCA_964384585.1 of uncultured Gemmatimonadaceae bacterium. Taxonomy (GTDB): domain Bacteria; phylum Gemmatimonadota; class Gemmatimonadetes; order Longimicrobiales; family RSA9; genus DASTYK01. The sequence goes on along the minus strand of CAYLME010000002.1, from coordinate 57,229 downwards.
TACGACGCACTGTTCCGCCGCTATGTGGGCCAACGCATGTTCGCCTCGGGCGAGAACACCGCGGCGCGCGATACCCTGCTCTCGCACTACGGTTTCGGCATCACGATCCCCAACGTCTACAATCCGATCGCATCGAACGATTCGGTGCATGTCTTCCGCAGCGACGCGCAGATGGGCGGCACACTGTTCCGCTCGATTTCGATTGCGCGGCGTGACGGTGTGGAGCCCATGGACGCCGAGGCCGCGCTGGCCTGGCGTGACCGGATCGCTGCGGAGTACTACACGCGGCCGCCCCAGACGACGGGGCGCGACACGATCATCACGGGACCGCTCGCGGACGGCGGCATCGAGGTGCAGGGGATCTGGAACAGCGCCGACACGTCGTTCCCCGAGGCGGGTGTTTTCATCACGCGCCTGGTGCCGTGCCCGGCGCAGAACCGGACGTACCTGCTCGACGCGTGGCTGCTCGCACCCGGTCGCGGCAAGGTCGAGTACATGATCCAGTTCCAGACGATCCTGGATTCCTTCACGTGCGCAGGCACGCAGTCCTGAGAGGCAGCAGCAGCACATGTCGTTCGTACATCTGCACACCCACAGCGAATATTCGCTCCTCGACGGTGCGAACCGGATCGACGACCTGGTCCGCCGCACCGTCGAGCTGGAGATGCCTGCGCTCGCGCTGACCGACCACGGCTGCATGTTTGGCGCATGGACGTTCCAGCAGCAGGCCGCGAAGCATGGTATCAAGCCGCTGCTGGGGATGGAGGCGTACGTTGCGCCGGGTGACCGTCGCGTCAAGAGCGGCGGCTCGGGCGAGGACAAGTACTACCATCTGGTGCTGCTCGCGCGCGATGAGGTCGGTTACCGCAACATCGTGCGCCTCACGTCGATCGGCTACCTCGAGGGCTTCTACCACCGGCCGCGCATCGATCGCGAGGTGCTGGAGCGGCACTCCGAAGGCGTGATCGTAACGTCCGCGTGCATGGCGGGCGAAGTCGCACGGCACCTGATGGCGGGACGCCGCGAGCAGGCAAAGGAGGCCGCTGCGTGGTATGCAGACGTCTTCCGCGACCGCTACTACCTCGAGGTTCAGTCGCACGACTCCGAGGGGCAGCACCAGCTCAATCGCCAGGTCATCAGCCTTGCCGATGAGATGGGGCTGCCGCTCGTCGCCACGAACGACGCCCACTTTCTGCGCGCCGAAGACCACGACGCGCACGATGTCCTGCTCTGCATCGGCCTCGGCAAGGATCGCAGCGACGAGAATCGGATGAAGTATGATCGCGGTCTGTACTTCAAGACCGCATCGGAAATCGCTGCCCGGTTCCCTGACCGGCCCGAGGTGATCGAGAATACGCTCGCGATCGCCGACAGCGTGAACGTGCAGTTCAGGCAGCAGTACCACGTGCCGCAGTTCCCGCTTCCTGAGGACGTGTCCGACGAGCCATCGCTGCTGCGCAGGATGGTCTACGACAAGGCGCCGGAACGGCTGGGCGAGCTCACGCCCGCACTGCGCGAGCGGCTCGACTACGAGCTGGGCGTGATCACCAACCCGAAGGCCGACTACGCGGGATACTTCCTGATCACACAGGACTTCATCAACTGGGCGAAGGAGCAAGGCATCCCGGTCGGTCCCGGACGCGGGTCCGCGGCCGGCTCGCTGGTCGCCTACGTACTCGGCATCACGGACGTCGATCCGATCCGTTTCGACCTGCTGTTCGAGCGCTTCCTGAATCCCGACCGCGTGTCGATGCCCGACATCGACGTGGACTTCTGTTACGAGCGACGCGCCGAGGTGATCGAGTACGTGCGCGCGAAGTACGGCAAGGACTCGGTCGGCCAGATCATTACGTTCGGCACGATGAAGTCGCGCGCGGTGATCCGCGACGTCGGCCGCGTGCTCGGCTTCGAGCCGTCGGAGACGGATCGTCTTGCGAAGCTGATCCCGAACGCGCCGAACAACTCGATGACGGTCGCGGAAGCTGCAGCGCAGATTCCCGAGCTGCGCGACCTGATCGCGAGCGACACGCGCGTGCGCCAGCTCGTCGAGTATGCCAAGGTGCTCGAAGGCCTGTCGCGGCACGCGAGCGTGCATGCCGCCGGCATCGTCATCGCGCCCGGTCCGCTGCACGACTACGTCCCAGTCTGCACCCAGCCGACGCGCGGCTCGGGTGCCGCCGCGGAGGCCGACGAGGGTGTGCTCGTCACGCAGTGGGACATGATCGCGCTCGAGCAGGCCGGGATGCTGAAGATGGACTTCCTCGGCCTGAAGACGCTGACCGTCATCAACGATGCGGTCACTGCGATCCGGGAACGCCACGGCGCACTACGGCATCCGGACACCGGCGAGGAGTATGCACGCATCGAGGACGTGCCGCTCGACGATCCCGCGGTATACGACATGCTCGCGCGCGGTGGCACGACCGGCGTGTTCCAGTTCGAATCACCGCTCGCGAGCGACAAACTGCGCGCGATGCGCTGCGACACGTTCGAAGACCTGGTCGCGACGAATGCGCTGATCCGCCCCGGCCCGCTCGACAGCGGTATGACGGACGTGTACATCCGCCGCAAGCTGGGCAAGGAGAAGGTGCGGTATCCGCATCCGCTGCTCGAGGAGGTGCTCGAGCCGACCCATGGCGTCATCACCTACCAGGAGCAGGTGATGCGCATGGCGCAGGTCCTGGCCGACTTCACGCTCGCGGAAGCGGACGTGCTTCGTAAGGCGGTCGGCAAGAAGGACATGGAGCTGATCCAGGCCGAGGTCGGCACGTTCAAGGCGCGCGCCCTCGCGAAGGGCGTCGAGCAGCGCGTGGTGGACGAGATTGCCGACCAGGTCGTGACGTTCGGTCGCTACGGGTTCAACCGCTCCCATTCGGTGGCTTACGCGCTGCTCAGCTACCAGACCGCGTGGCTCAAGCGGCACTACCCTGCCGAGTTCATGGCGGCGCTGCTCTCTTCCGTGATCGACAAGACGGACGACGTGGTGCACTACATCGGCGAGTGCCGCGAGATGGCGCGCTACATACCGCCGCGCGCCGGCCGGCGCTTCGACGGCGTGCAGGTGCTGCCGCCGGACGTGAACGAGTCCGGCTGGAAGTTCACGCCGGTCTCGGACGACCAGATCCGCTTCGGCCTGGGCGCACTGCGCGGCATCGGCGCTGCTGCGGTACAGTCGATCATCGAGAACCGCGCCGAGGGCGCGTATACGTCCCTCTTCAACCTGGCGGAGCGGATCGACCTGCGCGTCGCGGGGCGGCGAGCGCTCGAGGCGCTGATCCTTTCGGGCGCGTGTGACCAGCTGGCGCCGCCCGGTGAGCCACATCCGCACCGCGCGCAGATGATGGACGGCCTCGACCTGATCGTGCGCGAGGCGCAGCTGCGGCAGGAGGAGAAGTCGAGCGGCCAGGCGTCCCTGTTCGATTTCGGCGGCGAGAGCACCCCGGTCGAACGGCCGGAGCCACTGCTGCCGGATGTGCCGCGCTGGCAGGAGTCGGAACGGCTTGCCCGCGAGAAGGAGATCCTCGGGTTCTTCATCAGTGGGCACCCGCTCGATCGCTACCGTGACGAGGTGCGCGTCTTCGAGCACGTCAACACGTCCACGCTGAAGCAGTTCCGTGATCAGAAGGTCGAGCTCGCGTGCGTGGTCACGCAGGTCTCCCGGCAGATCTCGCGGCGCAACGGCGCCGAGTGGGGCAGGATCCAGGTCGAGGATTTCCGTGGTACCGCCACGGTCCTCGCGTTCGGCGACGTCTGGGACCAGTATCATGACCTGATCGTGCAGGACGCGCCGGTGCTGATCCGCGGCCAGGTGAGCGGGCGCGACCGGGACGAGGACGATCCGCCGATCTTCCTCGACAGCGTGATTCCGTTGTCGCAACTTCGTGAGAGCGGCGCGCTCGGTGTCGAGATCGCCCTGAACGGCGGCACGGACACCGCACTGATCGATGCGGCGACGCGCGTAATGCAGGCGCATCCGGGCCAGTCCGCCGTGCTCGTGGTTGCGGAGCAGACCGAGAACGGTGCTGCCGGCGTCGCGGGCACGGTGACGCTGCGGCTGCGCTCGCGCACACTGCAGGTGCAGCCGAACGATATGCTGCTCGAAGAGCTGCGACAGATTCTGGGCGGCGACAGCGTGCGCCTGATCAAATCATGAGGAACGAATGACCGATCGACCGCTGGACTTCGAGGAGGGCATCCGCGAGCTGGAGGCGCAGATCGAGCGGCTGGAGTCGCTCGCGGCGCAGCACGGCCTCGAGGTCGGTGACGAAGTGCGTCTGCTCGAGGAAAAACTCGCACGGCTGCGCCAGCATTCCTACGAGAACATGAGCGCCGTGGCGCGCGTCCAGCTTGCCCGCCACCCAAAGCGCCCCTACACGCTCGATTACGCAGAGACCGTCTTCAGCGATTTCGTCGAGCTGCACGGCGACCGCAGCTTCCGTGACGACGAGGCGATCGTGGGCGGCTGGGCCCGGCTCGATGGCGAGTCAGTGATGCTCATCGGGCATCAGAAGGGCCGTGACATGAAGGAGAACCTGCGGCGCAACTTCGGGATGCCGCATCCCGAGGGCTACCGCAAGGCACTCCGCCTGATGCAGCTCGCCGACAAGTTCGGCCGTCCGATCGTCACGCTGATCGATACACCGGGGGCGTACCCGGGCATCGGCGCGGAGGAGCGCGGCCAGGCGGAAGCGATCGCGCGCAACCTGCGCGAGATGGCGCGCCTGCACGTCCCGATCGTCGCGGCCGTGATCGGCGAGGGCGGCAGCGGCGGCGCGCTCGCGCTCGGTGTCGGCGACCGTCTGCTCATGCTGGAGAACTCGATCTACAGCGTCATCTCGCCCGAAGGCTGCGCCGCGATCCTCTGGAAGAGTGCGTCGGCAAAGGACAAGGCGGCCGAAGCGCTCAAGTTGACCGCCGGCGACCTCTCGAAGCTCGGCATCGTCGATGAAATCGTGCCGGAGCCGATCGGCGGCGCGCACACCGACGCCGATGCAACCGCTGCTGCACTGCGATCTGCACTGATTCGCAGTGTGCATGAGCTCAAGCAGCTGGAACCGGCTGCGTTGCGCCGTCAGCGCTGGCAGAAGTACGAATCGCTGGGGGCCTGGAGGGAGGTCGCGTCCGTCGGGACGTGAGAATCGATGGCTACGATCGTCGAAGTGAGCTTCAAGGGAAACCGTCGCGAGTACTACGTCGCGGAGCAGGACGTCGGCATCAGCGACTACGTCATCGTCGAGGCGGACCGCGGCGAGGATCTCGGCCGTGTGACCGCTGCGGGGGCCGTCGCCGAGCGCAAGTGCTCGGGCTGCTCGACCGGCTGTTCCGCGCCGGTACCGGAGCGGCGCATCCTGCGCACCGCGCGGCCGGAGGAGGTGGACAACGCCGTCGTGCTCCGGTCCGACGAGCCGCGCGTGCGACGCATCACGCGCGAGAAGGTGCTGCAGCACGGTCTCAAGATGAAGGTCAGCGAAGCGGAGTGGCAGCACGACCGCAACAAGTTGACGATCTATTTCACCGCGGAGCGGCGCGTCGATTTCCGCGAGCTGGTCCGTGACCTCGCACGCACGTTCCGCACACGCATCGAGCTCAAGCAGATCGGCGTACGCGACGAGGCGGCACTGCTCGGTGGCGTCGGCCGCTGCGGTCGCGAGCTGTGCTGCTCGACATGGCTGCGCGAGCTCAAGCCCGTCAGCCTCCAGCTTGCGAAGGACCAGCGGCTCTCGCTCAATCCCGCGCAGATCTCGGGCTGCTGTGGCCGTCTCATGTGCTGCCTCACGTACGAGCACGATGCGTACGTCGCGGCACGCAAGCGCTTCCCGCGCGAAGGGCGCACGCTGCAGACGTCGCTCGGGCGCGAGAAGGTGATCGGTGTGGACATCTGGCGTGAGCGCGTGACACTGCGTCACGAAGACGGCAGCCGCCGCACGATTGCACTCGCGGACCTGAAACAGGAAGTGGTGGAGGGCGGCGAGGCGAACGCGTCCGGCCGTGGCGCTGCGGGCGCCGATGACCAGGGCGCCGGCGGCGATGCGCCGCGCGGCCAGTACCCGTACCGCCCGTCACGGCGCGGTAACCCGCGCGACGGCGGAGAGGGGCGCCGGTCGTGATCACGAAGGACACCTGGTACATCACGACAGCGATCGACTACGCGAACGGCCCGCCGCACCTGGGCCATGCCGTCGAGAAGATCGGCGCCGACGTGATGGCGCGTTACCGTCGCCAGAAGGGCGAGAAGGTTCATTTCGTCATCGGCACCGATGAGCACGGCATCAAGGTGCTGCAGAGTGCGCAGGCAGCGGGCGTTACACCGCAGGCCTGGGTGGACAGCATCTCCGCCCGGTTCCGCGAGACGTGGGACCGCCTGGCCATCTCCTACGACGATTTCATGCGCACGACGCAGCCGCGTCACCATGTTGCGGCGCAGGAGATCGTGCGTCGGATGCGCGCGAACGGCGACGTCTACCGCGGTCGCTACGAGGGCTACTACTGCGTCGGGTGTGAAGCGTTCAAGCGCGACGAGGAACTCGAGAGTGATGCGGAGGGCACCGTCCGCTGCCCGCTCCATCGCTCACGCACGATCGAGTGGACGGAAGAGGAGAACTGGTTCTTCCGGCTCTCCGCGTATGGTGACCGTCTGCGCAAGCTGTACGACGAGCATCCGGATTTCCTGCGGCCACAGAGCCGCATGAACGAGGTCCGCCGTCTCGTCGAGGGCGGCCTCGAGGACATCTCGATCTCGCGGGCCCAGCTCTCCTGGGGGGTGCCGTTCCCGACCGAACCCGGTGATGCGGACGCCGTCATCTACGTGTGGGTCGAAGCACTCATCAACTACGTGTCCGCGACCGGCTTCCCGGACGGCGACTGGGAGCATCTCTGGCCCGCGAACATGCACGTCATCGGCAAGGACATCACGCGTTTCCACGCGGTATACTGGCCGGCCATGCTGATGAGCGCGGGTCTCGCGCTGCCGCGCTCCATCTGGGCGCACGGCTTCGTGACGATCGGCGGCGGCAAGCTCTCCAAGTCCGAGGGCGTGAAGGTCGAGCTCGATGATGCAATCGAGCGCTACGGTGCGGATGCGTTCCGTTATTACCTGGTGCGTGACGTGCCATGGAACGGCGACGGCGAATTTTCGTGGGAGCGCTTCGACGCGCGCTACACGGCCGAGCTCGCCGATGACATCGGCAACCTGGCCAGCCGCACCATCTCGATGATCCTGCGATACCGTGACGGTATCATCCCCGCGCACGCGCCCACGTCGCTCGACGGCGAGATCGCGCGCACGCTCGTGCGCTACCGCGGCGTCATGGATGATCACCTGCTGCACCAGGGCATCCAGGCAGCGCTCGAGCTTGCTGCTGCCGCGAACGGCTTCGTCGAGACTCAGGCGCCGTGGGCACTCGCGAAGGACCCTGCGCGTGCGGACGAGCTCGATGCGACGCTGTCTGCGCTGGCTCGCTCGCTCGTCGCCCTGTCCTCGCTGCTCTTCCCCGTCATGCCGAACCGCATGACCGACATGGCGCGCTCGCTCGGTCTCGACGCACCGCCGCTCCTCGACGATGTCGCCGCGTTCGACGTCGCGGGCCGTCACGTCACGAAAGGCGCAGTACTGTTCCCGAAGCCGGCACGAGTACCCTGAGCGCGCCTCTGCCTCTCTCGTAATGCTCGTTGTCGCGTCAGATGACGTCGTTTCCTGCGCATCGTCGCCCGGGAACAATCGAATGGGTGCAGGCGTACACCCGCCACCCGTCAGTTAATTCTTGACAGCGGTTCCCGTGACCGGGTATCCTGCGGCGCCGATTCTCCCCGGCGGCGCCGGGCGTCCGTCGATGCGAGCCTGTCCGAGAGGCGTCTGCATCAGCCCGAGCGCACCCTCCATGTTGGAGTCTGATGGCGGCAAGAAAGTGGACCCTCGTGGTGGTCTCGGAAGAGAACCGCCCCGTTCGACAGATTCCGCTGACGCAGAACGTCCTGCGTATGGCGATCGGTACTGCGCTGCTCGTGGCCGCGGTCGGCTGTGGGCTGGTGGTCAACGCCCTGTTCCCCGAGGCGCCGAACGCCGAGGCCCGGCGCCTTGCCAGGCAGAATGCGGCGCTGATCGGGGAGCTGGATACGCTGAGCCGCCGCATGGCGGTGCTGCAGGAGTCGATTGCCGGCCTGGAACAGAAGGACGAGCTGTACCGGCTGCTCGCGGGGCTCGAACCGATCGACGCCGATACGCGCCTCGTCGGCATCGGTGGGCCGGGCGACCGCAAGGTACATGAGGCAGCGCTCTGGGAGTTCGACCGCGACGCGGCACGTAGCTCGTTCCGGACGTCGTCACAGGTGGGTGAGATGCTGCGGCGCGCGCGGCTGCTCGAGTTCAGCTGGCGCGAGGCGGAGGATACCTTGCGCGGCAAGTTTGCTCGTGATGCGGCGACCCCCGAGATCTACCCTACGGCCGGCTACATGACGAGCGGTTTCAGCTCGAGCCGCTGGCACCCCATCCTTGACAAACCCCGCCCCCACAAGGGTGTGGACATCGTCGCGCGCAGCGGCACGCCGATCGTCGCCGCGGCGCACGGCCGCGTCATCCACGCGGGCCCCATGGGTGAGTACGGACTGACGGTCGAGATCGACCACGGTTACGGCATCACGACGCGCTACGCGCATGCGTCGCGCCTGCTGTCCCGGGTCGGACAGCAGGTCGCCCGCGGCGATACCATCGCCCGGGTCGGCCAGACGGGCCTCGCGGTGGGACCCCATCTGCATTATGAGGTTCTGGTCAACGGCCAGGCCGCGGACCCGCGCACGTTCATCCTGCAGACGGCGGCCGTGCCGGACTGAGCACCCGCCTTGATCGAAGGCGGGTCAGCGGCTTAGGTTCCCGCAGATCACCGACAACACGGACATTTCGGAGAAGCCTGATGAGACGACTCGTGCTGGGCCTTGTCGTGGCCGGAAGTGGTTTGCTTGCTGCCTGCGGCGGTGGTGAGGTCGTGGTGCAGGCGGCGCTCCGGCCGGAGGCCGATGAAGCAGCAGAGCCGACCCCGCTGCCGAACTTCGAGATCCGCGCTCTTCCGTATGATCGCGATGCGATCTTCGATTCGCTGCGCGCCGCCCATGCGACGCCGGAGCCGGAGATTCCCGACAGCCTCGCCCAGGTGCAGACCGCACTGGTCGAGGCCCAGGAGCAGCTCGCGGAGGCGGAGGCACGCTGGGGCTCCGCGCGTGACAGCCTGAAGACGCTGAGCGATCTCATGCAATCCATGTCTCGCGGCAGCGCGCAGTACGTGGTGGCCTATCGCGACTTCAATGCGCAGGAATCGATCGAACAGCAGCAGCGTCGCCTGATGGACCAGGCGAACCAGCGCTACTCGACACTGCTGACCGCGTTCAACGAACAGAGCGAAGCCATTCGCGCCCAGCGGCAAGCCTGGGGCGACGAGGCCTTCGCCGATGTGAACCGGGTAATCGATGCGCGGCTCGAGGAGAGAGGTGCGACCGAGGTCTGGGATACGACCGACGGGAACGGAGTCGTTCGCTTCCAGGGCTTGAAGAAGGGCGACTGGTGGATTCACGCCCGTTACGACCTGCCGTATACGGAGTTGTACTGGAACGTGCCGGTGCAGGTCGAGGGCGGTGATCCGATCACCCTGATCCTGAACCGCCAGAACGCGCAGGTGCGGCCCAAGCTGTGATCAGCTCGAAGGATACAAACAGCCAGGCGGCGCTGACGCTCGATGTTTCGGGCGACGGCGTCGCCTGGCTCGTTTTCGACCGTCCCGACAGCAGGATCAACCTGCTCGACGAGCCCACCATGCTGCGCCTCGAGCTACTGCTCGGTGAGCTCGAGGAACTGGCGCGCACGAACGCGGTGCGTGCCGTGATCGTGCGCAGCGGCAAGGACGGCAGCTTCATCGCCGGCGCCGACGTGAACGCGATCGTGGCAATCACGGATCCGGCTGAAGCCGAAGCAAAGGCGCGTGTGGGGCAGCGCCTGTTCCGCCGGCTGGAACAGATCGACGTGCCGACGATCGCTGCGATCGACGGCATCTGCCTGGGCGGCGGCACGGAACTCGTCCTGGCCTGCACGTACCGGCTTGCGAGCGAGCGGCCCGAAACGAAGATCGGGTTGCCGGAAGTACAGCTGGGCATCCTTCCCGGCTTCGGCGGCACCACGCGCCTGCCCCGGCTGATTGGCCTGCGTGCCGCCTCCGACGTGATCCTCACCGGTCGCAATCTGAACGCGCGCAAGGCACAGCGTATCGGATTGATCGACGAGGCGGTGCCGACACCGACGCTCTACCAGCGTGCGGAAGCCGTGGCACGAGCCTACATGCAGGGAAGGCCGCCGGAGCGCCGCGATCGTCGTGATACGGCGACGAAACTGCTCGAGAGCACGCCGCCGGGACGGCGCGTGCTGTTCTCGCAGGCGCGCAAGCAGGTGATGAAACAGACGAAGGGGCACTACCCCGCCCCGCTGGCCGCACTGCAGGTGATGAAGTCTTCGGTCGGGCTGCCGATCGATGCGGCGCTCGACCTGGAAGCGCGCGCCGTCGGCACACTCATCGCGAGCGACGTCTCGAAGAATCTGATCCACGTTTTCCACCTGATGGAGTCGGCGAAGAAGGCGGCACCATCCGGCGCAACCGCACGCAACATCGATCGGGCTGCCGTGGTCGGTGCGGGCGTCATGGGCGGTGGCATTGCGCAGTTGCTCGCGACACGTGGTATCGGCGTGCGGATGAAGGACATCAACAATGCTGCACTCTCGAGCGGCCTGCGTCACGCGCGCGAGCTGTTCGACAAGGCGGTTAGCCGCAAGCGGTTGACGAAGCGTGAAGCGCATCACCAGATGGACCAGATCGCGCCCACGCTCGACTACTCCGGGTTTGGCCAGGTCGACGTGGTGATCGAAGCCGTGGTCGAGCGCATGGACGTGAAGAAGCAGGTGCTCGCGGACGTCGAGGCGCGCACACGCAAAGGATCCGTGCTCGCGACGAACACGTCGTCCCTGTCCGTCAGCGAGATGCAGAGCGTGCTTGCGCGACCGGGCGATTTCTGCGGCATGCATTTCTTCAATCCGGTGCATCGCATGCCGCTGGTCGAAGTGATCCGCGGTGCGGCATCTTCCGATGACGCGATCGCCACGATCTTCGCACTCGCTCGACGTCTCGGTAAGACGCCGATCATCGTCGAAGACGGACCCGGCTTCCTCGTCAACCGCATCCTCGGGCCGTACCTCAACGAGGCCGGCTGGCTGCTGGCCGATGGTGCGTCGGTGGAAGCCGTGGATCAGGCGCTCACGCGCTTCGGCATGCCGATGGGCCCGCTGCGACTGCTCGACGAGGTCGGCTTCGATGTCTCGCGTCACGCGGGCGCAACGCTGCACGACGCGTTCGGCGAGCGCATGGCGCCTGCACCGCCGCTCATCGCCATGGAGCACACGAAGCTGCTCGGCCGGAAGGGTGGCATGGGCTTCTACATCTACGAGGACGAGCGCGAGAAGGGACGCAACGACGGCATCTACCAGGCGCTCGGTGCCGCCGTACCCGCTGAACGGCGCGAGATCAGTGTGAACGACATTCGCGACCGCACCGTGCTCGCGATGGTGAACGAGGCAGCGCGCGTGCTCGAAGACGGAATCGTGCGCGGGCCAGGCGACGTCGATCTCGGCATGATCACGGGCACCGGCTTCCCGCCCTTCCATGGCGGGTTGCTCCGCTACGCGGATCGACGCGGGCTGCCGGCTATCGTGCAACGGCTCGACGATCTCGCAGCGCGCCACGGCACACGCTTCACGCCCGCACCGCTGTTGCGTCGTTACGCGGACGAGGGTCGCGGCTTCTATCCGCCCGGCCCCGCTGCGTGAGCGCTGGCCACGTCGTTATCCACTATCACCGGCTGCCGGACCGTTACGAGCGTTTCGAGCAGCACCTCGTCCATCGTACGAACGACTGTGCCGTCACTCTGCTCGACGCAACGAGCATCAAGCGCACGATCATGATCGATGGCGAGCCGGCGCTCGAGCCGGGCGCGAGCGTGGTCTGGTTCACGTTCCGCGACGCCTGGCACGACATCGGTCGCTTCCATACGCTGGACGACCGGCTCACGGGCGTCTATGCGAACGTGCTCACACCCGTGGACGGGTTCGACACTGCCGAGTGGCGCACGACCGATCTCTTCCTGGACGTGTGGCAGCCGGCTGGCGGTGGCGAGATCCGCATCCTGGACGCGGACGAGCTGGCAGTGGCGCGGGCGGCCGGCAGCATTGACGAAGCGACAGCACGACGCGCCGAGCAGGAGGCCGCCGGACTCGTGGCAGCGGCGCACGACGGTGCGTGGCCCCCGCCGATCGTGGCGGAATGGACCCTGGAGCGCGCACGAGGGCACGTTCGCCGCCAGGGGGGTGTACGCTAGCCGGGCCGCGCTCCTGCGGCTGCAAGCTCGCATACAGGGAGTCCTGTTGATGCACGGATCCGTACTCGCCCGTTCAGCATTGCTGCTCGGTCTGCTCGTGATGGCACAGCCAGTCGCGGCGCAGAACGATTCCTTCTTCGAGCGCGCGTCGCGCAGCCGCATGAAGGGCCCGCCGTCCGCGTCCGTGCTCGTATACGAGATCTCGGATTTCCAGTGTCCGTTCTGCGCAGAGTTCGCAAGCACCGTCTATCCGAAGATCGACGACGCATTCATTCGCACCGGTCAGGTGCAGTGGGTGTTCGTGCATCTGCCCATGCCGAACCATGCGAATGCATGGGCGGCCTCGGAGGCATCACTGTGCGCGGGTGCCCTTGCCGACCGATTCTGGCAGATGCACGACAGGATCTTCGCAGGCCAGAACGAATGGACGGTCGCGGATGATCCGGCCGCCGTATTCGCCCGCTACGCGCGCGAGGCAGGTGTCGCCGCCGAGCCGTACGAGGAATGCGTGCGCCAGGACCGCGTCGCCAGCCTGATCCTGGCTGACGTCATCTTCGCTGCGAGCACGCGCGTGAGCGGCACGCCGATGTTCATCATCAACAACGAGCGGACGGTCGTCGGTGTGAAATCCTTCGAGGAGTGGCAGGAGCTGCTGAAGAAGGAACTCGAGCGGAAGCGCTGAGTGTCCTGGCTACGGCTGCGAATGTCGGCAGTTCGAGCTCAGGACACGCGTTATGCCTCGTCCACGCGGTAGGCAGCAACGAGGCGCCGGCGGTCGATGTACATCCCACCCGTGATCGAGAGGTCTTCACGCAGCGCATCGATCAGCCGGTCGTAGCGCGCGAGGACGTCACCTGGCAGATCCACCACCATCTCGTGGAACGAGCCGCGGTCAGCAAAGACGAGCTTGACGGGTACGCGTGTCTGGCTCACGAAGCGCTCCGGCGCATGCGCGCGAATTCGGGGATCACTGCAACGAACAGCAGGCCGGCGATGATCGCCGAGGCGATGCACCACCGGCACCACGCGTGGATCACGTACATCTCGAGATACGTCAGATACAGGCTGAAGCCGACACCGACCAACGCGCCCGTAACGAGGACCACCGCAATGCGCCGGTCGGTGTAGAAGCTATCGCTCGTGCCGAGCAGCGCCGTCCCGAAGAGCAGGCCGTAGCCGAGCAGGCCGATGAGCGGTACCGGCACGGTGAGAAGCGACGCCCAGGGTGAGTTCTGCACCGTCTGACAGCCACCCGTCCCGCAGGCGATCGTGCCGATCAGGCCGAGGTGGTACAGCAGCATGTACGTCGAAATGAGCACGCCGACCAGTGCGAGCACGGCAACGATCATGCGGTTGAGCGGCGGGGCCGCATCGTCCTGCGGCTCCACCGCTTCGCCTGTGCGCTCGTCGGTCGTCGCGCGGGTGCTCACGAGGTCGTCGCTGCTCCGGCGGCGGCACCCGTCATCTGCAGGATCTCCTGCTTCGCACCTTCGAAGTCATTCCAGTTCTGCAGCTGGCGGCCGTTCACGAACACGGTCGGTGTTCCCCGCACACCGAGCTGGTTGCCGAGCAGCTGGTTCGCCGTGACCGTGGCGGCGTGCGCGTCGCTGTCGAGACAGCTGCGGAACGCGTTCATGTCGAGGCCGAGCGTCTGCGCGTACTCGATCAGCTGGTCGGCCGGCGTGGTCCGGCTGTAGGACCACTGCTCCTGCTGCGCGAAGGCCAGGTCGTGGTAGTCCCAGAAGCGGTCCTGGTCATTGGCGCAGCGCGCTGCCCGCGACACCACGAACGAATGCGGGTGGCCCGACAACGGGAAGTCGTAGTAGACGAGCTGGATCTGGCCGTTCGCAACGAGATCCGCCTTCAGCGGCGCCTCTACCTGGAGCGCCCAGTGCTTGCAGCCCGGGCACTGGTAGTCACTGAAGACGAGCATCTTGATCGGCGCGTCCGGGCTGCCGAACGGGATGCCCTGTGCCCGCTCCAGCAGCGCGGCTGCGTCCGGGACATCCGACAGCTCGATCGGCTCCGTTACCATGCCCGAGCCGCCCCTCATGGCGGCCAGCAGGATCGCGCCAATCCCCAGCACGGCCACCACGCCGAGAATCCAGTAGAACGTCTTCGGGCTGGAACCCTTGTTCTGCGCTTTCGCCACGTTTCACTCCTGGGTCGGTGATGCCGCCAAGCTACACGCTGCCCGGGGCCCGGTAAAGTCAGGCGAGCAGCACGTCGAGGACGGACGTGGTGTCGCTCAGGTCCGCGAAGACGACGTCCGCGCCCGCGGCCCGCAGCGCCTCGCCGTCATGGCTGCCGGTCGCCACGGCGACCGCCGTGACCCCGAGCGCCCGCCCGCAGGTCACGTCGTTCGGTGTGTCGCCGATCACGACGACGTCACGGCCACGGAATTCGACCCCGGTCAGCTCCGCGGCGCGCTGCACCGCGACCGGTGGCAACCCGTCGCGCGCTTCACAGTCGCTGCCGTAGGCGCCGAAGCGGAACAGTGCCGTATCGATGCGCGCCGACGCCAGCTTGAGCGTGGCGCCCTGAGCGATGTTTCCCGTGAGCAGTGCCAGTACCGCATCACGTTCGGCAGCCAGTGCGTCGAGCAGGGCACGTACGCCGGGCAGGACTACGGTCTCATGCCCTGGCGCGGCCAGCTCCGTGGCGAGCCCGCGCAGATAGGTTTCCCACAGCTGCGGCAGCCGCGCGTCGATCGCCGCGTCGGTCAGCCCCGCCATGCGCAGCAGCTCGCGCGCAATTTGCGGATCCGTCTTGCCGCTGAAATGATGCGTCTTGATCGGACCCGCCGTGCCGTACACTTCCAGCAGCGCCTGGTGGAACGCCCGCATCGGCGCGCCACGCGCCGTCAGGATGGTGCCGTCGATGTCGAACAGGATGAGCTTGCGCATATGATGATCCGTCGGATTCTGCCTGCACTGCCGCTCGCCGCATTCGGCGCGTTCTGGTTCTGGTTCCTCACGGCGCCGTGGCCGATCACACTGCCGTTTCGCGATCCTTCGACGACGTCGTTCATGCGCATGCGTGTGGAGCAGGCCGCGGCCGCCGGCGAAGAACTCGAGATCGACTACCGGCCCGTTTCCCTCGCGCGCATTGCGCCCGCCATGCAGCGCGCGGTCATCGTTGCCGAGGACGGCCGGTTCCACGAACACGACGGCGTGGACTGGCACGCCCTCGCGGAAGAAGTGCGCTGGGGCGGCGACGACGACTTCAGCATCTTCAGCATCGCGGACTGGAGCGCGCTGTTCGACGCGCTTCGCTACTACCGCGCGAACTCGGAAAAGATACGCGGCCGCAGTACGATCACGCAGCAACTCGCGAAAAATCTGTACTTCTCGGCCGATCGCTCGCTCATGCGCAAGCTCGAGGAGCTGGTCGTTGCACGCCGGCTCGAGTGGTTGCTCTCCAAGGACCGCATCCTCGAGCTCTACCTGAACACGTCCGAGCTGGGTTCAGGCATCTTCGGCGTCGAGGCTGCCGCACAACGCTACTTCGACGTGCCTGCCGCCGATCTCACACGCCACCAGGCCGCGTCGCTCGCGGCGACGCTGCCCCACCCGCGCACGTCCAATCCCGCGCTCAGGCCGGGACGCATGGCGTGGCGTCGCGACATGATCCTCGCACGCATGGGTGGCAGCGGCCGCGTCGAGACGGTTCCGCTCGGACCGGACGACATCGAAATCGAGGAGCCCTCCGTCATCGGCAGCCCGGTCGTCGAGCCTGAGCCCGCCGAACCGGTTCTGCCGCCTGCTCCATTCCCTGACCCGTCGCCGGAGCCGGAACCTGCTGCTCCAACGCCCGCGGACACCGTCGCGCCCCCGCAGCCCCCGCTGTCCCGTTAGTCGCGCGGCGGGTAGGTGACCGCGCGCTCGATCGCCTGCTCGAGCGCGTAGCCGGCGCGCACACCCATCGCGAGCAGGTCACCTGGCGCAAGTTCACGCGTATCGGTCGCCGTCGTCAGTGCGAACACGACGTCGCCGTCGAACGGCGTGTTCACGGGCGTGATGCGTCGCGCGAGCGCGTTCGCGGCGATGTGCGCGACCGTCTGCAGCGCGGCGCGCGTCAGCGGGGCATCGAGCACGACTGCGGCGAGCGTCGTGTTCGACCCGGCCGAGACGCCGAAGCGGCCCGGGCCGAGCGTGCCGTTGCGGAGCAGTGCTTCGGCATCCGCAAACACGTCACTGGCATCGCGCGCACCGGCGATGATGCGGCCATCGGAAGCGCGCACGTCACCGAGCGCGTTCACGACGGCGACGGCGGTGATGCTGCCGTGGGCGGAGTGCTCCGAATGGATGCCGATGCCGCCGGGCGAAGATCGATCCCGGCCGAGCAGCTTGCCCACCGTTGCGCCCGTGCCGGCGCCGACACTGCCATCGACGACGTCGCTGGCGCGCGCGTCGTCGCATGCCGCTTCGCCCATTTCCGCGTCCGGTCGGCGTGATGCGCTGCCGGCGCCGAGGTCGAAGATGACCGCGGCAGGCACAATCGGCACTCGTGCAACACCGACGTCGTAGCCGACGCCGGCACGCTCGAGCCAGCGCATGACGCCGTCCGCTGCGGCGAGGCCGAACGCGGAGCCGCCGGTGAAAAGGACGGCATCGACGCCGGGCACGAGGTGCGTGGGCGAGAGCGCATCGAGTTCGCGCGTGCCCGTCGCAAGTCCGCGCACACTGACCGCTCCCCGGAACGGGCCGAGCAGCACCGTGCAGCCCGTACGCGCATCTGCGTCGGTCGCGTGGCCAATGCGCAGGCCGTCCACCAGTTGCCGGCTCATCTCAGCGCACGAGTTCCACGTCTGCGGCGCTACTGCCGGCAACCGAGCCACGCAGGACATCGGCGAAGGCCTGGAACAGCAGGCGGTCCGGATCGTTGTCCGCGGTCGACGCTTCGTAACGCTCCGGGTGCCATTGCACGCCGACGAGCCACGGGTGATCGCGGCCCTCGACGGCTTCGACCATGCCGTCGTCGGCGCGCGCCACAACGGACAGCCCCGGCGCAACATCACGGATCGCCTGGTGATGGTAGGAGTTGATGTGCAACTCGTCGCTGTGCACGATCTCGTGCAGTCGTGATCCCGCGACAACGCTCGCGCAATGCGTGCGCTGGCCCCACGGCTCGCGCTGCTCGTGCAGCACGGGGCCAGGCCGTTCGGTCGCCAGGTCCTGGAAGAGCGTGCCGCCCAGTACCACGTTGATCACCTGCGCACCGCGACAGATTCCGAGCACCGGCATCTGCTGTTGCAGCGCATACTCCAGCGCAGCGAACTCCACCTCGTCACGACGTCGGTTCACGGTGCCGAGCGCAGGACTCGGATCCATGCCATAGCGGGCAGGATCGACGTCTTCGCCGCCGCTCAGCACCAGCCCGGCACACGCGTTCATCAATGAGCGGACGGCCTGCGGCGAATGTGCGGGTGTGATCAGGACCGGCGCGAGACCCACGATCTCGAGCGCAGCGACGTACGATTCGTAGATCGTGACGGTGGGGCGGTGATACACGTGGTCTTCGGCGACGTTTGTCGTCGTCAGTGCAACACGTGGTGGGACGTTTCCAGCAGCTCCGTTCATGGCCCCCTGGTGGGTGGCAATCATCGCGCCAGACTCAGACGGCCGGCAGCGAAGGCGGTGGCTCGCCGCGCGCGGCCAACAGTTCCAGGGCACGTATCGGGTCCAGGTTGCCACCGGACAGGACCGCGGCCACGCGCAGCCCGCGCGTGTCGATGACACCGCTGCGGAGTGCCGCGACGGTTGCAGCACCGGAGAACTCGACGACGAGCTTGCTCTTCTGCAGCAGGAGGGCGGTCGCTTCTACGATCGCGTCGTCACTGACCGTGACGATTTCGTCCACATGGGCGAGTGCGTGCGCGACGGTGAGATCGCCCGGCCGCACCGGCATGAGTCCATCCGCCACTGAAACATGCGGCGCGATCGTGACCGGATGCCCGGCCGCCATCGACTGCTGCATCGCATTCGCGTGCTCGGGCTCGACGCCGATGACGCGGCACTCGGGCAGAGCGTGCCGTATCCACGCCGCGATCCCGCTGATCAGGCCGCCACCGCCAACGGGCACGACCACGACCTGGACTTCGGGCCAGGCCTCGGCGATCTCCAGTCCGACGGTGCCCTGCCCCGCGATGGTGCGCGGATCATCGAATGCGGGAATGATCGTCAGCCCATCCTCGGCTGCGATCGCTTCTGCGCGCGTCTGCCGCTCGACCGAGGTCGTGCCCTCGAGCACGACCTCGGCGCCGAGAGCGCGCGCGCCGTCCATCTTCACACGCGGCGCCGTCGTCGGCATCACTACGACGGCGCGAATGTCGAACAGCTTCGCCGCCAGTGCCACGCCCTGTGCATGGTTGCCCGACGAATACGCGATGACGCCGCGCGCGCGCTCCTGGTCCGTGAGCGAGGCGACGGCGTTGTATGCGCCGCGAATCTTGAATGCGCCCGCACGCTGCAGGTTCTCGCACTTGAGACGCACCTCCGCGCCGAGCTCCTCATCGAGCCACGGCGCGGGCAGCAGCGGCGTGGGAATGATGACGCCGCGCAGGCGGTCGGCCGCAGCGCGGATCGCTGCGGCGCCGACCAGCTCACTCATCGCTGGTGATGTCGTCGTCGATGCCGCCGAACGCGCCGTCGTCCTCCGGCTCGAACGCATCCTCGTCTGCAGGCGCAGCATCGCTGCCGGCGAAGACGGCATCGGACTCGTCGATGTAATCCGGCTCCGGTACGTCCAGCACCGGTGCACCGTTCGAGCCCGCGTCAGGTGGCAACGTGCTGTCGTCCTCAGGCACCACGCGCGCCACGTCCACGATCGTGTCGCCTTCGTCCATGCGCATCACGATGACACCCTGTGTGGCGCGTCCGATGACGCGGATCCCGCTCACACGCTGGCGATTGACGACGCCGTTGCGCGTGATCAGCATCAGCTCGTCGCCCGGCAGCACGCCCTTGATCGCAACGACCTTACCGGTCGTCTCGTTGACGCGGAAGTTGATGACGCCCTGGCCGCCCCGGGTCTGCAGCCGGTATTCCTCGATGTCGGTGCGCTTGCCGCGTCCGTTCTCGGATACGACGAGCAGCGTGGCGCGCTCGGGCCCGTCCGCCTTGCCGACGACCATGCCGACAACGACGTCGTCGCCACGCAGGCGGATGCCGCGCACGCCCGTCGCGACGCGACCCATCTCGCGCACGTCACTCTCCTCGAAGCGGATCGCCATGCCGTCGCGCGTTGCCAGAATCACGTTGTCGCTGCCCGTAGTGATCTGCACGTCGATCAGCTCATCACCGTCGTCGATGTTGATCGCATTGACGCCGGTCACCCGAACGTGGCGGTACGCGTCGAGCGCCGTCTTCTTCACGGTGCCGCGGCGCGTCACGAACATCAGATTGAGCGCCGGATCGAACTCTCGCACCGGCACGATCGCTGCAACCTGCTCATCCGGCCCCAGCGACAGCAGGTTGACGAGCGGCTTGCCGCGCGCGTTGCGGCTGGCCGTCGGGATCTCGTGGACCTTCAGCCAGTAGCAGTGCCCGCGCGCGGTGAAGACCATGAGGTAATCATGCGTCGCGGCCGTGTAGAGGTGCTCGACCCAGTCCTCCTCGCGCGCCGTGACGCCCTGCAGCCCGCGTCCGCCGCGTCGCTGTGCGCGGTACGTCGAGAGCGGCAGCCGCTTCGCGTAGCCGGCGTGTGAGATCGTGATCACCATCTCCTCGTCGGCGATCAGATCCTCGATCGACAGCATGTTGAAGTCGGTCAGCTCGGTGCGGCGGTCATCACCGTAGTCTGCCGCGACCCGGCGCAGCTCGGAGACGATGATCTCCATGCGGCGCTCATGACGCTCCAGGATGTCACGCAGATCGGTGATCGTCGCGCGGACCTCGGTCAGTTCCTGCTCGAGCTTCTCGCGCTCGAGGCCGGTCAGGCGCGCCAGACGCATGTCGAGGATCGCCTTCGCCTGCCGCTCGGAGAGGCCGAAGCGCTCCTGCAGCTGGATGCTCGCCTGCTCGGTATCGTCGGCAGCACGGATCAGCGCGATCACGTCGTCGATATTGTCGACGGCGATCTTGAGGCCTTCCAGGATGTGCTCGCGCTCCAGCGCGTTGCGCAGCTCGTACTCGGCCCGGCGCGTGACCACCGCGTGGCGATGATCCACGAAATGCTGGATCATCTCGCGCAGGTCCATGATCTTCGGAACACCATCGACCAGTGCGAGCATGATCACGCCGAACGTGGACTGCATCTGCGTGTGCTTGTAGAGCTGGTTCAGCACGATCTGCGGGATCGCGTCCCTCTTCAGCTCGATCACGACGCGGATGCCATGACGGTCCGACTCGTCGCGCAGCGCGGTGATGTCGGTCACGCGCTTCTCACGCACGAGCGCGGCGATCTGCTCGATCATCCGCGACTTGTTGACCATGTACGGGATCTCCGTCACGATCAGCAGCGGCTTGCCGTTGTCCGGCTCCTCGATATCGACCTTCGCACGCATCACGACGCGACCGCGCCCGGTCTGGTACGCGTCGCGGATGCCCTCGAAGCCGCAGATGTAGGCCGCCGTCGGGAAGTCCGGACCCTTCACGTGCTTCATCAGGTCGTTGACCGTGGCCTCCGGATTCTCGATCAGGTGGACGCACGCGTTCACGACTTCGCGCAGGTTGTGCGGCGGAATGTTCGTGGCCATGCCAACTGCGATGCCGCTGCTGCCATTGACGAGCAGGTTCGGGAACGCGGCAGGCATGACGCGCGGCTCCTCGAGCCGACCGTCGAAGTTCGGTGAGAAGTCGACCGTCTCCTTCTCGATGTCCGCGAGCAGCTCGCCCGCAAGGCGCGTCAGGCGCGCCTCGGTGTAGCGGTATGCCGCCGCACCGTCGCCGTCGATCGAGCCGAAGTTGCCCTGGCCGTCCACCAGCGGGTAGCGCATGGCGAAGTCCTGCGCCATGCGGACCATCGCCTCGTACACGGCCAGGTCGCCGTGCGGGTGGTACTTGCCGAGCACGTCGCCGACCACGGTCGCGCTCTTCTTGTAGGGACGACCGGCCGACAGGCCGGCCTGCGACATCGCGTAGAGAATCCGGCGATGTACGGGCTTCAGCCCGTCACGAACATCGGGCAGCGCACGCTGCACGATCACGCTCATGGAATAGTCGAGGAATGAGACCCTCATCTCCTCCTCGATCAGGCGCGGCAGGACCTTCTGCTCGAATTCCGGGGGCGTGCTGGACATCGAGACTCCGTCTCACAGTTCCGTCACCGACGCGGTTGCGCGGCAGACATTCCTGATACCCTCGTGCGCGCGCGTGGTGCCCGCGTGCGCGGGCACGCGCGGGCGCGCGCGAAGAGCGAAGCTGGGGGTCCGGGCGCGGGCCGGGGATGGGCGTCAGGAGCGGCGGATCCAGCCCACCCGGGGCCCGCGCGCCGGCCCGGGCCCGGGCCCGACGGTGGACGTCCGGAGCGGCGAACCCAGCGGCCCGGCGACACAGAAAGTCCAGCCCCACCCAGGCCCCGGCCCCCGGCCCGCCTCTCCCTAGTTCCGGTACCGCTCGAACAACTGCTGCTCCCGCGTGTCCTTGCGCTGCTCGAATCCGCGGATGAAGACGTAGTCAGCCGAGGTCGTGAAGTCGAACGGGTCCCCGGACCAGACCACGACGTCGGCGTCCATGCCCACTGCGAGCGTCCCGTAGCGATCCGCAATGCCGAAGACCTGGGCCGGCACGCTGGTGACGGCCGCAAGCGCCTCCTCCCACGACATGCCGTAGGCGACCGCGTTGCCGGCGACCTGCCGCAGGTTGCGAACGTTGCTGCCATCGAAGGAGGAGAGCATGACGTTCACACCGGCCTCGCTCAGGCGTGCCGCGTTCTCGAGGGTGGCGCCGAGATTGTCGAAGCCGGGAATGTTGTTCATCGAGTTGATGATGACGGGCACACCGGCGCTCGCGATCTCGTCGGCGACCATCCATCCCTCTTCGGCGCCCGAGAGGATGATGCGGACGTTCTCCTGCCGCGCGAACTGCAGCACGCTCGTGATGTCTGCGGCGCGGTTGACGCTGATGATCAGTGGCACCTGGCGACGCAGCACCTGCTGCAGCGCCTCGAGGTCGAGCCGCGAGAGCGCGTACTCGCGCCGGCTTCCCTGCTGAAACGCGTTGCGGTTCGCGGCATAATCGCGCGCGTCCTGCAGCGCCTCGCGCAGCAGCAGCATCGCCGCCGCGCGCGAGCCTCCGGCGCGACTCGAGCCGGACTCGCCCAGCGTGACGTAGATCCCGACCGGATTGCGCACGACCATCTCGTCCGCACGCTGGCCGTCGAGGTGGATCAGGATGCCCTGGCCGCGCAGGATGGACTGGAATCCGCCCGGCACGACGACGGCGCGCGTGATGCCCTCCACGCGGGTCACCGGGATCGCGGTCGCACGCGGATTGAGCGCGTCCGCGACGTTGAATGCAGCCGTCAGCCGGCTGTTCGAGGTTGCGGCGTCATTCGTTCCGGAGACGCCGCCGATCTCGACGATCCCGAGCGACGTCGAAGCATCCAGGAGGCCGGGCGTCACGACCTTGCCGGTGCCGTCGATCACGCGCGCGTTCTGGGGCACTTCGACGTCGGCGCCAACGGCGGCAATGCGCCCGTCGCGTATGACGATGGTGCCGCTCGGGATGGGCGGTTCGCTGATCGTGTGGATGCGTACGTTCGTGATGGCCGTCGTCTGTGCGTGCAGCGCGCCGAACGGCAGCACCGCAGCCACTGCGACGATGGCCGGCAGGATTCGCTGAAGGCGGCTCATGGCAGCACCTCCGTCGGCAGGATGCCCAGCATGAAGTCGCTCTTCCGGTGCGTGGACGGATCGAGACGATCGTAGAGCAGAGCGCCGTCGACGAACACCTTCTCCGCCTTCGTGTAGATGCTGAAGGGGTCGCCGTCCCAGATCACGACGTCCGCCATCTTGCCGGGCTCGAGCGAGCCGGTCACGTCGTCGACGCCGATCGCCTTTGCCGGGTTGATCGTGATCCACCGGATCGCGTCTTCGTAGCTGATGCGGATGCCGTTCTGGTTGCCGGCGGCCATCGCCTTGGCTGCTTCCTGGTTCAGCCGCTGGATGCCCTGCGCATCATCGGAGTGAATGATGACGCATGCGCCGTCCTCGTGCAGCAGTGCGGCGTTCTGCCTGATGCCGTCGTACGCCTCGAGCTTGAAGCCCCACCAGTCGGCCCAGATCGAAGCGCAGATGTTCCGCTCGGCGAGCAGCTCACCGATCTTGTAGCCCTCGACCGCATGATGGAACGAAGCGACGCGGTAGCCGAACTCGTCCGCGATGTCGATGACCTGCGCCATCTCGTCCGCCCGATAGCAGTGGTGCTGCACGAGGATGTCGCCGTCGAGAACACCTGCCAGGGTCTCCAGCTCGAGGTCGCGCGTCGGTCGCCGCGATGGGTCGGCGTTCATGTCGTCGCGGTACTTCGCCGCGCGGATCCAGCCCGTGCGATAGCCGGCGACGTTGCCCATCCGCGTCGCTGGCCCGCCGCGCTCACCATAGACGCGCTTCGGATTCTCGCCGCACGCCATCTTGAGGCCGTAGGGCGCGCCGGGAAACTTCATCCCCTGCACCGTGACGGACGGCACATTCTTCACGGTTACGCTGCGTCCTCCGAAGAGGTTGGCGGAGCCTGGCAGGATCTGCAGTGCAGTGATGCCACCGGCCCGCGCAAGTTCGAACTGCGGATCCTGCGGCCAGACCGAATGCTCTGCCCACACGCCGGCGGTGTTCGGACGCACCATCTCGTTGCCGTCGCTGACCGCATCGATGCCGGGCGCAGGATAGTCGCCGAGATGCGAGTGCGAATCGATGATTCCGGGCGTGACCCACTTGCCACGGGCGTCGATGACGCGCGCACCCGAAGGCACACTGATGTCGCGACCGACGGCGACGATCTCGCCGTTGCGCATGAGCACGGAGCCATTCTCGATACGCGGCCCCGCAGCTGTCAGGATCGTCGCATTCCGGATGACGGTGAGTGGCGCCTGGCGCGCCTCGTACGTGGATGGGAACGCCACGTCTTCGGTTCCCCGATCGCGCTGCTCACCCGGTGCCGGTGACGCCCCCGGCGTCTGCGCTGATGCGCAGCCGAGCCCGAGCAGCGCGCACGCAACAAGTGCTCGCTTCATGGGCAATGCTCCCACGGATGTGAAGGGTTGGGTTGGGCCTGGTGTCAGGAAGCGAAGCTATGCGGCGGGACGGGGTCCGGCAACCGAGACTCGGCGACAGCAGATCGCCGCGGCCAGGTCGGCCGCGGCGTCACTCGCTGGCGGATCTTTCGACGGAACTCAGCGCACAGCGCGGAAGGTACCGCTCTCGGTGCCGTAGTAATCGGTGTGCAGGTCCCAGTAGCCCGCCATCGTACGCCCACGCACTTCGCCTTCGTGCTCGAGCACGAAGTTGATGCTGCCGCCGCTGGTGTCCAGCCACCCCTCGAAGTCGAAGCGGATGTAGTCACCGCTGATGTACGCGCGCGCAGGCGAGTCGCTGCGGATCCGGTATACCGTCGAGCCACGATCGTCGCGCATGATCCAGTCGATATCCACGCGCGCCTCCGAGCCGCGCTGGTTCCGGACGCGGATCTCACCATCGATGTAATAGAAACGGGCCCCGTCGACGGTTCCCTCGAGGCGGTAGCGACCCTCCATGCCGCCATATCCGAGACCGAAGCTATCGGTGCATGCCGTGGTCAGAATGCCCAGCAACAGCACGGCGGACAGGCCGAGCCTGGAACGAATCGACTTCATGCTGCTTCTCCTGCGGTGTGGCGCTCCGAACCTCAGTACAGTGGCCCTCGCGCGGGAGTTCCCGGGTTCCATGAACGGGTGCCATTTGCCCGCTGCGAACCGTGACGCCGGACAACGCCGGTCTGGCCGCCCGGCTCACACGCCCAGCGCCGATTCCTCCATGGCAGCGCGCAGGTACTGAGCAGTGAGGCCATCGCTCTGCGCGACGTCACGGGGCGTGCCCGTTGCAACGATTCGGCCACCGGCATCACCCGCGCCCGGTCCGAGATCGATGATCCAGTCGGCGGCGAGCATCACGTCGATGCTGTGCTCGATCACGACAACGGTGTGTCCCTGTTCGACCAGGCGACTCAGTACTGCGATGAGCTTGCGCACCTCCGGCCCTGACAGTCCGGTCGTGGGCTCATCGAGCACGTACACGCGCCGTCCGCGCCGCTTTGCAGCCGTGATCAACTCGCGCGCGATCTTGAGACGCTGCGCCTCGCCGCCCGAGAGTGTGGGTGCCGGCTGACCGAGGCGCAGGTAGCCAAGGCCGACCTGCTGCAACTGCCAGAGCATCTGGCCGAGACGGTCCTCGCGGATGAAGAACTTGATCGCCTCGTCGATCGTGAGATCGAGCGCCTCACGGATGTTCAGGCCCTTGTACGTGATCTCGAGTGTTTCGGGCT
Source organism: uncultured Gemmatimonadaceae bacterium (assembly GCA_964384585.1). Classification (GTDB taxonomy): domain Bacteria; phylum Gemmatimonadota; class Gemmatimonadetes; order Longimicrobiales; family RSA9; genus DASTYK01. The sequence goes on along the minus strand of CAYLME010000002.1, from coordinate 31,367 downwards.
TGTAGCGCCGACCGCCGCATGCCTCGCACGGAATGAACACGTCGGCGAGGAATACCATCTCGATCTGCATCACACCTTCGCCCTGGCATGCCTCGCAGCGTCCGCCCTTCACGTTGAACGAGAAGTAGCCGGGCTTCCAGCCACGCTGTTTTGCGAGCGGCTGCGAGGCGTACAGCTCGCGGATGAAATCGAACGCCTTGACGTACGTCACGGGGTTGGAGCGATGCGAGCGTCCGATCGGGCTCTGGTCGACGAGCACCACATCGTCGATGTGCGCGACGCCCTCGAGGCGGTCATAATCGCCTACGGCTTCGCCCAGGTGGCGCTTCGCGGTCGTCTCGCCCGCTGCCAGCTCGCGCTCGAGCGCGCGATAGAACACGTCGTGTACGAGCGTGCTCTTGCCGGATCCACTCACACCGGTGACGACCGTCAGTGCGCCGACCGGGATCTCGACGTCGACACCCTGCAGGTTGTGCTGGCGTGCGCCGGTAAGACGGATGCGCGCACCGTCGAGCGGGCGCCGCTTGCGCACGCCCGCGCCGCCGTCACGTCCCGAGAGGTAGCGGCCGGTGGCAGTCTCCGCCTGCAGCAGTGCGTCGTAGCTGCCCTGGTAGACGACTGTACCACCGCGCTCGCCGCTGCCCGGCCCCAGCTCGACGACATGGTCCGCGACACGGATCGCCGCCGCATCATGTTCCACGACGAGCACACTGTTGCCGCGCGCGCGCAGCTGCTTCAGCAGCCCGAGCAGGCGGTCGCTGTCGCCCGGATGCAGACCGATCGTCGGTTCATCGAGCACGTAGAGCGTGTCGGTCAGCGCGGAGCCGAGCGAGTTCGCGAGCGAGATGCGCTGCGCCTCGCCGCCCGAGAGGGTGCGCGTCTGACGCTGCAGCGCGAGATAGCCGAGACCGACGTCGTCGAGGAAACGGAGTCGCGCGAGCAGCTCGCGCAGGATCGGTGATGCGATCGCATGCTCCTGCGACGACAGCGCCAGCTCACCGCCCTCGCCCGCTTCCAGTCCTTCCGCCCAGTCGAGGAGGATCGAGACGGGCAGCTCGGCGGCTTCCGCGATGTTCATGTCGCACACGCGGACGTACAGCGCTTCCGGCCGGAGACGCGAGCCTGCGCATACGGGACACGTGAGCGCGCTCTGGTAACGACGCAGGAATACGCGGATGTACTGCTTGTAGCGTTTCGGCTCGCGCGAGCGCAGGAACGGGATCACGCCCGTGAAGCCGCGCGTGCCGTACAGTACTGCGTCCTGGAAATCCGGATCGAGGTCGGCCCACGGCTCGTCGATCGACATGCCGCAGTCGCGCGCATACGAGAGCAGCTTGCTGCGGTAGCGTGCGTAGCGCGGCTTCTCCCACGGATCGACCGCGCCTTCGTCGAGCGACCGGTCCGGATTCGGCACGATCAGGGTCTCGTCGTATTCGAGAACCGCACCGAAGCCGGTGCACTCGGGGCACGAGCCGTACGGGTTGTTGAACGAGAAGAGTCGCGGTGTCGGCTCGAGGAAGCGGATCTCCGGATGGTCCGGACAGTGGAACTGTTCCGAGAAGATGAGCCGCCCGCCGTCGCTCGCATTCACGACGACCAGTTCACCCTCACCCTCGCGGTAACCGGTCCCGACGGAGTCGGCGATACGCTCGCGCGCGTCCGGCCGCACGATCGTGCGGTCGACCACCACGAGCAGCTCCGCCGCGCCGGCCAGGTCATGGCCCAGCACGGCCGGATCCTCCGCGCCGGTCGCGTCCAGCTCGACAGACTCGCCGTCCACGAGCACGCGCATGAAGCCGAGCACACGCAGGTTCTCGACGACCGTACGGTGTGCGATGCGGGCACTTCGCGGCAGCGGGAAGGTGATCATGAGACGCGTGCCTTCCGGCAGGGCGAGCAATGCGTCGGTCACCGACTGCACCGTGTCCGGGAGCACGCGCCGGCCGCATTCCGGACACCAGGTGCGACCCGCACGCGCGAACAGCAGCCGCAGGTAGTCGTAGGTCTCGGTTGCAGTGCCGACCGTCGACCGGCTCGTCTTCGTGGGATTCTTCTGCTCGATCGCGACTGCCGGTGACAGCCCCTCGATCACGTCCACATGCGGCTTCTCCATCCGCTCGAGGAACTGCTTCGCGTAGCTCGACAGCGACTCGACGTAGCGCCGCTGCCCCTCGGCATAGATGGTGTCGAACGCGAGCGTGGACTTGCCCGAGCCGCTGGGCCCGGTCATCACGACCAGTGCGCGACGCGGCAGCTCGAGGTCCACGCCCTTGAGGTTGTGCTGCCGTGCGTTACGGATGACGATGCGATCCTTCACTGTACCCGACCGTTGCTGCTGCTGAGTTGAACCGCGCTGATACCCGGGTTCTCCCGGAAGGGTCTGCCCTCCGTCCGTGGGGGGGCCGCGAGGGGACCCGCCTCCCCACTGACGCCCGTCACGCGGGCCCGGCGCCCTGCGACATCATCCGTCCCTCCTGTCACCATCACCGCAACCATCCGGGTGCACGGCGAAACCAACGGTCAGGAAAGGGCGTACGGCCCGACAGCAGTCAGACAGAAGCACAGTCACTCGACAGCCGGTTTCCAGCGACGTCACGTCGCCTTGCAAGGAGTCAATAGATGATCACTCGAATTCGCCAGACCCGGACCGCCATGTACGCGGAAATCTGCGGTGTCAGCGTCGCCTACGTCGCGACGATCGCGGGCTTCGCGTACCAGATCGCACGTTCGGCGGGTATCGCCTGACCCGCGGCGGCGATCCGCCGCCGCATCCACGCCCTCCCAGCATCCTTCCGGAGTGAGCGAATGAACGGCCGGAGCGTGAACATCGCTCCGGCCACTTCGTTTCCGGGCCATGCTGCGCATGCACAGCTCAGCCCTCCGCGATCGCTGCGATCGCGCCTACCGCGATATCGACTTCCCGCCTCGTGTTGTAGTAGTGCGGCGAAATGCGCAGCACGCTGCGGGCCTTCTTGTCGTCCATGTCGAGCACCGCGGACGACCGGTCGAGTGCGCTCGTGTTGATCGCTTCCTCACGCAGCAGTCGCACGATCTCGCGCGCGTCGCGTCCTTCCACCTCAACGGTGACGATCGCGCACAGCTCACCACCCGCGTCGAGCACGCGCACACCGTCGATGGCGGCGAGCTGTTCGCGCGCGTGCCGCGCCAGCTCCGCCGCGTAGCTCCCGGCGGCTTCGATGCCCACACGCCTGGCGTACGCCGCAGCCGTCCCCAGGCCCAGCACGAGCGCATAGGCAAATTCCCAGTTCTCGAAGCGCGTCGCGTCGCCTGCCAACTCGAAGTGGTCGGGCTCCGTCCAGTCCGCGCCATGCAGGTCGATGTAGAGCGGGAAGGCGCCGGCGTCGAGTGCGGCATCGCTCACGTACAGGAACCCGACGCCGCGCGGGCCACGCAGGAACTTGCGCGCAGTCGCGGACAGGTAGGTGCAGTGCAGCCGCTCCACGTCGAGCGGGATCTGGCCGATGGACTGACACGCATCGACCAGGTACGGAACTTCGTATTCGGCGCAGATCCGGCCGACGTCCTCCACGCGCTGCACGAGGCCGGAGTTCGTCGGCACGTGCGTGAGTGCGACCAGGGCCGGACGCTGCGCGCGCACGAGTTCCGCCACCGAGTCCGGGTCGACGCCGCCCTCCGGCAGGTCTCCCGCCCGCAATAGCCTCACGCCGCGACGCCGGGCGAGCGAGATGTACATGAGCTGGTTCGAGCTGTAGTCGTTGCGGCTCGTCAGGATGACGTCGCCCGGCTGGAAATCGAACACCGACAGCGCCTGCGAAAACGCGACCGTCGCATTCTCGACGATCGCGATGTTGCGTGCCGCCGCGCCGACCAGCGAACCGACGTCAGCATGCGCCTGATGGATTTCTTCGACAGCGGCGTCTGCGGCCTCATACCCACCCAGCATCACCTCGCGCTGCAGGTGCTGCACGACCGCAGCGTGCACCGGGCGCGGCATCAGCGACGCACCCGCATTGTTGAGGTGTATGCGCCCCGCGGTGACCGCTTCGGTATCGGCTCTCCACGGCGCTGGATCGAACGGCATGCGAGCTCCTGGTTCGTGACCCGCACCGCTCGGGCTGCCGCCGCGGGTCTGCGACACGAGGTGAGGAGTATCGGGCTGGCGACGACGTCGGAAAAGGCCGCGCCTCAGGGCAGCCGGATCACGGGTTCTTCCGGATGCCGGCGGTAGAGTACGATCGTGCGGCCGATCACCTGCACGACGTGCATGCCCTCGACTCGCTCGCCCAGTTCGTCCGCCGCTTCACGCGCGGACACCGGCGCGCCCTCCAGCACCTTCACCTTCAGCAGCTCGCGCGTTTCCAGGGCCGAGGCGATGGTGCCGACGACGTTGTCGGTCACGCCGTCGCGTCCGATCTGGAACAGCGGCTTGAGTGGATGGGCAAGCGCCTTGAGATGCGCACGCTGTTTTGCCGTGAGTGCGGCCATCGCTTTTCGTCTCCTCTGGTCCGGTTGCCCCGCGCTCCGCGCGTGCTGCGATTCCGGGACGGCTTGAATTCGAACACCCGGCCACCCTGCCTGCAACACCTCTGCCTGCCACGGGATGCCAGGTCGTCAGCCGACCTCCGCGCTCCCTTGACGCCGGGTTCCAGCCCGGTTAGGCTCTTTTCATGAGGTACCGTTTCGCGCAGCATCGCCATCACGCCCATCATCACGGCCCGACGGGTCGGGACGGAGACGTGTAGCGCGTTCTGCAGGCGAAGCGACGCAAGACGTTTTCCGGCCGCGGCCCGTCCATTGACGGGCCGCGGCTTTTTTGTGCTGGAGACAAGCCGATGGTCAGGATTGCACTTCCGAACAAGGGCCGGCTCGCGACGGAGACACGCGACCTGCTCGAACGGGCGGGCCTCGCGTTCGAGGCGTCGAGCGAGCGCGCGTTGCAGGCGTCGCTCGGGGGCGAGTTCGTCGCGCTGTTCGTGCGCGCACAGGACATCCCGGAGTTCGTGGCCGATGGCGCCGCGGATCTCGGGATCACCGGCCTCGACCTCATCGTCGAGAGCGGCCGTGACGTGCTGGATGTACTCGATCTCGGGTTCGGCCGTTGCCGTGTCGTCATCGCGGCGCGCGAGGACTCGGACATCGAGGACATGTGCGATGTGCCCGCCGGTGCTCGGGTCGCGACCGTATTTCCTTCCATGGCGCGTGCATGCTTCGCGGCCCGCCAGTGCGATGTCACGATCGTTCCCGTTTCCGGCGCAGCGGAGATTGCGCCACACCTCGGTGTAGCCGACATCATCGTGGACATCACCTCCACCGGTTCGACGCTGAAGGTGAACGGCCTGCGCGAGATCGAAACGATCCTCGAATCCTCGGCGCGGCTGATCGCGCGACCGGGCCTGCTTGCCAGCACCGAAGGCGAACGCACCACGCGCGAGCTCGCGACCGCGCTCGAATCGGTACTGCGCGCACAGGGGAAGCGCTACCTCATGGCGAACGTGCCGCGGGCGGCGCTCCAGCAGGTCCAGCGCATCATCCCCGGCATCAGCGGTCCCACGATCATCGATGTGCTGAACGGCGGGGACCACGTCGCCGCACACGCAGTGGTCGACGCCACGGACATCTACCGGGTCATTGCCCAGCTGAAGCAGATCGGCGCCGAAGGCATCCTCGTCACGCGCATCGAGAGGCTGATGCCATGAGCACCGATGCGCGGCCATTGCCGCGAGCGTCAGCCGACGCGGGATCCGGGCAGACATCGTACGCGTTCATCGGCGACGTCGATGCGCTCACGCCGGAAGCGCGTCGGCTGCTGTTCGAGCGGACCGCCGCGGCGGAGCAGGACACGGCGTCGGTCGTGAGCGCAATGATCGCCGACGTGCGGGCGCGCGGCGACGCGGCGCTCATCGAGTCGGCCCGCCGCTTCGACGGCGTCGCCCTCACGACGCTGGAGGTGCCGCGCGCTGCGTGGGACGACGCGCGTCGCTCATTGCCGCACGAGGTGCGGCTGGCACTCGAGCAGGCGGCCCGCGCCATTGCATCCTTTCACCGCGCGCAGCTGCCGCGCGACTTCGAGATGGAACAGCGGCCGGGCGTTCGTCTCGGACGCCGCATGGAACCGCTCGAGCGCGTGGGCGTGTATGCGCCCGGCGGGCGCGCCGCGTATCCGAGCAGCGTCCTGATGGGCGTTGTGCCGGCGCGTGTAGCGGGTGTGCGCGAGATCATCGTGTGCTCGCCGCCGGGCCCCGATGGTCTGCCACCCGCCACGGTACTCGCGGCCGCCGCGATCGGCGCTGCGGATCGCGTGTTCGTGGCCGGTGGCGCAGGCGCGATCGCCGCGATGGCGTTCGGAACGGACACGATCCCGGTGGTAGACCGTATCGTCGGTCCGGGCAATGCCTGGGTGAACGAAGCGAAACTGCAGGTTGCACGCATCGTCGGCATCGACAACCCGGCGGGTCCGTCAGAGATCCTGGTGCTGGCCGATGATTCCGCGGATGCCGATGTCGTCGCCGTGGAGCTGCTTGCCCAGGCAGAACACGACCCGGACGCCTGCTGCGTACTCGTGACGACGAGTCCGAATCTGCTCGGGACGGTACAGACGCGGCTCTCGGAGCGGATTCCGCGCGAGCCGCGACGCGACATCATGGAGAGCGCGTTGCGCCGCTCCGGTGCACTGCTGCTCGCGCGAGACATGGAGCAGGCCGTCACGTTCGCGAACCGATATGCGGCCGAGCATCTGCTCGTTCTCACACGCGAGCCGCGCACACTGCTCACCCGACTGCGCAATGCCGGCACGATCTTCCTGGGCGCGCCCAGCTCCGTGGCGTTCGGCGATTACAGCACGGGCGCCAACCACGTACTGCCGACCGGTGGCCTCGCACGGACATATTCGGGCCTCTCGGTGCACGATTTCGTGCGGTTCACTACCTACCAGGAGCTGAGCACGCGCGGCGCCGCGGACCTCGCGGATGCGACGGTCACACTCGCAGAGGCGGAGGGCCTGCCCGCGCACGCGGAGGCGGCCCGGCTGCGTCGCAACGCGCTCACCGCAACGGACGACGTCGTGCAGCGCCGTACGCCGCTGCTGCGCGCAGAGTATCGCGCGCTCACCACGTACGACCCGGGCCGCGAACCGTGCGCGATCGACCTGAGCGACAACACGAACCTGTGGGGCGCGAACCCCGCAGCGGCACGGGCCGTACGCGAAGCCGGGGATCCGGCACTCACGCGCTATCCGCCTGTCTATGTTCCCGCATTGAAGCAGCTCATCGCAGCGCGTCTCGATGTCGAACCGGAGAACGTGACCACGGGCTGCGGCTCTGACGACGTCATCGACAGTGCGATTCGCGCCTTCTGTGCAGCGGGCGATGCAATCGCATACCCCGACCCGACGTTCGGGATGATCCCCGCGTTTGCGCGGATGAATGCAGTGCGCCCGGTCGGTGTGTCACTGGCATCGGACCTGTCCCTCGACTGTGATGCGCTGATCGATGCGAGTGCGGCACTGACGTACGTCTGTCGGCCGAACAATCCCACAGGCACGCTGTTCGGGCGTGCTGCGCTGGACGAACTCGAGCGACGCGTTGCCGGCGTGCTGCTGGTGGACGAAGCGTACATCGAGTTCGCGGGGGAGCCGGGCCTCGCGCAGGCTGCAGCAGCCTCATCGGCTGCGGTGGTGCTGCGCACGTTCTCCAAGGCCCGGGGTCTCGCCGGCCTCCGCATCGGATACGCGATCGGACCGGCCGAGCTGATCAGGGAGATCGAAAAGTCGCGTGGGCCGTACAAAGTCAGCTCCGTTGCAGAGCTTGCCGCGCTCGCGGTGCTCCAGGACGGTGACGAATGGACGCTGGCGCGCATCCGCGACGTCGAGGCCAATCGCGCCCGCATCTCCGGCGAGCTCCGTGCACTGGGACTGCGCGTGCTGCCATCCGCAGCCAACTTCGTTCTCGCAGTGCTGCCGGCCGGACAGAGCGCCGCCGCATGGAACCGCCGCATGCGCACGGCAGGCATTGCGGTGCGTCCGTTCCCCGACCTGCCGCAGCTCGGTGACTGCGTACGCATTACGATCGGACCGTGGCATATGATGGAGCCGGCCATCGATGCCATCGCTACGGTCCTCCAGCAGCAGGAGCAGGTGACCCGATGAATGTCACGATCTTCGATTACGGCACCGGCAACCTGCACTCGCTGCGCAAGGCGATCGAAGCGGCAGGTGGGCGTGCGTCGTTCGTGCGCGATGCACGCAGCGCAGCAAGCGCCGATGCGCTCGTCCTGCCCGGCGTCGGCGCGTTCGGTTCTGCGACGGCGCGCCTGGCAGAGGCAGGCGCCGGGCTGCGCGACGCGATCCGCTCGGGTCTGCCCACCCTCGGCATATGCCTGGGCATGCAGCTGCTCTTCGAGACGAGCGACGAGGGCGACGGCCGCGGGCTCGGCGTGATTCCCGGTCGCGTCCGGAAGATGACGGCACCACGACTTCCGCAGATGGGCTGGAACGACGTCGAATCGAACGGGGACCCGCTTTTCGACAGGCTCCCCTCGCTGCAGGCGTATTACGCGAACAGCTATGTCGCGCTTCCCACGCGCAGAGATTCCGTCATCGCATGGTCCGACTACGCGGGCGACCGGTTTCCTGCCGCGGTCCGGGCGGGAAGCGCCGTGGGAGTACAGTTCCACCCCGAGAAGAGTGCTGAAGGCGGCCTGCAGCTGATCGCCAACTTCCTCGCGGGGGCGCGGCAGTGATCGCGATTCCGGCCATCGACCTGCGCGCCGGACGCGTGGTCCAGCTCGTCGGCGGCGAGCCGGATGCCGAGCGCGTCTCCCTGCCGGACCCCGCGAGTGTGGCGGCGCGTTGGGTCGAGAACGGCTTCTCCATGCTCCACGTCGTCGACCTCGATGCAGCGCTCGGCAGCGGCCGCAACACGGACTCGGTCCGTTCAGTGCTGGAGGCGGTCGACGTTCCAGTCCAGGTCGGCGGTGGCGTGCGCAGTGACGAGGCCGTCGAACGTCTGCTCGACGCGGGCGCGGCACGCGTCGTGGTCGGAACGCGCGCGATCGAAGAGCCGGCGTGGCTGGAGCGGATGGCCACGCGACACGCGGGGCGGATCGTGCTGGCCGCGGACGTCCGTGACGGCGTCGTGGTCACGGACGGAGCCGGGTCGCCCCGCGACGACGTCTACCGCGA
>CAYLME010000002.1:0-22197 GCA_964384585.1 uncultured Gemmatimonadaceae bacterium | reverse complement strand
CGGCTGGCGGGAGTCGGCGGGCATCGAGGCGACAGGGTTGCTCGCACACATCGCCGCGCTGCCGCTTGCTGCCGTGCTCGTGACGGATGTCAGCCGTGAGGGCCGCATGCAGGGCGCCGACGTGGCGCAGTTCGAGGCACTCGTCGCGGTTGGCCGCCAGCCACTCATCGCGTCCGGCGGGATCGCCGGATCCACCGATCTCACAGCCCTCGCGGCCGTTGGTGTTCACGCCGTCGTGCTGGGCATGGCACTCTACACCGGGGCGCTGGATGCGTCCGCTATTGCCCGGAGCTATCACGAATGAGCACGATCCACAGGGAAACGCGCGAGACGAACGTCACTGTCGGCATTCACGATTCCGCGCCGGATGGCGCAATAAGGACCGGTGAGCCGTTCCTCGACCACATGCTCACCACGCTGGCCCGCTACAGCGGCCTGCACCTTGCCATCGAAGGGACCGGGGATCTGCGCCACCATCTCGTCGAGGACGTCGCGATCAGCGTCGGCCTCGCGCTCCGGGACTGGATTCCGGAGCAATGCGCACGGTACGGCAATGCAGTCGTGCCGATGGACGATGCACTCGTGCAGGCCGCACTCGATGCAGGCGGTCGCTTCTACTATAGCGGCCGGCTTGGCTCGACGCTCTACGAGCATTTCTTCCGTTCGCTCGCAGAGAATGCGGCCATGACCCTGCACCTGCGCGTGCTCAGGGGGCGGGATCGGCATCACGTGATCGAAGCCGCATTCAAGGCATTCGGCCTTGCCTTGCGGCAGGCACTCGTCCCAACGGGCGCCGTGTTCAGCACCAAGGGCAGCGTGCGAGTGAGGCGGGAGAACATCTGATGCTGCACAAGCGGATCATCGTCTGTCTGGACGTAAAGAACGGCCGCGTCGTAAAGGGTACCCGCTTCGAGGACCTGCGCGATGTCGGCGATCCCGTGGAACTCGCAGCCCGCTATCAGGCCGACGGCGCGGACGAGATCGTGTTCCTCGACATCTCTGCCGCCACCGAGGGGCGTCGCACACTGCTGGACGTCGTGCAGCGCACTGCCGAGCGACTGTTCATCCCGCTGACCGTGGGCGGCGGCATCCACGACCTCGAGGGCATCGGCGCCGTGCTGCGCGCGGGTGCCGACAAGGTCAGCATCAACACGGCAGCCGTAGCCAACCCGGAGCTGCTGCGCGAGGCCTCCGTCGAGTTCGGCAGGCAGTGCATCATCGCGAGCATCGATGCGCGTGTGGAGAAGCGCCAGATCGAGATCGCGGCGCGACCGCAGGGTGCTGCTGCCGAGGCGCTCGCAGCTCCCGGCGGCATCTGGTTCCGTGTATTCACGCACGGCGGTCGTACCGCCACCGAGCTGGACGCTGTCACGTGGGCGAAACAGTGCGAGGAGCTGGGCGCGGGCGAAGTTCTGCTCACCAGCATCGACCAGGACGGGTCCAGGAGCGGCTACGATCTCGAAATGACGGCCCGCATCGTCGAGGCAGTGTCCATCCCCGTTATCGCCAGCGGCGGTGCCGGCACTCCGGAGCACATCCGCGACGCATTCCTGCTCGCGGGCGCGGATGCGGCGCTCGCGGCGGGCATCTTCCACGACGGCACGACCACGATCGGCGCCGTGAGGCGCGTGCTCGCAGATGCAGGCATCAGTGTGCGTGAACTACCCGCCGATCAGCAGATCGCCGCGCACCAGTGACCCTCGACGCATATCGTGACCTGCTCGACTTCGCCGTCGAAGTCGCGTGGCGTGCGGGCCGGGTAACGCTCGCCGGATACCAGACCGGCATCGTGGCCGAAGCCAAGGCGGACGACTCCCCCGTGACACGTGCTGACCGCGACGCGGAGCGCATTGCGCGTGAGCTGATCGAGGCGCGTTTCCCTCACGACGGCATCGTCGGCGAGGAGGAGGGCGCGGTGCGCTCCGGTGCCGACCGACGCTGGATCCTGGATCCCATCGACGGCACTCGCAGTTTCATTCGCGGCGTACCGCTCTACGGCGTCCTGCTCGCGCTCGAGGAGGAGGGGGATGCCGTGCTCGGCGTGATCCATTTCCCGGCGCTCGACGAAACGGTCTATGCGGCCCGCGGACTCGGCTGCTGGTGGAACGGCAGACGCGCACTCGTCTCCGATACAAATACTCTCGGCGACGCTTTCGTGCTGACGACGGACGTGGAGAACGTCTATGCGACGGGGCGCGCCGCGGGATGGGACGCGCTACGGTCACGCATTGGCGGGTGGCGCACATGGGGCGACTGCTACGGTTACGCCCTCGTCGCGACCGGACGGGCGGATGCCATGCTCGACCCGCTCATGAGCATCTGGGATGCCGCCGCGCTCGCGCCCATCATCGAGGAGGCAGGCGGCGTGTTCACCGACTGGGACGGTCGACCTGGACACACGGGCAGCAGCGTGGTCGCCACCAACGCCGCCCTCGCACGCGACGTTCGCGGGATCCTTTCCGGAACCACCTGAGCGACCATGCAGATACGAACGGCTGCCGATCTCGACGCTCTCGACTTCGCCCGCGGCGACGGTCTCGTCACCGTTGTCGTGCAGCATGCGCGCACCGGTGTCGTACTCATGCTCGCACATGCCGACCGCACTGCACTGGAGCGCACGCTCGAGACCGGTGAGACCTGGTTCTGGTCTCGCCGCCGTCGCGAGCTGTGGCACAAGGGTGCGACGAGCGGCAACACGCAGACGCTGGTCGGCCTGTTCCGGGATTGCGACGGCGACGCGATCCTCGCGCTCGTCGAGCCCGCAGGCCCGGCGTGCCATACCGGCGCGGAAAGCTGCTTCGAGGGACGTCCGACGCTGCCGGCACTCGCCGATGTGATCGAGCGGCGTCGGGCGGCGGCCGTCGGGCCGAGCTACACCGCACGTCTGCTCGCGGACGAGAACCTGCGACTCAAGAAGCTGGGCGAAGAAGCCGTGGAACTGGTACTCGCCTGTCGTAACGGCGACGCGGGCACGGCCGCCAGTGAGGCGGCCGACCTGCTCTATCATGTGCTGGTCGCGTGCGCGGGTGCGGAGGTCAGACTGGACGACGTGCTGCGGGTACTGCAGGGACGCCGCTCAGCGTCGGCGACGTCCCAGGAAGAGGCGGTAGATCAGCAGCAGTACGAGCGAACCGAGAATCGCGATCGCGAATGACCGCAGGTTGAAGCCTGTGACGGTGCCACAGCCGAGCAGTTCCGTGCTGAGGAACCCGCCGATCAGGGCACCAAGAATACCGATCACCACCGTGACCAGGCAGCCACCGGGATCCTTCCCCGGCAGGATCAGCTTCGCGATGCCGCCGGCAAGCAGGCCGAAGACGATCCACGAGAGAACATTCATTCGTCAGACCTGGAACTCCGAGACCAGTTCCTTCAGTGTTTCCGCTGCGTGCAGCAGCTCCAGGCTGGCTGCGCTCAGCTCCTCCGTCGCCGCGGACTGCTCCTCGGCAGCCGCGCTCACCTGCTGCGCGCTCGCCGCGTGCGCCTCGGCAGTGGCACCGACGGAGCGCACATTTGCATCTACGGACTGAACGGCCTGCCGGTTTTCGAGCGCGGCGTGGGCCACACGGTTCGCAGCGTCGTTGACGTGCGCGACTGCCGCCACGATCTCCTCGAACGCGGCCTCTGCTTCCTTCGACGTCTCCTCCACGCCGCTCACGCGCCGGAACCCGCGGTCCATCGTGTGGACCACCGTCTCGATCTGGGTGCGTACGTGCTGCACGGTCGCTGCGACGTCGTCGGCGGCGCGCGCACTCTCGTCCGCGAGCTTGCGCACCTCGTCCGCTACGACACCGAAGCCGCGACCGTGCTCGCCCGCCCGCGCGGCTTCGATCGCCGCATTGAGTGCCAGCAGGTTCGTCTGCCGTGCGATGCCCTGGATGGTCGCGACGAACTGCGTGATCCGCTCCGATGCGCGTTGCAGCTCGCTCACCTCTGCGCCGGAGCTGCGGACCACCTCGCGGACCTCGAGCAGCATCGCAAGCGCGCGGCCTACGTCCTGGCGGCGCAGGTGGGCGACCTCGCCGATCTGCGCACCGACCTCGCGTACACGGTCGGCCGCCGCACCGATCTCGTCAGCGCGCGCCCGCATGCTGTCGAGCGCCTCGTCGACGCCGCGCAGCCCGAGCGCCTGCTCTTCCGCACCGTTCGTGATCCCGACCATTGCCGTGGACACTTCGCCGCTCGAGGCGGCCACCTCCTCCGAGATGCTCGACAGGTCCGCGGCTGATGCGCTGATCTTGTTTGCCGTCCGCACGGTCTCGCCGACGACCACGCGGAGCCGGTCCGCCATCCCCGTGAACGCGCCGGCCAGCACGCGAAACTCGTCGGGCATGTTCGCGCCGTTCAGGCTGACATTCAGATTGCCTGCACCGAACTCGTCGGCCGCAACGACCAGTCGATTCAGTGGCGACTCGATCGCGCGCATGGTGAGGTATGCGAAGCCGACCATGGCGGCCGATGTGATACCGAAAATGATCAGCAGGAGATTCTGGATGCGTCCCTTCTCTGCCGTGAACGCGTCGGCCGCCCGATCGGCGCGACCGATCTCGTCCCGGCCGAGCTGCCGCATCTGCAGTCGCACCCGCTCGCCTGCCGCAAGCACCTCCTCGCCCCGCGCGAGCGCTGCCGAGGCTTCGCCGCGCTCGAATGCACTCTGCACGGCGCGATAGTCCTCCATCAGCTGGTTGTGCAGCCGCTGGATCTCGGTGAGCCGGGAACGCTGGTCGTCGCTCAGGTCCTGCACCGACGCATACCGGCGATGGATATCGGCGACCTGGGTGCCGAGTGTGCCGAATCGCGTGAGCGCCGCGCTGTCGCCGGTCTGCAGATAGCTCTGCCCGGCCGCGAGCTGGGCCGAGAGCGTACTCTCCAGCTCGGCCGCCGCCTGCGTGCCGCTGTAGAGCGTGCTGATCCTGTCGCTGACTTCGTCCGTGAACGAGTTCAGCATGACCATGCTGACGATGTAGATCGTCAACGTGCCGAGGAACGTCAGCACGAGACCGATGAACAGTCGTCCCTGGATCCTGTCGAAGTTGGCTCTCAAGCTCATCGCCGAGCGACGGTAAGAAGGGACCGGGGAGGCCCGGACAAGATGCCGACGACGCTTGCGGCTGTCAACGAGAAAACGCCATACTCGATCCGGATTGAGCACGCGGAGGCGCATGGACCAGGACGAGCGGCACGGGCTGAGCCCGATTCCGCAGGAGCGCAGGCAGAACGTGATCGACGCGCTGGTGCAGCACTATGCCGCCGATCACATCACTGTCGACGAATTCGAGCGGCGCGTGGACGTCGCGCACCGGACACTGGATGCTGCGGACCTGACGCGTCTCACCTCGGACCTGCCCGCACTGCGGCAGACCCACGCGCCCGAGCCCGAGGCAGATCGGCTGATCCGCCGTGGTGCCGAAGCGCTGGCTGGTGCGGTGCGCGAGAGCCAGACGCTCATCGCGATCATGGGTGGGGTCGAGCGGCGCGGTGCGTGGACACCCGCACGACGGACCGTCGTGATCGCGTTCATGGGTGGCGCCGAGCTCGACTTTCGCGACGCGCGCTTCGGGCCGGGCGTAACCGAGGTCTTCATCTTTGCGATGATGGGCGGCGTCGAGATCGTCGTGCCGCCGGACCTGCCCGTCGACACGAGCGGCATCGCGATCATGGGCGGCTTCGAGCACCGCGACCAGCACATGGAGCGCGTGGAAGTCGATGATGGCACGCCGAAGCTGCACGTGCGCGGGTTCGCGATGATGGGCGGCGTCGAGGTGTCGGTACGGCGACAGGGCGAGAGCGCGAAGGACGCGAGCCGCCGCATCAAGGCGGAACGCAAGAGGCGGCGTCTCGAGGACGGTCAGTGACCGACACGCAGCACCACGAAGAAGAAACGCTCGGCAAGGCGTACGACGCCCGGCTCATGCGCCGGCTGCTCACCTACCTCCGGCCGTACCGCTGGCACGTCCTGCTCGCAATCTTCATCCTGCTCGCTGCGTCCCTCACGGCACTGGTCGGGCCGTGGCTTACGCAGCTCGCGCTCGACCGCGCGATTCCCGCCGGCGACTCGCGCCTGCTCGGAATCTTCGCACTCGCATTCCTCGCCTCGCTCGTCATCTCGTTCGTACTCGAGTACGTGCAGACCCTGCTCACGACCTGGCTCGGCCAGCGCGTGATGTACGACCTGCGACGCGAGATCTTCGGACACCTGCAGAAGCTCGAGCTGCGCTACTACGATCGGAACCCGGTCGGCCGGCTGATGACGCGCGTCACTTCCGACGTCGAAGTGCTGAACGAGCTGTTCAGCTCCGGCGTGGTCACCGTCTTCGGCGACATCTTCACGCTGCTCTTCATCATGGCCGCGATGCTGATCATGGACTGGCAGCTCGCGCTCGTGACGATGCTGGTCATCCCGCTCGTGTTCGTGACGGCGCAGGTGTTCCGGGCACGCGTGCGCGATGCATACCGGGACATCCGCGTCCGGCTGGCGCGCATCAATGCGTTTTTGCAGGAGCGCATCACGGGCATGTCGATCGTTCAGCTGTTCGGTCGTGAGCGCGAGACGTCGCAGCGGTTCCGTCGCATCGACAGCGACTATCTCGATGCACACCTTCGCTCGATCAGGTACTACGCGGTCTTCTTCCCCGTGATCGAGCTGCTGACCGCCACCGCGTTCGCGCTGATCATCAGCTACGGCGGTGCGCAGATCCTGGGCGCACGCGCCGCCGGCCTCGCCGAGAGCGGCATCACGGTTGGTGTGCTTGCGGCGTTCCTGCAATGGGCCAGGCGCTTCTTCCAGCCGATCCAGGATCTCTCGGAAAAGTACAACATGCTGCAGGGCGCAATGGCGTCGAGCGAGCGCATCTTCGGCCTGCTCGATACGGAGCCACCGCCTGCGACGCACGGCGAGCCGATGTCGCTGCCGGAGCGCGCGCGCGGCCGCATCGAGTTCCGCGACGTGTGGTTCGCGTACGGCCGCACTGACGCGGGCGAGTGGGACTGGGTCCTGCGCGGCATCAGCTTCACGGTGGAGCCGGGACACCGGCTCGCCGTGGTCGGTCACACGGGCGCCGGCAAGACGAGCCTGATCAGCCTGCTCATGCGATTCTACGAGCCGCAGCAGGGCGAGATCCTGTTCGACGGGGTCCCGATCAACAGGATCGAGCCGCGCGCGCTGCGCAGCCGGATCGGCCTCGTCCTGCAGGACGTCTTCCTGTTCAGCCGGGACATCGCCTACAACATCCGGCTGGGCGACGACACCATCGATGATGCGCGGGTGATCGCCGCCGCGGAGCGCGTGGGCGCGGACGCCATGATCCAGCGGCTGCCGCACCGCTATGCGGAACCGCTCGGCGAACGCGGCGCATCGCTCTCCGTCGGCGAGCGCCAGCTCCTCTCGTTCGCACGGGCGCTCGCGTTCGACCCACTCGTACTCGTGCTGGACGAGGCGACCAGCTCCGTCGACTCCGCGCTCGAGGCACGCATCGAACAGGCGCTCGATACGCTGATGCACGGTCGCACCTCCATCGTGATCGCGCACCGCCTCTCGACAGTACAGAACGCGGATCGCATCCTGGTGCTGCACCACGGGGAATTGCGCGAGCACGGCACGCACGCAGAACTGCTCGAACGGGGCGGGCTGTACGCACGGCTCTACGAATTGCAGTTCGTGCGAGCCCGGCCTGCAGCGCAGCGTGCGGCGAGTGGCGGATAGGCCGTCAATGGCTCAGAAATTGCCCGATTTCGTTCACACGGCCGGTACCCGGATACGCGCATGCGGCTCGGCATCGTCCTGCTGATCCTGGCCGTAGAGGCCTGGGCTGTCGCCGACGTCTTCGGCAGCCGGCATCCGGTCCGCAGGAAGGCCGCCTGGATCGTCGCAATCGTGCTGCTTCCTGTGGTGGGAGTCCTTGGCTGGCTCAGCCGGGGCCGACGCCCGAGTCGGGGCGGGGGGTGATGCCATGAGTGAAAGAATCCTGATCGTCGACGACGATCCCAATTCACGCGACATCGTACAGACGTTCCTCGAGGCACGGGGCTACCACGTCGAGACCGCGGAAGACGGCCAGGCCGCGCTCGCCCGCCTCGAGGAGCTCAAGCCCGGCCTCGTGCTGCTGGACGTCATGATGCCCGGTATGGACGGCTGGGAAGTCGCGCGCGTCATCAAGAACCATCCGGATTTCGGGCGTACCCGGGTCGTGATGCTGACCGCACGCAGCGATTACATGGACAAGACCGAAGGGCTGCGCGCAGGTGCAGACGACTATATCGTCAAGCCGATCCGCCTCGAGGAACTGGCGGAGCGGATCGAGAAGAACCTCGCCGTGCGGGAGAAGACCGCTTGAAGATAGTTGCGCGCGTGCGCGACGAGGCGCTGCGCCGGGTGATCGGGGACACGGCAACGGCGATGTCCGCCGAGGTGATCGATGAATCGATCGACGGCGGCAACGGTGAAGCGTACAACTCGCCCGTCGAAATCATCATCGTCGAACTCGACAGCACCACCGACGTCGAGTCGCTGCGCAGCCTCGCGCGCCGGCGTAATGCTGCGCTCGTCGTTGCCTGCCACAGCGAGACGCACTGCTCAGATATAACAGCCGCGGACGCCGACGACTGGCTCGTCCTGCCGGTGGACGAGGCCGAGCTGGAGCTGCGACTGCGCGTGGCCTGCGACCGCGCGCGTGGCACGACCGCTGCCCGCCGTCAGCAGGACGCGGCGGAGCTCATCCGCTACGAAGAGCTTCTCTTCGACAAGCTGACCGGCTTCCCGACGCTTGCCGTGATGATCGAGCGCGCTCGCGACCTGCTCGACCGTCGTGGCGAGCTGACCGTTCTCTATATCCAGTTCGTCTGGTACGAGAAGATCGAGGAGATCTACGGCTGGCAGAAGCTGGATGACGTCCTTGAGACCACTGCCGGCGCGCTCCGCTCGTTCTATGCGGACGAGCACCAGCCCGACGAGAACATCATGATGGTCTCGCACATAGCCGATGACGACTTCATCCTGCTGACGCACGTGCCGACCTCGCCCGCCGCCGCGGAGCGCAGGCTGCGGGAAGTGACACAGCGGCTCGAGACGCATCTGCGGCAGCGCGTGGAAGAGGAGCACGGCGAGGACATCGCCGCGCTGTGCGGCATCTACGTCGGCGCTGCCACCGTTTTCCGCAACCCGAAGATCCGGACGGAGCGACTCATCTACCGCGGCATACGCGAGGCGGCGCAGGCCGCGCGCGGCGCCGAACAGTGGGAACGCACGCGCAAGGTCAGCGGGCTCAAGTCAACGATCCGCGACGGCGCGGTGTTCATCGAGTACCATCCGATCATCATCAGCGAGACCGAAGAAATCTACGGATTCGAGGCGCTTGCGCGCGGCATGCGGCGCGAGCTGCGCTCGCCCGAGATCCTCTTCGAGGTCGCGGAAGAAGCAAACCTGGTGTGGGAGCTGAGCCGGCTGCTGCGGCGACGCGCCATCGAAGGCATCATCGATGAACTGAAGGACGGACAGTTCCTGTTCCTCAACATCGATCCGCACGACTTCGACGACCCGATGTTCCGCAACCTGAACCCCGCGGACCTCGGTATCGACGACCCGAGCCGCGTGGTGCTCGAGATCACCGAGCGCACCGCGATCAAGGACTACCCGCGCTTCCAGGAATACCTGAAGTCGTTCCGCGAACGTGGCTTCCGCTTCGCGGTGGACGACGCCGGCAGCGGCTACGCCGGCCTGGGCTCCATCGCCAACCTCGCACCCGACTACATCAAGCTCGACATCTCACTGATCTCGAACATCGACACGAACTTCCTGAAGCAGAACCTGGTCGAGACGCTCGTGCAGTTCGCCAACACGCATGGCGCGAAGGTCGTCGCGGAAGGCGTGGAACGACGCGAGGAATTCGAAACGGTGAAGCAGCTCGGCGTGCACCTGACGCAGGGCTTCCTGTTCCACAAGCCGCGCTATTCCGGGCACCCGGATCGCAGCGGTGCGCGGTTCCAGCACGCGGGCGTCCGCAGCGACACGGATTCCCTGATCACTTGATGGGCTCACCGAGCACGGGCGGGCCGCGGAATACTTCGATCTCGACCGGCTTCTCCAGTTGCGGGACCACACCGTCTGCCGAGGCGAGGGCGGCTTCGCTGTAGTTGCTGCCCGGATGCCAGAGGATCCACTCGTCGTAGCCGGCGTCGTAGACGGCGCGGATCTGTTCGCGCACGTGCCAGGGGCTGTAGCGCGGGGGGCCGAGGGTGAAGTCCTGGAGCCAGGGGACGACGCGTGCGGCATTCTCCACGCCGTCGGTACGCTTGCGCGCGTGCGCGAGCGCGGCCTTCACGACGTTGTAGGGCTCTGCGTTGGGCTCGTCGATTCCGTAGCTGCCCCGTGCGTAGTGCGACGGGTAGATCATCGGGAGCAGCGCGTCGGTCACGTCCACCATCCGCGACCAGCGCTGGCCGATGCCGAGGTCGTCGCCGGCGGAGGTGGTGAGGCCGAACACGTCGGCTGTGACGGGCACGCCGAGGTCAGCGAGCTGGTTCTGCGCGTAGACCAGGAACTCGCGGATGCCGTCCTCCTTGGTGCGACCGTCACGCGCGGGCCACTCGGCCGTGCGCATGTGCGAGAGCGGCACATCGGGGAACCGAACGTAGTCCCACTGGATCTCTGAGAAGCCGATGCGGATCGCTTCACGCGCAATCTCGATGTTGTAGTCCCAGACGTCGCGGTTGAAGGAGTCCACCCAGTGGTATCCGTGCGTGTCCTCCCACGTGCCGGTGCCGTCCACCTTCTGCACGGCATACGCCGGACGTGCATTCGCAAGGATGGGATCGCGGAACACCACGATACGCGCGATCGGATAGATGCCGTTCGCCTTCAGCTTGTCGAGCGCGGCGCGCATGTTCGGAATATAGGAACGTGTCGCGCCGACCTCATTCGCGAGCGGGACGGCGGAGCGGTAGCTGATCTCACCCGCTTCCTTCACGTCGATAACGAAGGTGTTGATCTCGGTCGTGTGTGCGAGGCCGATCAGCCGATCGAGTTTGCGGGTGGAGCCGGCGGCGAAGGCGTTCAGGTAGATGCCCCGGATCGCGGCAGGCCGCGCCACGCGCGTCGCGGGATCCGCGGCGGGCAACGGCGGCGGCGCCGGTATCGCGGCTTCCGATGGAATGACGGGCTCCACGGACGCAAGCTCCGGCGCTGGCGAGTCATCGGAGGTCATCTGTTGCGGCGCAGCGGTCTCCGGTTCCGTGAACGTCTGGCGCTCCGGCGGAAAAGCGCGCGCCGCGCCGAACACGCTGGCTGCGAGGATGACGGCGCCGCCCGCGAGATAGCCGCGACGGCGTCCCTGCAGAAGCTTCGTGATCGTGCTGCGTACGTCGAGCATGCTGCTGCTCACGTTTACTACCTCCGATGATTCCTGATCGCGTGACGCGGCGGCTCGCCGGGTCCCGTGGTATCCGGCTGCACGGCGTGTACCACGCGGATCGTGAACCCGCCGCAGTCCCGGTCGCGCGGGCTCAGTACGTCGGCATGGTCGGATCGATCTCGTTCGCCCAGGCAGTGATGCCACCACGCAGGTGCGCAATCCGCTCGAACCCGTTCGCACGCATGTACTCGAGTGCCTGCTGGCTGCGGCTGCCGGTGCGGCAGTACAGCACGATCTCCTGATCGCGATCGAGGTCGTCCATCGCGTCCGGCAGATCGCCGAGCGAGACGAGGCGGGCACCGTGCTCGCCGAGGTTCACAATGTTCCACTCGAACGGCTCGCGGATGTCGATGAGTAGCAACGGCTCGCCCGTCTCGAGCCGCTGCCTTAGCTGCGCCGGCGTGATCTCGCCTTCCATTGTCGTGTTCTCCATGTTCGTTGCCACGCCGCAGAACGCGTCGTAGTCGATCAGTTCAGTGATGGTCGGGTCATCGCCGCACGCCGGGCACTGGGCATTGCGGGCGAGCTTCAGTTCGCGCCAGCGGAACGAAAGCGCATCGAACAACGCGATGCGGCCCTTGAGTGTCGTGCCCGTGCCGAGCACGATCTTCAGCGTTTCCAGCGCCTGCAGCGACCCGATGATGCCTGGCAGCACACCGAGCACGCCACCTTCCGCACAACTCGGCACGAGTCCCGGCGGCGGCGGCTCGCGGAACAGGCAGCGGTAACAGGGACCTTCGCGGCCGCCGAATACCGCGACCTGCCCCTCGAAGCGATAGATGGAACCATACACGTACGGCTTGTCGAGCAGCACGCACGCATCGTTCACGAGGTAACGCGTCGGGAAGTTGTCCGTGCCGTCCACGACGACGTCGTAGTCCTTCAGGATCTCGAGCGCGTTTTCGGACGTGAGCCTGACCTTGTGCGGGATGATGCGCACGTGCGGATTGACGCCCTCGAGCCGCTCGCCTGCGGCTTCGACCTTCGAGCGTCCGACGTCGGTGGTCGCGAACATGACCTGGCGCTGCAGGTTCGAGAGATCCACGTCGTCGAAATCGACGAGGCCGATCGTACCGATGCCGGCCGCGGCGAGGTAGAGGCCGATCGGTGAGCCCAGGCCGCCCGCGCCGACCACGAGCACGCGTGCATCGCGCAGGCGCTCCTGCCCTTCCCAGCCGACTTCGGGCAGCGTGATGTGTCGCGCGTAACGCTGGATCTCCTCGCGCGCGAACGCGCCCGCGGCGCCCGCGCCGCCCGCGATGCTTGGTACGATCATGAGCGTGTCTCCTTCCTGCACCGAATCTCCGGGGTCCGTCACTTCCTCCTCGTTCCGGTATACCCGGACATGGCCCCGCAGTGCTCCGTTCTCCGCGAAGAGGTGACGCCGCAGGCGCGGATAGGAAGCGACGAGCGCCGCAAGCGCATCGCCGGCACTCGTCGCATGAAGCGTCAGTTCCGACGCGCCGCCCGTGTATTCACGCAGCGCGTACGGCAGCAGCACGGTCACGCGCACAGTGTCACGCGGGTACCGGGCGGTGGGGCAACGGCTGCAGGCGTGATTCGGGCGCACCCGTGCCGTCACCGTCGTGCAGCACGATCGGCACTTCCGTGAAACCACGCTCGTCCGTCAGGCGCCACGCGCGGACGTCGTCGCCGGCAATGATGAGGTAGACGAGGCCGGGCCAGGCGGCGCCACGGTCGATCTCGCTCGGCAGTGCCGCGCCCAGGGGATGGGAGTGATAGACGCCGCACACGCCGTGACCCTCGGCCCGGGCCGCACGCTCGACATCCACGAACGTCGCCGGCGGAATGTGGTAGCGGTCACGGTCGTCGTTCGGGACTGCGTGCGTGGAAGACACGAAGATGCGTCCGGCCGTCACGTGGCCGGCCAGCAGGCCGCAGCATTCGGCCGGTGCCGCAGCGCGGGCCTCCGTGCGCAGGCCAGCGAGCGTCTTGGCAGACAGGACGAACATCATGCACCAGGTCTGTAAGTCGATGCGGAACAAGCAAGTTACCCGGATCGGGGCCGGTGTCAACGCGGCCCGCTTCGTGCACGATGGAGGGGCGGCAGGCCAACGACGAAACAGGAGCGGACCATGGCAGAGACACCGAAAACGCCCGACGAGAAGAACCAGAACAAGGGCCTCGAGCATCGGGAAGACCAGTTGCACGATCCCGATCGCCTGACGCCGCACCACGAGGAGCGGGTCGCGTCACCGCGCCGGAAGGGTGACGCAGCGATCGATTCGCCCGAGCAGCAGGAGAACCCACCCCAGACGATCGGGCCGCGCGAGCGGAACAACGACGCAGTGTAGCCCGCGCGAGATGCGTTCAGCGGACCGTGGCTCCGGCGGCCAACCCGGCCAGGAGCCGCGCGTTCGCCTCGGCGCCACCGGCCCTGCTGCGCGTGAACTCCAGCGCGCGCCGGCCGGCTTCCTTTCGCGCGTCATTGTCCAGCCAGCGCGTCACGGCTGAGGCGAGCTCCTCCGCAGTCGTAACGATCACTGCGCCGCCCGCTTCGGCCAGCTCGGCGGCCTCGATCGCGTTGCCGTGTTTCGGCCCGCACAGCACGGGCACGCGCAGCGCGGCCGGCTCCGCGACCGAGTGCAGGCCGGCCGATCCGAAACCGCCGCCCACGTAGGCGATATCAGCCGCCGCGTACAGGTCCGCCAGCACCCCGACACGTTCCACGACGATGGCATTCACTCCGTCTTCCGCACCGCTCTCCAGCTCGACGAGGCGCGTGTGCCGGATCGCTGCATCGTCCAGCCGGCGCTCGAGTGCGGCGACGCCGTCGGCCGAGGGCTCGTGCGGCGCGAACACCACGCGCAGACGACCATCCCGCATTGCTGGCGCCAGTGCGCCGATCAGCAGCGTGTCGTCGGGCGGCCAGGTGGACCCCGCGACGAGTACATGGCGCTCCGCCGTGCGCACGCGCGCGAGCATCGGCGCGTTGCGATCGATGTTCGCGACGCGCTGCTGCACCTGATCGAAGCGGGCGTCGCCGGTGACGTGCACGCGATCCGCCGGAACACTGAGCATGCGGAAGCGCGCAGCATGTGCAGCACTGACGGCGCCAACAGCATCGAGTCGGGCGTATACGTCGTCGAGCAGCGCGCGTGCCGGCCAGCGCAGTCGCGACGATGTCGGCGCGAGCACGGCATTGACGAGTGCTGCGCGGGCGCCCGACCGCTGCGCCGCCGCCATCATCAGTGGCCAGACCTCGGTGCGCACGAAGCCCACCGCAGATGGACGGAGTGCGCGCGTCGTCCCGACTGCATCCTTCGGCCTGTCCCAGGGCAGGTAGCCAGCGACGTCGACCGGTGCGTGCGCGAGAATGCGCTCCGCGGACGGCGAAAAGATCGTGAGTGCAAGCTGAGCGTCCGGCATGACGCCACGGAGCGCCTGCGCAATCGCCTGCGCCATCAGCGCCTCGCCTACGGATGGCGCGTGCAGCCAGACGAGCGGACGCCCGGGATCGCGGGCGTCGCGTGCCCACGCCTCCAGGTGTGCGAGTGCCTGACCGCGCGCCGCAACGCCGTGCGCGAGCTTCGCGTTCAGTGGGCTCGCGAGTCGCAGTGTAGACGCAGCGGCGCGCGCGACGAGTCCGTATGCCCGGTTGAGAGCAGACATGTCGGAGAAGGTAGGCGGCACAACCGCGCCTGTCGAAAGTTCAGCGCGGCGCAGGTGGCATCAACCGCGGCTCGCGCCCCAGGCGAGGAGTCCCCAGCCAATCATGAGCAGGAGCCCACCGAGCGGCGTGACCGCGCCCAGGATGCCCGGTGCACCGAGGGCGAGGGCGTAGCACGTCCCCGAAAAGATGATCATGCCGATGAGGAAGAACATGCCAGCCAGGCCGCTCGTGCTGCGCGGCCAGCGCGCCGCCGCGCGCGCCACCGCGAAGAGCGCGAGGGCATGATACATCTGGTAGCGTGCCCCGGTCTCCCAGGTGGCGAGGCGCTCCGGCTGGATCCGGCCATCGAGCAGGTGCGCGCCGAATGCGCCGGCGGCCACCGCCAGCAGTGCTGCAAATGAACCAACCACGTAGAGCGTACGCTCGCTCATCCACCCCTCCGCATCATCCGCTCTCTCTCCGCTCGCCGTCGTGGGTTGCCGTGGATGACAGCGGTACGCCCGCGGCCGTGCGCAGCAGCTCGGCCGTCGCATGCACGCGGCCACGCCGTATGCGCGCCACGTGCTCGACGGCGGCCGCGAGCCGGTCCATGTCAGCAGGCATCATTTCGAATGGCAGCATGAGCACGACCGGTGTTCCGGTATTCTCCGGATCGAGCCGCATGCGTGCGATCGATCCGATGACATCGCCGCCCGCGTTGAGCGGGTCGATCACGACCACGTCCGGCCGCTCGCGCGCGCCCTCTTCCAGCAATTCGACACCGCTGCGTACGGACTGAACCTCGCACCCGGCGGCGGTCAGTGCATCGGTCAGGATGCCGCGCGCTTCGGCATCATCGTCCACGATCATGACGCGGGCGTCGGGCGTGCCGTCCACGCAGTGCAGGATACGGTGGACGACGCGATCGAGCGAGGCCGCCTTCGTGACGACGCAATAGTATCCGAGATCCAGCGCCGTCTCCGCGGCCTCGTCATCGCGCGCGAACAACTGGACCGGCACCTCGTCCGTACTCTGCTCCGTCTGCAGCGCCGCGATCGCGCGCCACGCCCCATGGTCCGGCGCCAGCGCATCGATCGCGATCAGTTCCGGATCCTCGCGGCGCGCGAGCGCTGCCAGCGCCGTCGGCTCGGTAGCGCCCGCAACCCGCAGCCGGCCCGAAAGATCCTGCTGCAGTCGGCGGATCGCGATGTCGTCGTGCAGCAGTACGACCGCGCCGGGAAGGCCATCCGTTGCCTGGACAGGCCGCGCATGCGCCGCGGGAAGCCGCACGATGAACTCGGAGCCAGCTCCCACCTCGCTCGTCACCTGGATTTCGCCGCCCATGAGGCGCGCGAAGCGACGGGCGATCGCGAGGCCGAGGCCGGTTCCGCCCGTACTGCGCGAGAAGCCGCCCTCGACCTGGTAGAACTCCTCGAAGATGCGCTCGCGCTCCTCGTCCGGAATGCCGGGGCCGCTGTCCCGGACGCGAATCTCCGCCGTGTCGCCGACCTGCCGGAGGCTGAGCCGCACCGATCCTGACGGTGTGAACTTGACCGCGTTCGACAGCAGGTTGATCACGATCTGCGTGAGCCGTGTCTCGTCGGCTTTCACGGTGATCGGCCGCGGCGGCTCTTCGACCTCGAGCGCGAGTGCCTTGGCTGCGGCGAGGGGCGCGACCTGTTCGCTCGCGCGCGTCACGATCTCGCCCAGGTCCGTCTCGACGAGCACCATGTCCATCCTGCCGGCGCCGATCTTCGCGAGATCGAGGACCTCGTTGATCAGCCCGAGCAGGTGCCTCGAGGTTTCGCGTACGCGCGCGAGCATCGCGCGCTGATCGTCGTTCAGGTCGCCCTTCACGCCGAGATCGAGCAGGTCCGAATACCCCATGATCGCGTTGATCGGCGTGCGCAGCTCATGCGACATCACAGCGAGGAACTGGTCCTTCGCCTTCGTCGCCTGTCGCAGCTGCTGGTTGACTTCTTCCAGCATCTCGGCCTGGCGACGAAGCTCGCGGTTCGTGTGTCGCAGCATCTCGGCGTACTGGTGTTCGTCAGAGATGTCGCGCATGACCATGGCGGCGCCCGCCGATTGACCATCGGGCGTCACGATCGGCCCGGCCGAGATCGACAGGTGCCGCTCGCTGCCCCAGGGGGAACGCACGATGAACGACGCGCGCCGTACGCGTTCGCCTCGAAGCGCGCGTGTCAGCGGCAGCTCCGACGCGTGCATTTGCCTGCCGTCCGCCGAGACGAGCCCGAAGCGGCCGGGCCATTGATCGAGCGGTGCGTCCGTCAACTCGCTGCCGAGCAGCTCCGCGGCCGCCGCATTGGTGCGGTCCAGCCGGCCAGCCGCATCGACGACGACCACGCCGTCGGCCATCTGGTCGATGAGTGCTGCGAAGCGCAGCGCCTCGCGTTGCGCGCGCTCGCGTTCGTCCCCGAGCGAGGCGAACAGCTCGGCGGTGCGCAATGCTGCCGCGGCAGGCGCCGCGAGTGCCTGGGCGAATGCGACGAGCGCGGGCGGGAACTCGCGTGCTTCCGAAAACACGTCCCACGAGGCGACGCCCACGGCGCGGCCGGCGATCAGGAGCGGCACCGTGACGGAGGCGACGGGTGCCTCCGCGCCGCCTGTCACGCGGAGCAGCGGGCGCTCGCTGCCCCTGCCCTCGTTCACGTATGGCTCTCCGGTCGATGCCGCTTCCACGATGTGCGGGGGCATCATGTTGACGGGTGCACGGACCTGGCCGATGTCCTCCGCGAGCAGGCGGTCAGTGATGCCGGGCACTTCGCGAAACACCATGCGACGCCGGCCGACCAGCACCTCACCCTCATCCTCGAAGGTGTAGAGCGATGCGACGTCCGCCGACAGGATCTCGGCGACGCCGCCGAGCAGGAACTCGATGACCGTGTCCGGATCGAGCGATGTCGAGAGCTGCTGCGCCGCGCGCTGCGCCGCTTCGAGCTGCGCAGCCAGGTCACGCGCTTCCTTGGCACGCTGCCGCGCTTCGGCAGCCGCCGTGCGCGCCGCCTCCTCGGCGGCCATGCGTCGCACCAGCTCCTCGCGCTGCAGGTTGATGGTGCGCCGCAGGAAGAACAGGATCGACGCGATCGCGAGGGCGAGTGCGGTACCGGCAATCCAGACGGCAAGGCGCTCCGCGCGCACGAGCCGAGTCTCCGGCGGACGATAGGCCATGTCCACGCGCCAGAACGTATCCGCTACGCGGACCTGCTTGGAAGCGACAGGCCAGCCGGCGGGCGCAGCACTCGACGTCAGCCGGATGTCGTTCGGTCCGCTCATGCTCCAGAACACGTCCTGCAGCGAGTCGGCAATGACGCCTGCAGCGACGCGCGCGATACTGACGGGGTCGAGCTCACCAGCGATGACGTTCCGGACGGGGCTGGTATCGTTGCGCAGGACGGGGTTGAAGACGACGACCCGGCGGCCCGCCGGGAAGTCGATCACGCTGGACGCCGTCATGCGCCGCGTCGCACGCGCCCGCAGGTACGGGTTGTAGAGGCTGGTGTCGCGAAGCACGTTGCCGAACGGCGAGCCGACCATCGTCCCGCTCGCGCGCACCGGCCGCTCCTCGCTGTCCACCCCGATGATCGCGATTCCGACCAGGCCGGTCATCCGGCCGGTTACGCTGTCCAGCGCGGCGATCAACGTCTGCTGTGAGACGGAGTCTTCGACCGACGTGAGCTGCAGCTCGGCTGCCGTCAGCGCGCCGAACCGCTCGTTGATCGCGTTCTCGAGCTCGTTACCCAGCAGGGTGGCATGCGCCTCCGCACGCTGCGCCACGTCCGCCTGGCCCTGCTCCACCCGGCCCGCGCGTTCGCGGTCCACGAAGAACACGCCGATCATGACCAGTGCGAACGCAAGCAGCGGAATGAGGTCCGCGTACTTGCTGACAGTCCAGTGCTTCTTCACAGGCAGACTCCGGCCGCTGCGACAGCGCAGGCTCGTCCGCGGCATCGATTGTTCCCCATCCGACCCATGCAGGCGCACGATCCGTACCCCGCATGCACGCGGGCCTCGAGGGGCCCGGCGAGGCACTGCGCGGCCTTTTCGCAACCCGGCCGTACAGTCATCTTCCGGACATGCGACGCCGATTCGTCATTTCGCTGCTCGCCGTCGCGGCCGTAGCGGCCGCCTCGCTCACCTGCTCGCCGATCTACGTCCTGCGTGCAGGCTACGAGGAGGCGAAGATCCTGAGCCGCCGGCGGCCCATCCCCGAGGTGATCGAGGATGCGACCACGCGCGACGTCGTCCGCGACAAGCTTCGACTCGTGCTCCAGGCGCGCAATTATGCGGCGCGTGTGCTCGACCTCAATGCCGGCGACAGTTTCACGACCTACTCCTGGGTGGACAGCGACACCCTGCTGCTCGTGCTCTCCGCCGCGCGCAAGGACCGCTTCGAGCCATATACCTGGTGGTTCCCCATCGTCGGGCGGGTGCCATACAAAGGCTACTTCGATTTCGATGACGCACACGCCGAGGCGCGTCGGCTGGACGAGCGCGGCTACGACACGCACGTCCGACCGAGCGCGGCATTCAGCACGCTGGGATGGTTCAACGATCCCGTGCTGAACACCGTGCTCCGCTATGGCGACGTGGATCTCGCGCAGACCGTCATCCACGAGCTGACTCACAACACGATCTACATCAGCGGCCAGGCGGCGTTCAACGAGAGCTTCGCCACGTTCGTCGGTGACCGCGGCGCGGCCGCGTTCCTCTGCGAGATCGACGGGGCCGATGGCGAACGCTGCCGGGTCGCGACCGACGCGTGGCACGACACCATGCGCTTCGGCGCGTTCCTGCAGCAGCTCGTCGAGCGGCTCGAGGCGCTGTACGCGCAGGAACTCCCGCTCGATACCGTGCTCGCGCGACGGAGCGAGCTCTACCTGCAGGCGCAGGAAGAGTGGCGCCGCACACATGTACCACAGCTCAGGACCGGCGCCTTCGCAGGCTACTTCGATCGCCCGCTCAACAACGCGATCCTGATCGGCTCACGCCTTTACTATCAGCGACTCGACGTCTTCGAGGCCGTCTACCAGCAGCACGGTCAGGATCTCCGCCGCGCGGCACAGGTGATCGAGGAAGCGGCCCGCTCGCGCGAGAATGACCCGTTCGGCGCCGTCGCGGACCTGCTCGCAGCACCCGTTCACGGGGAGTAGCGCCTGGCAGGGCGCCCCACCTCTCGCGCGGCTTGGACGCGTGTCTATATTTCCCGGTTCACCCGCGACCCTCGAACGACTGCGGCATGACGACGGACGCCAGGACCGGCTATCAGCCGGCACGAATCGAAGAAAAGTGGCAGGCCCACTGGACCGAGCGCGGCATCAGCTCGCTGAGCGAGCAGCGCCTGCGCACGGCCGAACGCCCGTTCTACAACCTGATGATGTTCCCGTACCCCTCCGCGGAGGGCCTGCACGTCGGGAACATGTACGCATTCACCGGCGCCGACATCTACGGCCGCTGGAAGCGACTGCTCGGCGAGGACGTGTTCGAGCCGATCGGGTTCGATGCCTTCGGCATCCATTCCGAGAACTTCGCGCTCAAGCAGGGCACGCACCCGATGGAGCTCATTCCGAGCAATATCCGGAACTTCACGCGTCAGCTTCGCCGCATCGGCGCGATGTACGACTGGAACCACACCGTCGATACGACGGCGCCGGAGTACTACCGCTGGACGCAGTGGATCTTCCTGCAGCTCTACGAGATGGGGCTCGCCGAGAAGAAGGAGGCACCGGTCAACTGGTGCCCGTCATGCAAGACCGTCCTCGCGAACGAGCAGGTCATTGCGGGCGCGTGCGAGCGCTGCGGCACGCTGGTCGAGACGCGCACACTCTCGCAGTGGTTCTTCCGCATCACGGAGTACGCACAGCGGCTGCTCGACAACCTCGACTGGATCGACTGGTCGGAGACGACGAAGAAGGCACAGGAGAACTGGATCGGCCGGAGTGAGGGCGCCCTCGCCCACTTCCCTGTCGCACGAGAGAAGGTTGCTCAGGATCGGCACGCCTCGGCCGAGCTGCAGCCGGATCGCAATCGCATCAGCGTATTCACGACGCGGCCGGACACGATCTTCGGCGCGACGTTCATGGTGCTCGCACCGGAGCATCCGCTCGTCGAGCGGTTGACGAGCGATGAGCAGCGGGCAGCGGTAGCGGCGTATCGCGCGTATGCCGGCTCGCTCGATCTCGTCAGTCGTCGCAAGGCGGACGAGAAGGAGAAGACAGGCGTCTTCACGGGCGGCTACTGCATCAATCCGGCGACCGGTCGCGAGATCCCCGTATGGATCGCCGATTACGTGCTGATGGAGTACGGCACGGGCGCGATCATGGCCGTGCCAGGTCACGACGAGCGCGACTTCGAGTTCGCGACGAAGTTCGAACTGCCGATCGTGCGCGTCGTCGCTGAACGCGAGAGCCAGGCCGGCGTGCCGCTCGAGGAGGCGTATGTCGGTGACGGCGTGCTCGTTAACTCGGGCGAGTTCGACGGCATGCCGGTCGAACGCGCGAAGCACGCGGTGACCGCGTGGCTCGCCGAACGACAGACCGCTGAGCCGCGCGTGCAGTATCGACTGCACGACTGGTGCATTTCGCGGCAGCGCTACTGGGGACCACCCATCCCGATCATCTACTGTGATGCATGCGGTACGGTACCCGTGCCGGAGCAGGACCTGCCGGTCGTGCTGCCGTATGTCGAGAACTACAAGCCCGACGAGAGCGGTATCAGCCCGCTCGCACGCGTCGAGGAATGGTACCGGGTGCGGTGTCCGAAGTGCGGCGGGCAGGCGCGTCGTGAAACGGATGTGAGCGACACGTTCCTCGACAGCGCCTGGTACTTCCTGCGCTACCCGTCGGCGAACAACGCCGACGTTGCGTTCGATCAGGAGATCACGAAGAAGTGGCTGCCCGTGAACATGTACATCGGCGGCGAAGAGCATGCGGTGCTGCACCTGCTGTACGCGCGCTTTGTCACGATGGCACTGCATGACAAGGGGCTGATCGGGTTCGAGGAGCCGTTCGCGACCTTCCGCAAGCACGGCCTGCTGATCAAGGAAGGCTCGAAGATGTCGAAGAGCCGCGGCAACGTCGTCATCCCCGACCAGTACCTCGAACAGTGGGGCGCGGACACGTTCCGCACCTACCTCATGTTCCTCGGTCCGTACCAGGA
>CAYLME010000001.1:61705-79085 GCA_964384585.1 uncultured Gemmatimonadaceae bacterium | reverse complement strand
CGTCCGCGCGCGTCCCCTCCGCCTGTTCGGCCGCAACCAGCCTGCGTGCGGCATTCGGCCCGATGCGTTTCGATTTCCAGTCGGAGATGCGCCAGAGCACTCGCTTCAGATCGAAGCGGTCGTCACCGATCGAGATCTCCGATGCGACGCTGCGCAGTGCGGCGAGCTGATCGCCCGTCGCATAGATCGCGAAGCGCGACGGCAGGCCGAGCCGGGCGCCATGCTCGCGGAGGATGCGGACACCGAGTGCGTGGAAGGTGCCGAGGGCAACGGCACGCGCGTCCTGCCCGACGTAGGCGTGCACGCGGTCGCGCATTTCCTCCGCTGCGCGGTTCGTGAACGTCAGTGCAAGGATGCGGGCGGGCGGCACGTCCGCACTGCGGATCAGGTGCGCGATACGGTGGACGAGCGTTTTCGTCTTGCCCGTGCCGGCACCGGCCAGGATCAGGAGCGGCCCGTCTACATGGGTGACGGCCGCCCGTTGTGCTGCGTTGAGACCGACCAGGTGCTGCGTATCGGACACGGATGCTGTTCGAAAGCGGTGGACGATGCGAGTCGCGGAATCTGGCGGCAGGTCGCGAATCGCAACAGGCTCGGTCGTGCACCCCCTTGATTTTTCCGTGTGGTTCAACGAATTGACAGCCAGTGCCCGTGCCCGCAACGTTCATGAAGGCGGCGCGAGCGACGACGTCGTGGACCGGAACACGGCCGGCCTGGTATCAGGGGAGCCAGCAGTCCGGCTACATCCGTCGGGCAGCCGTGCGCATGACAAACGGCCGGGAAGCCATGGGTCGAACGCAGGAGCAGAAACGCGACGCCGACGCGGGTGACGAACAGGAAGTGCATATACAGGTCGAGAACCTGCGCCGCTGGTTGCACACGTATGCGCAGGCGGAGCAGTCCGGTCGTGCCGTACCGCTGGCCGAACCGGTTCTCGCGCAGCTGGAGGCAACGATCGAGGCGCTGAGCGTCAGTGACGACGATCTGCGGCTTCATCTCGACGCGATGCGCAGGGCGACCGCGCGCACGGAGCAGGAGCGTGCGCGCTACCGCGAGCTGCTCGACCTCAGTCCCGACGCCTACCTTCTGACGGATCTCGAAGCCGATATCCTGGATGCGAACGCCGCGGCTGCCGACCTGCTCGGCGTCGATCGTGATGCGCTCGAGCGCCGGCCGCTCTCCGCATACGTGCATCCGGAGGACAAGCCGATCTTCTGGGAGTGGCTGGCCGACCTGCAGACGGCGCAGCAGCCGTTGCAGTGGGAGATCCGGCTCATCGCGCATGGTGATAAGCAGCGTCACGTCGTGGCGCGCGCGCGCCGTGCGTCGGACGCAGCCGAGTTGCGCTGGATGCTGCGCGACATCAGCGAGCGTATGCGGGCGGAGGAGACGGAGCGTCGGCTGCGGCAGGAGCGCGCGGAACGACAGGCCGCGGACAATGCGGCACAGCAGGCACGTTTCCTCGCGCGTGCGGGCCGCCTGCTGAACGAGTCGGTCGGCGCCGCCGCGGTCGCCGAAGCGGTCGTCGAGACCGCAGTACCGACACTCGGTCGCGTTGCCGTGCTGGATACGCGTGACGCGAATGGCAGTGACGCACGGTATGTCGCGCCGGCCGGCGCGCTGAGCGGACGGCTGTCGCGACCGGCCAGCCGCGACCCGGGTACGGTGATCGGCACTGCGCTGCGCACGGGCGAGCTGGAGGTGATCCCGTACCTGAGCGACGTGCAGCGCGAGCAGATCGCACCGGGTGCTGTCGCCGTGCTGGACGAACTGAAGCTGCAGGCCGCGGTGGTCGTGCCGCTGAAACGCAAGAACGTTGTCGTCGGCGTGCTGACACTGCTCGGTACCACCGTCGAGGAGTGCAGTGCGCGGGACCTGCTGCTCGGTAAGGCGTACGGCGAAAACGCCGCGCTCGCCCTCGACAATGCGCGCCTGCTCCTCGAGG
Organism: uncultured Gemmatimonadaceae bacterium; assembly: GCA_964384585.1. GTDB lineage: Bacteria > Gemmatimonadota > Gemmatimonadetes > Longimicrobiales > RSA9 > DASTYK01. The sequence continues at coordinate 77,140 of CAYLME010000001.1, read as the reverse complement.
CGCGCGCGAGCAGCCGCGCGAAGTCGGATTTCATCGGCTACCTGAGCCACGAGTTCCGGACGCCACTGACGTCAATCCTCGGCTATGCCGACCTGCTCGAGTCGGAGACAGGCGGACCGCTGACGGATCCGCAGCGGCGGCAACTCAAGCGCCTTCGTGCCGGCGCGTGGCACCTTTCGCGGCTGATCGACGACACGATCGCATACTCGCGTGAGGTCATTTCACCGCCGGCACTGGAGCTCGAGACATTCGACATGAGGCAGGTCGCCGTCGAATGCATGCACGCATTGCGACCGGCGGCCACAGACCGTGATCTCACACTGGAGCTGAGCGCGCCGCCAGGTCCGACCATGGTGCGCAGCGATTCCGCTCGCGTACGCCAGATCCTGCTGAACCTGATCGACAACGCGATCAAGTTCACGCGCAACGGTGGTGTTCGACTCGACGTGAAGCAGGACGGGGAAGAGGTGCGTGTCAGTGTGCACGACACCGGGATCGGCATTCCCGCACCACAGCTCGAACGTGTCTTCCAGCCCTTCCATCAGCTCGATGAAGACAGTGGCGGCAGCGGCCTCGGCCTGACGGTTGCACGCCAGCTGGCCTGGCGCCTCGGTGCCGAGATCAGCGCGCGCAGCAACGATGGCGAGGGCACGACATTCACACTCCGGCTTCCGAAGGAGCCGCCCCCGGCACAATGACGGGCATCATATTCGTTGCAGGGCTGGTCCTGCTCGTGCTCGGCGCCGAGTCGCTCGTCCGCGGCGCGGCACGGCTCGCCGTGGCGGCCGGCGTCACCCCGCTCGTCGTCGGCCTCACGGTGGTCGCATACGGCACCAGCGCCCCCGAGGCAGCCGTAAGCATTCAGGCGGCCATGCAGGGCAATGCCGACATTGCTGTCGGCAACGTCGTGGGCAGCAACATCTTCAACGTGCTGGCGATACTGGGCATCTCGGCCCTGATCGCGCCGCTCACGGTCTCGACGCAGCTCATTCGCAGCGACGTGCCCATCATGATCGGTACATCGCTCCTGCTGGTGGTCGTTGTCTGGAACCAGGTGATCGGTCGCGGCGAAGGCGCGGCACTGCTCATCCTGCTGGTCGCCTACACGGTGCTGGTGATCCGGCTCGGACGGCGCGCAGTCGCGGCCATTGGCGCACCGAAGCAGGAGGCAATGGGCACGATGGCTGGCAACATCGGCCTCGTGGTGCTCGGCCTGGTCCTGCTCGTGGGCGGCGCCCGCCTCCTCGTCGACAGCGCCGTCGTCTTTGCCACAGCACTGGGTGTCAGCCCGCTCGTGATCGGTCTGACCGTCGTCGCGGCGGGCACGTCTCTGCCGGAGCTGGCCACGTCCATCGCCGCCACGATCCGCGGACAACGCGATATCGCCGTCGGCAATGTCGTCGGCAGCAACATCTTCAACATCCTGTTCGTGCTCGGGTCCACGGCCGTGATCTCGCCGGAGATGCTGCGGGTACCGACGTCCGCGCTCACGTTCGACATACCGTTCATGATCGCCGTCGCCGTGGCCTGTCTGCCCATCTTCTTTACCGGCTATTCGATCGAACGCTGGGAGGGCGCCATGTTCATGCTCTTCTATTTCGCCTACACGGCCTACCTGGTGCTGCACGGCTTCGCACACTCCGCTGCGCCCGTGATACGCGAGGTCATGCTCCTCTACGTCGTTCCGCTTACGACCCTGACACTCATCGTGATCGCCTGTCGTGAATGGCGCAGCCACCGCATGGCCACCCGGCGCGCCCCGTTCGAACCGTAACCCCCTGCCCTCGCACGACCATGACGTAACGCGACATGACGATGCAACGTCATGCTCGCGGAATGCGCAGAGTTTTCCACGTCTGAAACAAAAGTTCGCTTCGACTGGTATGTCGTCCGGCGCTGCAGACCGTGACACGCGCGTGCCGTCACGCATTTACCGAGCGCCTGGATGGCCCGCGCACCGTCAGGCCGCGTCCGGCGTAAGTTGCGGAACGACCGGGCGTAACGCCGTTACAAGGCCATGGCGAAAACGCGCCCGACGTTTAATCTTGGTCGCGCCTCGTGACCCGTGGCGAGAGATGGATGCCGAACGGGATCGGAAGTTGCCCACGGGGCCGGACATCCAGCTGGTGCTGGTTGGCGCTGCGCTGCGATCCAGATCGCAGACAGCATACACGACACGACCCGGGGCTATGACGCTTCCGGTCGTGCCACTTCACAGAGAGTAAAGACATGAAGGCAGTCAAGGTCATCGCGCTGGCCGCGGCCGGCGTACTCGTGTCGGCGGGCTCGGCGTCCGCCCAGGCGTACTTCGGCGTTCCGATCGGTGATGCGGGCTTCGCGGTTCGCGCCGAGGTCGGCCTGCCCGAAGACTCCAAGACGTACGACATCGTTCTCGATGCGAACCTGATGGGCCCGATCTCGTTCCAGCTGTTCGGCGGTCTCTGGGACATCGACGACGTCGATGACAACGGCGGCCGTTTCGGCGGCCGGCTCGGCTACGAGCTGCCGGTTACGGGATTCTCGGTCGGCCCGTTCGCAGGTGCAGAGTACACGACGATCAGCACCGGTGAGGGCGCGGATGAGGTGTCGAGCTCGCTTCTGACGATCCCGGTCGGCATTGGTATCGGCGCGATGCTGCCGCTCGGCCCGACGGCTGATGTCGCGCTCTACGCGCAGCCGGCGTACTACTACATGAGCATGAACATGGAAGTGGCCGGCGTGGAGTTCGACGACTCGCAGAGCGAGTTCGGTGCAGAGGCGGGTGCCCGTCTCGGCTTCAGCCGCTTCCTGGTCGGCGCCTCGGTCGAGTTCACGACTGTCGAGGATTCGGACGCAGTGTTCTCGGTCACGGCAGGCGTGCGCTTCTAGGCCTGACGCTGGTCAGTCAGATGCAATCCGGCGGCGTGCGGCTTCGGCTGCACGCCGCACTGCTTCCAGCCCCCGCGGTTCCGCCTGCGGCCTGAGCGCCAGCAGCCGGTCCGTGAAATTCGTGAACATCCCGTCCACCCGTGCTTCCGTCATGCGCCGCATGTCCGCTTCCTCGTTCACCGTATACGGGTGCACGTGGAGGCCATGCCGGTGTGCGGCCGCGACCAGCAACCTGTCCACGTCCGTGAAGGCGGGCCCGATGCCGACGGCGTATCCGGCGATGTGCGGCAACATGGCGTGAAGCGCGTAGCTGTCCGTGTCCTCGGGGATGAGCTGCACGAGCGGCAGGGCGGGATCCTGCTCATGGATCAGGCGCAGACTGGGCTCGCTGAAGGACTGGATGATGACGCGCCATTCGGTGCGGGCCGCTGTGCGCAGATCATATCTGTCGAGCAGATCGAGCAGCGTCGCCTCCATGCCCGGCGCGGCTTCCGGCGTCTTGGTTTCGATGTAGAACGCCGCACGACCGCGGTAGCGCGCGAGGACCTGTTCCAGCGTGGGGATACGCTGTCCTTCGTATTCGGAGCGGGCCCGCGTGGCGAACGCCTCGTTGAACCACGTGCCGACATCGCACTCCTCGAGGTCGCGCCACACGTGGTCGATGATCCGCCCGGTGCATCCGCGCGCGGTTCGATCCAGCGTATCGTCGTGGACGCAGACGAGCACACCGTCGCCGGTCATCTGCAGATCCTGCTCGAGGAAGTCGCAGCCGAGCTGGAGGGCCAGATCGTAGGCGGCGAGCGTGTGCTCGGGCGCATGGCCGGACGCGCCCCGGTGGGCGATGACGAGCATGCGCCAAGTTAGGCTCGCCGTGCCAGGAACAGCCAGTGCCCCATGAGAAACGGCCGGCGTGCTCGTGCACGCCGGCCGTCGCCTTCGACAGAGATGGACCCGACTCAGTCGCCGTGCGCCTCGACCGGCTCGCGGACCGGCTCACGGACTGGCTCGGTCCGCACGTCCGCGCGACGTCCCAGCAGGAATTCCATCACGCGGTCCGAGGCGCCGTTCAGGATCACGTACACGCCCGGCACGACGAACAGCGTGAGCAGCATGGATACCATCATGCCGCCCACCACGGAGACGGCGAGGGGCTGCATCATCTCCGATCCCTGCCCGATGCCGAGTGCGAGCGGCAGCATGCCGATCGCCGTGGTGAGCGTCGTCATCAGGATCGGGCGCAGACGCACCGCACCCGCGTCGATCACTGCCTCTTCACGCCTCATGCCCTTCTGGACACGTGCGTTCTCGGCGTACTCGACGAGCAGAATCGCGTTGTTCACCACAATGCCCGCGAGCAAAATCACTCCGAGCAGTACCGGTGCGCTCATTGGAAGCTGTGTCACCCAGAGCGCGACGCCGACGCCGATCAGTGACAGCGGGATCGCAGTCAGAATCACCAGTGGATTGACGAAGCTCTCGTACTGCACGGCCATCACGACGAACACCAGGAAGATCGCGAGTGCGACCACGATTGCGAGCTGGCGGTTGTTCTCTGCAATCGCCTCCGCTTCGCCACCGAACACAATCGAGTAGCCGTCGGGCACCTCCATACCCGTGAGGCGTCCGCGAATCGAATCGTTCACGGTGCTGACCGACGCAATCTCGTTGATCACGTCGCCGGTCACGCGGAAGATGCGATTCTGATTCTCGCGCGTGATCGTTGTCGGTCCGAGTGATGCGCGCACGGTTGCGACGTCGCGAACATAGATCGGCGCGCCGCGCGCACCGCCCGGGAACAGCGCGATGGAGTTGATGTCCTCCGGGCTCGTGAACCGCTCACGCGGGAACATGACGCGCAGGTCGTATTCCTGATTGCCGCTCGTGAAGCGCGTCGCGACAGTACCGTCGAGTGCAGTCCGCAGCGTCTGGCCGACAGTCGCAACGTTCAGCCCGAGATAGGACGCGCGCTCGCGGTCCAGCTCGATCGTGAGCTGGGGGCTCGCCTCGTCGGCCGACGCCTGCATGTTCTCGAGACCCGGGATGCCGCGCGACCGCGCCGCGATCTCCTCGCCCAGCTGCTGCAGCACGGCCAGTTCGTCGCCCTGAATCATGATGGCGACGTCGGAACCGGACGTATTCGTGCGCAGTCCGCGGATCCGCGGCGGCCGCACGAACACGCGTGCGCCCGGGAACCCTCGCTCGTCGATGCGCGTCTGCAGGGTCTGCACCCAGACCTGTGCGCTCATGTCGCGCTCACTCGACGGCGCGAGCACGATGTCGATGCTGCCGCGTCCCGCGTTCTCGCTCGTCGAGCCGCCGAACAGGAACCCGCCGGCCACGGCGAAAATGCTCTGGACGTGCGGCATCTCGCGGATCATCTGCTCGACTTCGAGCGAAATGCGGTTCGTCTCTTCGGCCGATGCACCTGGAGGCAGTCGCACGAAGATGCCGACGTTGCCGTCGTCGACCTGTGGCAGGAACTCATTGCCCAGATTGCGCGTCAACAGGAAGGCGCCGGCCAGGCCAGCGACCGCCGCGCCGAAGATGAACCACCGCTTCCCGATCACCGTGGGGCCGACGCTGCGGTACCAGTTCCGCCCACGCTTGACCATGTTGTCGAACGCGACGATCGGCTTCCACCGGTCCGCACCGCTCTGGAACCGGACCTTTGCAAGCTGAGCGGCGAGCATCGGCACGAGTGTCAGCGCCACGGACAGCGATGCGAAGATTGCGAACGAGATCGTGAGGATCAGTTCGCGGAAGATCAGTGCGGCAAGCCCGCTGATGAGCAGGAACGGCACGACCGCCGCGAGGTTCGTTGCCGTCGAGGCGATGACCGCGCTGCGCACCTCGTTCGCGCCGACATGCGCCGCGTCCTCGGGGTCCAGCATGTCCTCCGCACGTCTGCGGAAGATGTTCTCGAGCATCACGATCGAGTTGTCGATCAGCAGGCCGACACCGAGCGCGAGACCGCCGAGCGAGATGATGTTGAGCGTCAGGTTGCCCAGGCCCATCATCACGAACGTCGCGAGCATCGCGAGCGGGATCGCGGTACCGATGATGAACGTCTTGCGAAGCGAGCCCAGGAACAGGAACACGACGATCATGGCCAGGATCGCGCCCGTGAGCGCCGCGTCCCGCACCGAGCTGACGGACGACTTGATGAACGATGCCTGGTCCTGGATGACCTGGTAACGGATGTCGCCGGGGATGAAATGATCGCGCTGCAGCCGCTGCAGCGTCGCGTCCACCTCTTCCGCGACCGACACCGTATTGACGTTCGGCTGCTTGCGGACGGACAGCTTGACGGCAGGTGTGTCGTCCAGCCGCGCCCACATGCGCTGTTCGACGTGCGTGTCGCGCACGTCGGCGACTTCGGTCAGCGGGATGCGACCGCCACCCGGAACGGAGAGCAGCACGTTCTGGACGTCCGTGATCGTGCGGAACTTGCCCGCGGTCTTGCCGACGATCTCGCGTGTGGGTGATGCGACGCGGCCCGCGGCCACGTCCTGGTTCGATGCGCGCAGTGCCTCGATCACCTGCGAGACGGTCAGGCCATAGGAGCGCAACCGTTCCTGGTCGAGGACGACCTGGATCTCGCGAATCAGGCCGCCTGCGATGTCGACGGAAGCGACGCCCTCGATGGTGAGCAGCTGAGGACGCAGACGGTACTCGGTCCAGTCACGCAGCGAGACGAGGTCGCGCGTGGGTGAGGAAAATGCCACCTCGTAGATCGGCGACTGCGACGGGTCGAACTTGAAGATCGTCGGCGGGTCCGCCTCTTCGGGCAGCCGACCGCGTGCGCGCTCCAGGTTCTTGGCCGCGTCCTGCAGTGCGAAGTCGATGTCGGTCCCGTAGGCGAAGTGCAGGTTGACGCCGACACGACCCTCCTGCACGTCCGTCTCGATGCGCACGAGGTCCTCGGTCGTCGCGAGTGCGGCCTCGAGCGGCTTGGCTACCGTTTCCTCGAGTACCTGCGGCTCGACGCCGCGGTTCGAGACGTTCACCCGGATGTTCGGGTAGACGATGCTCGGGAGCAGGTCGAGCGGCAGTCGCGCGAGGAAGAACACGCCAAGCACCACGATGACGCTGCACAGCATCAGCGTACCGATCGGCCTGACGATCGCGAGGCTGGAGATGCCGCGGTGATGCGGCTTTTCCTTGATGCTCATGAGTCGCTCTGCGGTGCCTGTGCCTGTGAGGCCGGAGCGGGAACCGGGTTGCCCACCCGGACGACTGCGCCGTCGCGCAGCATGTTGCTTCCCGCCGTGACGACCGTCTCGCTGCCATCGAGGCCGGAGACGATCTCCACCCGGCCGCTCGACGTGAGACCCGTCTCGACGGTACGACGAATCGCACGATCATCCTGGATCACGAAGACCGACTGTGAGCCCTGTCCGCCGACGAGCGCGCTCGCCGGCACCAGCAGCACGCCTTCGCGCGCGCTCAGCCGGAACGTGATGCGTGCCAGGAAGCCGGGCCGCGCGACGCGTGCGCTCGCCTCGTCGAACGCGACCTCGACAGGTACCAGCCGCGTGTCCGGGTTCGCCGACGGAAAGACGCGACGGATGCGGCCGGCAAGTGTGCGGCCCGGATGCGCGTCGAGCATGATGCTGACCTCGTCGCCCACGGCCAGCTCGACGACATCGAGCTCGGAGACGCCGACGCGCACGACCATGGTCGAGACGTCTGCGACCTCGAAGAGGCGGGTCTGGTTGCCGACGACGTCGCCTGCCTCGACCAGCTTCGCCGTGACCACACCACTGACGGGTGCATGCACGGTGGTGTAACCGAGCCGCGTGCGCAGCTGGTCGACGCTTGCCTGCGCAGCAGCATACGCGGCGCGGTCGCGCTCGTACTCCGGGACGGTGATGACCTTGCGATCACGCAGCTGCTCGGCGCGCTCGTACGCGCTGCGCGCGACTTCCAGCTGCGCCTCGGCCGAGAGCGCCTGTGCACGCAGCTCACGGTCGTCGATCTGGGCCAGTGTCTGGCCGCGCTGCACGCGGCTGCCTTCCTCGACGTTCACCGAGAGAAGTGCACCCGGCACCTGTGCATTGACGCCGACACTGCGGATCGGTTCGATCGTGCCCGACACGTTCACGGAACGTGCGATCTCGCCGCGCTCGACAGTCGTCACTTCGACGGGGATGACCTGGTTCGCGCCACCACGCATCTGCGCCTGCGCTCCCGCATTCTCGTCGTCGCCGCCGCATGCAACGCCCAGCACTGCAAGACCAAGCACGCCGGTGCGGGCAGCAGCCCGCACGCGCATCATTGCCGCTCTACCGCTCACCTTGCCTCCGTTATCGTCTCACCCAGCACCGCCTCGAGCTGTGCGACGGCGGTGCCGAGATCCTGTCGTGTGCGTACTGCCGCAATCTCGGCGTCTGTCAGCGCGACCTGCGACGTCTGCAGATCGAGGATCGTCGCGGCGCCGATCTGGTAGCGCTCCTCCTGGACGCGCAGGTCCTCGCGTGCAAGCTCCACCGCGCGATCGGCGATCGTGACGCGACGCTCCGCTGCCAGGACCTCACTGGCCGCGGCGTCGACCGCAGCGCGCACCGCAATCTGCGTGTCACGCGCCCGCGCTTCGGCCACTCGCCGGTTCGCATTCGCCCGCTGCACCGCTGCTTCGCGGCCGAAATTGTTGAACAACGGCATGGATGCCGTCAGTCGCAGGTTCCACGACTGCTCATCCGGCGGAAAGTCGAAGGAGAACCAGTCATACCCCCCGGTTATCCGGAGGGTCGGCACATAGGCGAGACGCGACTCGAGCCGGTCGGCCGAGCGGCTGTCGAGCTCCGCTTCCGCGGCGAGCACGTCGGGCGACCCTGCCAACGCCCGCCGGATCAGCTCACCGGTCGGCGGCAGGGGCGGCGCCTCGGTGGGCAGTGCGGCCGGCTCGGCGGCGACCGCCTCCGCGACGCCCGTCAGCCGGCCCAGCTGCAGCATCGCGCTGCGCAGCGACGTCTGCGCGTCGATCAGCGCCAGTTCCGCGTTGCCGACCTCGAGCTCAGCACGCAGCACGTCCGACTGCGTCGCCGTTCCGACTTCGAGGCGTGTCTGCGCGAACGACAGCTGCTGGCGCGCACGCTCGAGCCGCTGGGATGCGGAACGGACGATGTCATCGGCCGCGGCCGCGCCGTAGAAGGCACGCGTGGTGACCAGCGTGGTCGCGAACCACTCGGCGCGCCGGTTCGCCTCCGCAGCATCGACGTCCGCACTGGCGCCGCGCAGCTGCGCTACCCTGCGACCGCCGGTGAAGATGTCGTAGCCCGCCTGCAGCGCAGCGGAGTAGTTCTGGGAAACGAGTCGGCCCGTGTTCTGGTCGAAGCGCTGGTTGCTCGAGTTCGAGAAGGAGCTGCTCGCATTCACGGTAGGCAGCAGCGAGCCGCGGGTCTGGAGCTGGTTCGCCCCGGCAATGTCGACTGCGGTCTGCGCCGCGATCATCGATGGCGCGCTCGCACGCGCCAGATCGAGCGCCTCACGCAACGAGACCGTGCGCGCGGCTACGGGGACGTCCTGCGCTGACGCCGGTAGGGCTATGAGCAAAGGGACGAGCGTCGCATACCAGCCGCGACGTCGTCCGGATCCGGATCGCATCGGGAACACCACGAAGTCAGAATGAATCACGCGGGTTGAAGCCCGCCCAATGTACGACGCGTGAAGCGGGCCGAGCGTTGGGTGGGGCGGGCGCCCGGAACGGCTGGGACGGACCGCGGTTCGGGCGCTGCGAACCCGGACGCCGTGGCCCCCTGGGAACCGGCCGCTGGCGCCTCGGACCTGCGACGACCGGTGCCTGACCGTGGGCTTCGCCCCCGTCGGGGCGTGCTGCGGGGGCGCCCGGCGTGAATTCGTGGCGCGGAGCGACTAGGTTGCTGACGTGCGACAGGGGATACGACTCGGAACGCGACTGCTGCTGCCGCTGCTGGCGACGGTCGTCGCCGTCATGGCGTTCGGCACATGGCAGTCCCAACGGCAGCGCGAGAAGACGCTGACGGAGGAGGCTCGCCGCGAGACGAATGCCTATGCCGTCGCGCTCGGTCTCGCGCTCGAGGCGGCCGCCCGCAGCGGCAGCGACCCCGAGATGCAGGCGATCATCGACCGAATCACGCAGGAGCCGACCATCTACGGTGTCGTCGTATACGACACCGCGGCGCGCGTCCGACTCGTCTCCCAGACCGTCGATTCACTGCGCACTGCGCCACTCCAGTCGGTCCAGGCGGTGGTGGCGACCGGTAGCCGCGAGGTGCTGCTGCGCGATTTCGAGGGGGAACGCGTCTACTCCGTGGTCCGGGCCCTGCGCCAGGACGGCGAGATCGTCGGTGCCATCGAGGTCGCCCAGACGCTCGCGTTCGTGGAGGCCGAGAAGCGACAGACCCGGGAGCGCTACATCCTGAGCACCGCGCTGCTGGCCGTAGCGATGACCGTTCTGATCCTGTGGCTGGTCCAGCGACTGGTGGCGCGGCCGCTCGATCGTCTCGTGACCGGAGTACGCGCGCTCGGCAGCGGCGAGCTTGCGCACCGCATCGACAAGCGGGTCGGGCCCGGCGAGCTGGGTGTGCTGGCGCGCGAGTTCAATGACATGGCGGACCGGCTCGAAGCGGCGCGCGGCCGGATCGAGCGGGAGGCCGAGGAGCGGCTCGCACTCGAGCGACGGCTGCGCGAGACGGAGAAGATGGCTGCGCTCGGAACGCTGGCGGCAGGACTGGCCCACGAGATCGCGGCGCCGCTGCACGTGATCCGCGGACGCGCGGAGATGCTGCTCAAACGTGAGCACGAATCCGGGACGGAGCGAAACCTTCGCATCATCAGCGCCCAGATCGAGAGGATCACGCACATCGTGCGCAACCTGCTCGACTACGCGCGCCGCCGCGAACCACGGATGGACACGCTCAGCCTCGACCGGCTGCTGGACGACCTGCTCGAGTTCCTCGCGGCGGAGATCAATGCGGACCGCGTGACAGTGCAGCGCACCGGAAGCACGGACGTTGCCGTCCATGGCGACGCCGACCTGCTGCACCAGGTGTTCATCAACCTGCTGCTGAACGCGCTGCAGGCGCTGCGCGGCCGTGAGGATCCCCAGCTGAGGCTTCACGTGCAGGCCGACACAGCCGCCGGTGTCACCATCGACGTGGAGGACAATGCAGGGGGCATCGACGACAACATTCTCGAGGCGATCTTCGATCCTTTCGTCACCACGAAGGCCGACGAGACCGGTACCGGGCTCGGACTCGCGGTGGCCCGCAGCATCGTCGAAGAACATGGCGGCCATATCGAGGCGTTCAACAGCGTGCGCGATGGCACGCGTGGCGCAGTGTTCCGCGTGACGCTGCCCGCCACGCTCGCGCAGGAGGTCGTGTGAACGCGCGTTCGACTGCGCAGGCGGAGTCCGCAGCGACGACGCCGGCGGAACGCATCATCATCGTCGAGGACGACCGGGAGCTGCGGCAGTACCTCGGCGAGGTGGTCGCCGAGGCGGGGTATGAGGTAACGACGTTCGCGACCGCGGACGACGCACTCGCAGCACTCGGCGCTCAGGAAGACGCAGACCTGGTCATCACCGACCTGGTCCTGCCCGGCATGCGCGGACAACAGCTGCTGCGCGAAGTGCGCACGCATCGGCCCGAGCTGAATGTCATCATCATCACTGCGTTCGGCGCGATCGATTCCGCGATCGAGCTGGTGAAATCCGGCGCGCACGACTACCTGACGAAACCGTTCGGATCCGATGAGCTGCTGCTCGCGATCGATCGGGCCCTCGACGAGAGCCGCATGCGCCGCGAGATCGCACGCGCGCGACGTGGCCGGCCGGAGGCACCGCCCGGATTCGTCGGCGCGAGCCGCGCGATGCAGGAGGTCTATGCCCTCATCGCACGCGCCGCGACCTCCGATCTGCCCGTGCTCGTGACCGGCGAGAGCGGCACCGGCAAGGAGCTCGTTGCGCGCGGTCTGCACCACGCATCCGGCCGCAAGGCATTCGTTGCCGTCAACTGCGCAGCACTGCCCGAGAACCTGCTCGAGTCCGAGCTGTTCGGTCACGTGCGGGGCGCCTTCAGTGGTGCCGACCGCGACAAGCCGGGGCTGTTCGAGGTGGCCGACGGCGGGACACTGTTCCTCGACGAGATCGCCGAGATGCCTGCGCCCTTGCAGCCCAAGCTGCTGCGCGCACTCGAAGCCGGCGAGGTGCGCAGGGTCGGTGCAACGGCGTCGCGCAGTGTCGACGTGCGTATCATCGCCGCGACCAACCGCGACATCGAACAGCGCGTGGACGACGGTCTCTTCCGCTCCGACCTCTACTGGCGGCTCAATGTGCTGCACATCCACATGCCGCCGCTCCGCGAACACCCGGCCGACATTCCGCTTCTTGCCGAACACTTCGCAGCAGGCCGCACCATCGCACCCGCCGCGATGGCGCTGCTGAGCGCTCACGCGTGGCCGGGCAACGTCCGCGAACTCCGCAATACCATCGAGCGCGCCGCAGCACTCTCCGTGACCGGCGAGATCCACCCCGACGACCTGCCGCAGCGCGTCCAGGACGCCGCGACCACGGCTTCGAGGGTCGCCGAGGCATCGCGACGACTCCTGCCGCTCCGTGAACTCGAGCGCGATTACATCCTCGAGGTGCTGCGGTCCACCGGCGGCAACAAGTCGCGCGCTGCAGAGATCCTCGGCCTGGACAGGAAGACGCTATACCGCAAGCTGGAGGAGTACCGCGAGGAATAAACGGCTGCCCCGCTATGCCCCAGCGTGTAGCACCTCGCCACATGCCGATTCGCCGCATTCTCTGCCGGAATCTGCCTCCAGTGTGGCGTAACGCCGCACTCCGCATTTTTGACTGTTAATGTAAAGCGTTGTGGGACCGCAATTTACACTATGGTCCGTGCGTTGCTTATAGGGACGTGTCACGCACGTCGCGTGAGCGCAGACGCGGGAGGTGGACTGTGGACGAGGGATGTGTGCTCGTCGGGACGGATTTTTCGCCCGGGTCCGCGGCGGCGCTGGAAGAAGCGCGGCGGCTGGCCGAGTTGCTCGGCTGTGGTGTCCGGGTCGTCCACGTGGTCGAATCGGGATCGTCGCAGACCTGGCGGCCATCGAGCGCTGCGCGCGGCTGGCTGGATGAAGCCGCGATGGCCGAGGATGCGCTGGACGTGCGATTCGGCAGTGCGTGGGCGGAGCTGGCGCGGTATGCGGACCGCTGTCGGCCCGCGTTGCTGGTGGTTGGCAGTCATGGTTCGTCCGGCTATCAGCCGTTGTCGGTAGGCACGACGGCCGAGCGTCTGACGCTCCACGCAAGGCATTCGGTGCTGCTGGTAGGACCGCGGCACAGCGCCATCAGGCGTACGGCGGAAGCAGTAGCGGGCCGCGCGTGAAACGGCGTGGCAGGGCAGTGAAGAAGAACCGGAACCGGCGGGCCTCGGTCGGAACGATCAGATCGTACGCGATTCGTTTCGTTCTGCCGGCCCTCGCTCTGGGCATCGGGTTGGGCGGTTCGCGCGTCATACCTCCGAGTGACGAAGCGGCCGTCCACACCGAGGCACCGTTGGCTCCGGTCCATCTGGATCGATACCTCCTCACATCGAATGATGCGGCGGATCGCGACAGCGCGCTCGTGCTGTTGCGCGCGGGTGTTCGTGCGCGCGAAGCGGGCAACCTGAACGAGGCAACGGCGCGCTTCGAGCAGGTCGCGACGCTCCTGCCTGCATTCGGCGACTGGGCGCGGCTGCTCGCGGCGGACGCTGCGGGTCGCGCCGGTTCCGTGGCGGACGTGAAGCGGCTGCTCGCCGAGACGGACGAGGCGCTGGCCCGTGACCGTGGCTGGCGCTCGCTGGTGCGTGCGCATCGCGAAGCAAAGGACGTGCGTGGTGCGGCCGAAGCCGCGACGGCGGCGAATCCGGTTCCGGCAGGCGAACGCGTGGACGCGATCGTCACGCGTGGCGAGCTGCTGCTGCTCGCTGGCGATCAGGCAGGCGCACGGGCGGCTTTCCGCGCTGCGGCAGACACGTTCCCTGGTGCGACGCGCACCGTCGATGCGATGCGTGCGTTGACCGGGATGAGCGGGCTGACGCTGGACGACCGTCGGCGGATCGGCATCGTCTACCTGCGCCACGGCAATCTCGATCGCGGGCTGAGCAACCTGGACGCGTACCTGGAGGGTCGCGGCGGTACCGCCGACGGCCGCAATGCGTTGCGCCTCCAGATCGGTCGTACGCTGTTCGAGCGACGTGAGAACGTGAGGGCCGAGCAGCGGATGCTGCGGCTGGCTGCACTGCAGGTGGCCCCGGAGCTGGCCGGCGAGGCGCTGCTGATCGCGGGACGCGCACAGTACCGTGCCGGCCGTGAGACGAATGCACGCGCGACCCTGGCGCGGGCGATCGATCGTGTAAACGGCAAAGGTCCGATCGCGGCAGAAGCGCTCTTCGTGCTCGGCGACATCGCGCATGACGACGGCCGCACATCGGCCGCGCGCGATTTCTACCGGCGCGGTGCTTCAGCAGACCCCGAGTCGCCGCGCGGCCATGAAGCAGCCGTGCGCTTCGGTGCGCTGCAGTACCTGGCGGGTGAGGCACTCGCCGCGGCGAGTGCGTTCAGTGGAGCGCCCGGCAAGGGCGTGCGGCGGCAGCGGCTCGATTTCTGGGCTGCTCTGTCACACCGCTCCACGGGTGACACCTCGAGCGCGCAGGAACTCCTGCAGAACGTGCTGAAGCTCGATCCGCTCACGTATTACGGGATGCGTGCGGCCGAACTGCTGGATGCGCCGAAGCCGGCGATTGCGCCCGGTACCGCCAACGACGAGAACACGCCGCGGCGTGCACGCAATGCGCTGCTCCGTTACGACCTGCTGAGCGCGCTCGGCATGACCGACGCCGCGAACTACGAGCTGGACCGGCTGCAGGAGCAGTACATCGATCATCGCGACGTCCTCTACAGCCTTGCCGAAGCGCTGCACGAGCGCGGCGAGCACCTGCGTGCCGTCCTGATCGGTCGCGCGATCGAGCGCAGCAGCGACACGCGCGACGCGCGCCTGCTACGCATTATCAACCCGTTCCCCTATCGCGACCTGATCGAGCGCGAAGCCCGACGGAACGGGCTGGATCCGTACTTCGTCGTCGCGCTGATGCGCCAGGAGTCGCTGTTCAACCCGAAGGCGAAGAGCGGCCCCGGCGCGATCGGTCTGATGCAGGTCATGCCGCGCACGGGCAAGGCCGTCGCCGCGCGTCTCGGCATCCGCAATTACAAGGATGAGATGCTGACCGACCCGGCCATCAACATCCGCATCGGCACCGTCATCCTGGCCGACCACCTGCGCAGCTACAACGGTCGCGTCGAGGACGTGCTGATCGCCTACAACGCCGGCGCCGGCCGCCTCGGCCGCTGGCGCTCCTTCCCGGAACGCTCCGATCGCGACCTGTTCATCGAACGCATCCCGTTCGACGAAACCCGCGACTACGTCCGGATCGTCCAGACCAACACCTATATCTATCGCACGCTCTACGCGGACTGACGAAAGAAAACGGCGGGCCGATCACTCGACCCGCCGCCCCTCGCCGCAGTCCCCTCACC
>CAYLME010000001.1:54411-61605 GCA_964384585.1 uncultured Gemmatimonadaceae bacterium | reverse complement strand
GCAGTCCCCTCACCCGCAGTCCAACCCGCCGTGCCCCCACCCAGCATGCGCAAAGCGCATGCGACACCCACCACCCACGCCCGCTGTTCCAGCAGTATCAGTCCCCGCCCCACACCGGTTCCGGCGCCAGTCCCGCATGCGCCTGCTCCTCGTGGATCTCCCGCTCACGTTCCTCCGACATCAGTCGTCGCTTCAGCCAGGTGCCGAAGTCATCGAAGTAGGTGTACGCTACCGGAATCACGATCAGCGTGAGCAGCGTCGAAGTGATCAGCCCGCCGATCACGGCGCGCGCCATGGGTGCACGGAATCCGCCGCCCTGACCGATCGCGAGTGCGATGGGCAGCATGCCGAAGATCATTGCGGCCGTGGTCATGATGATCGGCCGGAGTCGCACGCGTCCGGCTTCGACCAGTGCCGTGTACCGGTCGGCGCCGAGCGACCGTCGCTCGTTCGCGTTGTCCACGAGCAGGATCGCATTCTTCGTCACGAGTCCCATCAACATGATCACACCGATCATCGACATCATGTTCAGCGTGTCGTCCGTAAGCAGCAGCGCGAGCAGCACGCCCACGAGCGAAAGCGGAAGTGCGAGCATGATTGCGAACGGCTGCGTCAGCGACTCGAACTGTGACGCCAGGATCAGGAAGATCAGGATGATCGCGAGCAGGATCGCCTCGATGACGTAGCCCGCGGTCTCCTCGAGCTGCTCCGTCTCACCGCCCAGCCGGATCTGATATGCAGGATTCTGCTCACCGATCTCGGCCGTTGCCGCTCGCACGGCGGCCGATGCCTCGGACACGGACAGATCCGGCAGCAGGGAGGCGCTGACGGTCGCGACGCGCGCAAGATCGATGCGGTCGATCTGTGCCGGTGCGGATCCGCGCTCGATGCGTGCGATCTGGCCGAGCGGTACGGTGGCGGCCGCGCCGAGATCCGAGCGGGTGCTCGTCGCGATCGGCAGCGATTCGAGGTTGTCGACCGACGCGCGCTGTTCCGGCGCGACCTGCACGACGACGTCGCGCTCCTCACCCGACGGGTCCTGCCACGTCGTTGCGATCTGGCCCGCGAGCAGCGGCTGAACGGTTGCCGCGATCTGGCCGATGTCGAGGCCGAGCTCACTCGCGAGGTCGCGGTTCACGTCGATGCGGTACTCCGGACGCGGCTGGCCGAGCGACTGCTCGATATCGACGACGCCCGGGATCTGCGCCATGCGCTCGCCGACCTCGTCGGACAGGCGCTGCAGTTCGTCTACATCCGGACCCATGATCTGCACCTGCAGCGGCTTCTGCGCCATGTTGTCCGCGGCGATGATCGCGGTCTGCACGCCGAACACGGGACGCAGTGCCTCGCGCGCCGCCACCATCAGTTGCTGCTGGCTGCGATCGCGCTCACCCAGGCCGGTGAGTGCAACGTAGATGTTGCCGGTGGTGACGGTCCCCGTCGCGCCCGCGCCGATCGTCGTGTACAGGTAATCGATCTCCTCGAACTGCTGGAGCACATCGATCATCTGGCGCGCTTTCGACTCCGTGTATGCCAGTGAGCTGCCTTCCGGTGTCTCGAACGCTACGGCGAACGCACCCTCGTCAGACTCCGGCATGAAGCCGCCGCCAATGAACGGGAACAGCAGGAACGCACCGACGAACGAAGCGGTTGCGATGCCGAGCGTCGCCCTGCGGTGGTTGAGTGCCCATTCGATGACAGCGCGGTAGCGGTCCGCCAGCCGGTCGAACCAGCGGTTGAAACGAGCGATCAGCCGTGACAGCGGGTTCTTCGATTGACCTGCCGTCTGCGGCTCGACGCCCCACCAGGCGGAGAGCATCGGTGTCAGTGTGAACGAAACGAACAGCGATACGAGCACCGCCCAGGCGACTGTCATGCCGAACTGGAAGAAGAACCGGCCGATGATGCCGCCCATGAACGCGACGGGCACGAACACCGCAACGATCGAGAGCGTGGTCGCCATGACCGCGAGGAAGATCTCGCGCGTGCCGAGACCGGCAGCAGTGAAATGGTCCTCGCCCATCTCGCGATGCCGCACGATGTTCTCGATCACGACGATCGCGTCGTCGATCAGGATGCCGATGGAGAGTGAGAGGCCCATCAGCGTCAGTACGTTCAGCGTGAAGCCCAGCGCGTTCATCAGGATGAACGCGGAGATCACGGAAACCGGCAGTGCAAGCGAGGTGATTACCGTCGCCTTCCAGTCGTTCAGGAACAGCATGACGACGATGATCGTCAGGATCGCGCCGAGTATGAGCTCGAAGATCACGTCCTCGACGGAGTGGCGAATGACCTCGGAGTTGTCACGCACGAGGATCAGCTCGACACCCTGCGGCAGCGTCGTCTGCAGCTCACCCATGAGCTCCTTCACCTCGTCGGCGACCTGGACCGTGTTTGCGCCCGAGATCTTCACTACGTCGAGCGACACTGCCCGGCGCTCGTTGACGAGCGCGACCGATCGCTCCTCCTCGGTGCCATCGAGCACGCGCGCGACCTGGCTGAGCCGGATCGGCATGCCGTTGCGTGTTGCAACGATGACATTCTCGAAATCGCTCGCGTCCTGGACGCGGCCCGTGACACGCACGAGCTCCTCCGACACACCCCGCTCCACACGGCCCGCCGGGATCTCCATGTTCTGGCGCTGCAGTGCGCCGATCACCTCGCCGGTCGAGATGCCGTAGGCATCGAGCTGCGTCGGATCGACGAACACGCGCACTTCGCGCAACAGGCCGCCCGCAACGTCGACGTTACCGACACCGGACACCGACTCGATCGCGCGCCGCACGTCCTCGTCGGCAAGGCGCGTCAGGTCGGGCACGCTCAGGTTGTTCGATGCGAGCGCCAGCGAGAGGATCGGCTGGGCCGCAAAGTCGAACTTGCTGACGATCGGCTCCTCGATACTCTGCGGCAGCGTCCGCCGGATGCCTTCGATGCGCGAACGGATGTCCTGGGCCGCCTGGTCGTTGTCACGGCCGAGCTCGAACTCGACGATGATGAGTGACGCACCCTCGAGCGAGTTCGACGAGATCCGGTCCACGCCCTCGACGGGGTTGAACGCCTCTTCCATGGGGCGCGTCACCTCGCGCTCGATCGTCTCCGGGCTCGCACCCGGATAGATCGTCTGCACGGCGACGACCGGAATCTCGACGTCCGGGAACTGGTCGATCGGCAGTCGGTTGTAGCTGAAGAGGCCCAGCACGATCAGGCCGAGCATCATCATCAGCGTGAAAATTGGCCGCCGGATCGACGTGCCGCTCAGGCCACCACCGAGCGCTTCCTGGTGGTCAGCGCCCGTCGGGCCGCGCTCAGGCGGCGTCGGTCCATGAGGCGTCGCATCACGCGACCCGTTGTCATGACTCATCGCTGTGCCTCCGGCTCTGCTTCCGCCGGGCTCGCTGCCGGCACGCCACTGATACGAACCTGCGTGCCAGCACGGGCATTGCCCGGTGCAATCAGCACCTGCTCACCCGGCTGCAGGCCCGACACGATTCCTGCCGTACCGCGCGACCGATCCATGCTGCCGACCGTAACCGGCCGCTGCTCGAGTACGTCGTTGGCGATCACCCACACGTGTGTGCCGCCACCCTGCTCGCGCACCGCCTGCGCCGGGACGACGATGACGCTGTCCTGCGCGCCGGTCACGATGCGGCCCGTCGCATACAACCCGCCGACCAGCGTGCGACCCGTATTCGGCATGCGCAGGTACACGCCGACACGGCGCGTCGTCGGGTCCGCGATCGGCTCCACGCGCTCGACTTCACCAACGAAGACCTGGCCCGGATACGCGTCGATCGTGAACTCGACGGGCTGACCGCGCTGCACGCTGGACGCCGCGCGCACCGGGATCTGACCCGCAAGCTCGAGCGCCGTCGAATTGACGACCTGGAACAGCGCCTGCCCCGGATTGACGGCCTCACCCACGTTCACCATCCGTGAACTCACCTCGCCGGCAAACGGCGCGGTGATCGTGGCCTGTCGTGCGGATTCCGAAGCGCTCGCCGACTGCGCCTGCGCCGCGGCAAGCTGGCCGCGCGCGGCTTCGAGCGCCGCCTGTGCCGCCTGGAAGTCGATCTGCGAAATCGCACCCGCCTCATACAGCTTGCGCGATGACTCGTAGCGCTGCTGCGCCAGCGCGAGGTTCGCCTCTGCCGCCGCTACCTGCGCTCGCGCGCCCGCCGCAGAACTGCGGATGCCCTGCGCGTCGAGCACGGCCATCACCTGGCCCGCCGACACGGGATCGCCACGATCCACGCGGATCGCCGAAACCATGCCCGGCACCTGTGCGCGCACTTCCGCGATGCGATACGGATTCAGCGTGCCCGTCAGCAGCACGCCCTGCGCAACACTCTCGAGCTGTGCAGTTGCGACGTCGGTCGGCTGCAGCACGATGACGTCCGAAGTGTCCACCGTCGCCTGCGCCTGCTGGTCAGATCCACCACACGCGGCAAGAAGCGCGACGAGAGCGAGCACTGCGCCGGCGCGCATCGATTGACTGTTCTGTATGGTCACGTGTCGTTCCGTTCTCATTGTCGATTCCACGATCCGCTCAGCGGACCAGCTCCGTTGCCGGCCGGCCCAGCGCGCGCAGCGCATTCACCAGCGCGAGATGATAATCGTGGTATGCCGTTACTTCGTTCAGTCGCGCCTGCTGAAGCGCGAGCCGTGCATCCGATACATCGAGCTGCGTAGCGAGACCCTCGCGGAAGCGCAGCTCGGTCAGCTCATAGACGCGCTGAGCCTGACCCACCGTCGTGCCGGCGGCGTCCATCTGCAGACGCGCACGCTCGAGCTCGCGCAGTGCACCATCATACTCGAGACGCACGCCCTCCTCGAGCTGTGCCGTCTGCAGCTCCGCCTGGCGAACCTGCGCGTTCGCCGCATCGACCTCGGCCTTGCGACGCATGCCCTGGAACAACGGCCAGCTCACGGCGAAGCCGACGTTCCAGTCATCACGCCAGTCGTTGCCGCCCGGCATGAAGCCGTTGGGGAACGCCTGGCGTGCCATGTTGCCCTGCAGGTAGACAGAAGGCAGGAACGCAGAGCGTGCGATGTCCGCCTGTTCCTCCATCATCGCGACGTTCGCACGCGCCGCACGCACGCTCGCACGGCTGTCCAGTACCGCGTCGGCTTCCGCGAGCGTGGGAAGGTCGACCGCCATTGCTTCCAGTGCGCCCGCGCCCGTCAACGATGTCGTCAGCCGCACTTCCGTGCTCGCCGGTATGTTCACCAGCCGCTTCAGGTTCGCAACCGCGAGGTCGCGCCCGTTGTTCGCCTGCGCCAGCTGCGGTCGCAGGTTCTCCAGCTCGACTTCCGCACGCAGCACGTCCAGCTCGGATGCAACGCCTGCATCGAACTGCAGGCGAACCTGCGCCAGGTGCGCCTGCGCAAGCTCGACGCTCGCCGCAACGATCTCGGCCGTCTGCTCAGCCAGCACCGCGTTCAGGTACGCCTGCGTCACCTGCAACGTCACATCCGATACCGCTTCCTCGTACGACGCGCGCGCCGCTTCCGCCGCACGGCGCGCCAGCTGCACGCCCGATACGGCCGCCGGCGCGAACAATGGCTGCTGCAGCGTCGCAATGGCGTTCCACGCGTGCTCCTGGCCGAACGGGAGATTCGTGAAAAGGCTGCCCAGCGACTCGAAGGCGGCATTCGGTACGTTCTCCTCGAGATAGCGCAGTCGCTCGCTTACCGACGCCGCGCTGTCCGGCTCGAAACGAAGACTGTCCGGGATCTCGAAGCCGCCTCCCTGGAACACCGAGCGCAGCGTGCGCGTGTAGGCCAGCTGCGTGTTCACCTGCGGCAGCAGGTTCGAGCGCGCAACACCCACCTCCGCCCCGGCACGATCCGCCTGCGCTGCAGCGATACGGACCTCTTCCGAACGCTCGAGCGACCGATCGAGCGCCTCCTCCAGGCTCAGCCCGATCGTGTCACGCGCCGCGACGACCTGCGCAGATGCCATGTCCGGCGCCATCAGCAGACCGAACCCGACCACCGCCGCCAGCCACGTCCTCACTCTCATATGTTCCCCCGTGATCCGCCCGGCGCGACCGCATCACGGTCCTCGCGCAACCGGCGCATCATGTCCGTAATCACCTCGAACGAACGGCCGAATGACCGCAGCCGCTCACGCACCACCGATTCCTCCGCCGCTGCCGTGTCGAGCCCCTGCTCGAACACCTCGCGAAACTGCTGCAGCCGCTCCATGCGCATCTCGATCATGCGCCGCTGCGTGTCTTCCGTCACCTCGTAGTAGTCGCGTCGATCACCAGGCCGCGTAACCCGGCTGATCATGTGCATCGACTCCAGCAAGCGCGCGTTCGCACTCACACTTGCCTTGCTCACCCGCAGTTCCTCGGCAATCTCGTCCAGCGACAGCGCACCGGGCGTCAGTACCAGCAACCCAAAAAGCCGGCCCGCGATCCGCGGTCCGGCCTCCGCTTCGAAAAGCTGCCCCATCCGCTCTAGGAACTGCTCGGTCCGTTCGTCCATACCCATACCGTCCACTCCTGGTCAGCCCGACGCGCGAACCATAAACAATCCAGATCGTACAGTCAATACTGTACGATGAAGATGACGCGCGGCGGCTCAGAAGGGGCGGACGACCAGGCCGACGTGGACGTACGCGCTGCGCAGGTCGATCTCGGGGGTGCGGGAGCTAATGACCCCACGTGCGTATACCGACAGGTTGTCGGAGATGCCGCGGGCGACGAGGGTGGCAAGGGACCAGGCACCCAGGTACTCGCTGTCGTGTTCGTCGGCATCCGCCGCGGGCACCACGCGCTCGTAGAGGTCGATTCCGCCGCCGAGGAACCAGCCGTAGCTCGTGCTGCCGGCGACCCGGTAGAGCAGGTGCAGGCCTGCGCCGTGGCAGCCATCCTCGCCGCAGCGCTCGAGCCGGTCGGTGCCGTCGCCCTCCGTCCACTGGACGTAGTGGATGCCGGCGATCGTGCGATCGCCCGTCGGGAGGTACAGCCCGAGGCCCCAGGAGAGCGCCATGTCGTCGCGCCCCTCGAGCCAGGTGCCGCCACCTTCGACTGCGATCCCCTGTGCCCGGGCTGCGGCCGGGGTGACGACGAGGATGACGGCGAAAATGAGGAAATACCGCATGCAGGCTCCGTCTACGATCATCCGGCCCGGTAAGGTCCAGTCCGTCAGGCCCAGTCCGCCAGGTTCGGTCGGTCAGGTCCGGTC
>CAYLME010000001.1:0-54311 GCA_964384585.1 uncultured Gemmatimonadaceae bacterium | reverse complement strand
TGCAGTGCCGGACGCAACGCGCGCCGTGACGAAAAAAATGCTGCCGCAGCCGTGAGTACGACGGTATACTCCATTTTCCGGCCGTAGCGGAGGACCATCCATGCGTACGCGATCGATTGCAGTGGCGGCGGTACTGGCCATGGTGCTGGGCGGCGTACTCTTCGTGGCGCCGCCGCGGTCGCTGGAGTCGTTGCCGTGGGAGCTGGTTTCGGCCGGCCCGCGCGTGCAGCGTGACACGACATTCGGCGCGCATATCCTCCGCCTGTCCGAGCCGGGCGGCTATTTCGACACCGACAACCTCATCTCGAACGAGCGCTCCTACCTGCACGTGGCGCCCGCACTGCGCGTGCGCGCCGGTGGCGGTGCGTACATCGGCGTCGGCCCCGATCAGAATTTCGCGTACATCGCGCTATTGCGACCGCATGTCGCGTACATTCTGGACATTCGCCGCGACAACCTGCTGGTGCACCTGTTGTTCAAGGCATTGTTCGAACGCTCCCCGGATCGAGTGGCATACCTGGCCGGTCTGACCGGCCGATCGCTGGCGTCGCACGATCGCGATGCCGTATCGGGCAGTATCCATTCTGCCGGTTCACCTGCGCAGACTGCGTCCGGTGTTCCAGGTCTGCAGTCGCATCGGCGGATCCGGATGACCAGGGCGACAAAACGCTGGAGGAGATCGTCAGGTGGATCGACAGCACGCCGGCGGATCCGGAGGAACTGGCGCGCGTGCAGCGCGATGTGCGGGCGCGCATCGAGCGTTACGGCTATCCGCTCGACGACGAGGACCACGCGACGATCGCGCGCATACACCAGGCGTTCGCCGCGCAGGGCCTGTCACTGCGTTTCGAAAGTCACGGCCGCGCACCGCTGGCACACTATCCCACGTTGCGCGACCTCCTGACAGAAACGGATCGCAACGGCGTTGCTGCAGGCGCGTTCGTCGATGAGGCATCCTACCGGTACCTGCGTCAGATGCAGCAGCAGGACAGGATCATCCCGGTCATCGGTGACTTCTCGGGCACGCATGCGCTGCGCGCGATCGCCGAAGAGCTGCAGGCGGACGAGACTGAAGTGCGCGTGTTCTACACGTCCAACGTCGAGTACTACCTGTTCCGGAGCGGCACCTTCGGAGCGTTCGCCGACAATGTTGCCCGGCTCCCCTGGCACGACGACGCCCTCTTCATCCGCTCCGTCTTCCGCGGCGGCCCACCCTCACTCGCCAGCCATGCCGTTCCCGGCTATGGCAGCGTCCAGCTCGCGCAACCCGCCGGCAGCTTCATCGACCGGGTTCGCAGCGGCGGCTATGCCACCTACCGGGACCTGGCCGGGCACGATGTCCTGCCACCTCGATAGAACTCCAGTCTAACCGCTGAGGGCGCAAAGGGCGCTGAGAAACCAACAGCAACGGAATTCTTCTACCGCAGAGGGCACAGAGAACACGGAGCAACTCACCGCGAATCCGCTGTTGCGATGCACAGCTGGCATACCCTTGTTGTAGTCAGCTTCCACGTCCACGCAGGTGACGCAACGCGATCAACCTTCGCCGTCCGGAAAGCAACCCAAAAAAGAAATCCGCAACTGTCGCTGCGCTTCACGCAGCCAACGCAGACTCCGTGTCCGCTGTGTCCTCAGTCGTAAAATTCCGTTGCTGTTGAACCTCAGCGTCCTTCGCGCGCTCAGCGGTTGATGAACAGGTCAGGGCCGCCGAACAGTCGGGTATTCGACACCAAGCTGCTCGAGGTACGTGCCGTACCGCGCCGGATCGTACCGCAGCCCCTCGAGCTGAGCGCGGTAGCCGGCCATGCGTTCACGGTTGAGATGTACCGGCGGCGGCGTGTCCAGCGGGATCAGTGATTCCCACTGATAGTCCTTTGTCTGTACTTCGTCGAAGTAGCGCTTCGTCTCCTGCCGCAGCCGGGCGTCGACGAGCATGTCCACGGCAGTGCGTGCGACGACACGTGCACCGTAGTTCGAGCCCTTGTGTGCGATGGGCGTGGCCATCGCGATGCCGCTCGACCAGTGGTGGCCGGTCATGCCCGGAATGTTCGCGGGATAACGCAGGCGTACCGTGGGTACGACCCACGACACTTCAGCGATGTCGTCGCTGCCACCGCCCATGCCCTGGTCGGCTTCCTGGAGTGTATCGGGTACGTCGTTGCGCAGGCCCGTCGTGTCGCGGCCGAGCTCGCGCTGTGCGGCTTTCGCGAGCGCGATGTCGGCCTCGCTCCATTCCGGCATGCCGACGGCGACGATGTTCGCGTGCATCGCCTCGGCCATCGGCTTGCTGTAGTTCTGTGGCCACGCGGCGCCGAGCACCCGCTCGGTCACTTCGGTCGATGTCATTGCGGCGGCGGCAGTCGCCATGGTTCGCCCGAGCTCGTGCAGCTCGCGAATACGCGGGTAGTCGAGCTCGCGGAAGTAGTACCAGACGCTGGCTTCGGATGGCACGACGTTCGGCTGGCTGCCACCATTCGCGATGATGTAGTGCGAGCGTTGCTGCAGGCGCAGATGCTCGCGCCGGAAGTTCCAGCCGATGTTCATCAGCTCGACCGCGTCCAGTGCGCTGCGGCCGGCCCACGGCGAACCCGCGCTGTGAGCGGAGCGCCCCTCGAAGGTGAACATCGTCGAGACGAGGCCCGAGCCGCTGATGCCCCAGACCGTGGACATGTTGCTGGACACGTGCGTCGAGAGCATGAAGTCCATGTCCTCGAACATGCCCGCATTCACCATGTACGTCCGGCTCGCGACCAGCTCTTCGGCAACGCCCGGGATCACACGGATCTCGCCCGGGATGTCGTACTTCGTCATGATGCGGCTGGTCGCGATCGCGGCGACGAGGTCCACCGCGGGCGCGCTGTTGTGCCCCTCGCCGTGGCCCGGGCCGCCTTCGATCAGCGGGTCGTGCCACGGGATGCCCGGCGTCTGCGACGTCTCCGGCAGCCCGTCGATGTCGCCCATGATCCCGATGACCGGACCGCCGCTGCCGTGGCGGAATGTGGCGACGTAGCACGTGGGCATACCCGCGCAGCCGCGCTCGACCGTAAAGCCTTCCCTCTCGAGGATGCCCGTCAGGTAGTCGAGTGTCTCGAACTCCTGGAAGCCGAGCTCACCCAGCGAGAAGACCATGTCCACGATCTCCTGCGTGAGCTTCTGCATGCTCGCTACCTCGTTCGCGACTTCGCGCTTGAGTGCCTCGGCGTTCGGGCGCTGGGCGCTGACGCTGGCGGCAGTGGCCACGAGCAGGAGCAGAGATGCGACGGTGCTGCGACAGTGCAGGCGCATGAGCTTCTCCGGGCGTGATTGGCGACGGCGGCCGCACGCGTAATCGGCGTGCGGTGCCGGGCGCATCCTTGTGAGGTGTAGGGAACCGTACATCCGTGTCCCACGCGCCGCAACGCATCGCCGGCGCAGATCCGTCCCGATCCCGTTGCGGCCGAAGCGCTCGCGGCGGTAGAATCGCGCATACCCCTGACGGAGCCATCCGATGATTCGGCGGATTTCCTATCTCGTGCTGCTTGCGCTTCTCGTGAGTGCCTGCGCCAGCAGCGGCAGGAGCCGATCCCTCGGCGCACGCAACCTGATCACGCGGGCAGAGATCGAATCGGTCAACGTCAGCACGGCGTACGAAGTAGTACAGCAACTGCGGCCGCATTTCCTGTCGCCGCGAGGCCAGACCTCGATCCAGGATCCCAGCTCCAGCCTTCCGGTCGTATACGTGAACGGCGTGCGCTACGGCACGCCGGACGTGCTGCGCAGCCTGCGCAGCATGGACGTGCAGGAAATGCGCTTCCTCAGCGCGAGCGACGCGACCACGCGCTATGGCACCGGGCATGTCGGCGGCGTGATCGAGGTAACGACACGCGGCCAGTCCTGACCCACCCCCGGCGACCACCGGGCAGAATTGCCGAATGCCCGGCCGTCACGGAGCCCGGTCGCCTGCAGTGAGCAGGTCCGCCAGCGCCCGTCCACCCCGCGGCGCACCGCATTTCTTCCTGCCATGACTGGAACGCGCCTGCCCGCACCGGTGTCTGACGCTGGCTGCGGCATACCTGCCCGCTGCGCTCGTTTCCAACGCTCAACAGGGCTGGCGCGTCGATAATGCAGGCGATGAATGTAGGCGACGCCGGACTGGTCGCTCGTGCCCGTGCCGGCGACGAGTCAGCATTCGAGGCGCTGGTGCGCCGGCATCTGAATGCCGCCCATACCGTCGCCGTTGGTGTGCTCCGCGATCCGGCGGATGCAGACGATGTCTGTCAGGACTCGTTCGTCGCTGCACTGCAGCAGCTCGATACGCTTGCCGAGCCTCATCGGTTCGGTGCGTGGCTGCTCCGGATCGTACGGAATCGCGCGCTGAGCGCGCTGCGCAAGCAGCGGGTACGTGCTGCAGCGCCACTCGAATGGGTGGTCGATGCGGCAGGCGACGCGAACCCTGGTCGCGACGCGGAACGGTCGGCGCTGCGGGACCAGTTGAGTGCCGCGCTCGACACGCTGCCCGAGCACCAGAGGCAGATCGTGCTGCTGCACGATCTGGAGGAATGGAAGCATCGCGAGATCGGTGAGCTGCTCGGCATGCCGGAAGGCACCGTGCGCCACCATCTCTTTCAGGCCCGACGCGCGTTGCGCGTTCTGCTGAAGCCGGAACAGGAAAGGGAGGGCTGATGGAGCCCGAACGTATCGATCTCAACGCGCTCTCCATGGACGCGGATCGCTTCGAGGCGCGGGTCCGCTCGATCATGCGAGCGGCCGCGCCGGAGCTGGCGCGTCGTGCACAGCGCGACGGCGTTCTCGTCGTCCTCGGCCAGTGGCTGCGGCCCGCGCTCGCCGCAGCGGCCGTGGTCGGCATCATCGCGACCGGCGCGCTGCTGCAGAGCGTCGGTGATGCGTCGCCGAGCGTGAACCATGGCGTGGCGCACCAGCTCGGCGTCGCCGAGCCGGCACTCCAGTGGATCGACGAGGAGCGGGATCCCACGGTGAGTGATCTCGAGATGGCATTGATCGGAGACGGACGATGATGGTAGCGAATGCAGCGGGTCGGCTGCGGTTCGCCGGTGCATTGCTGCTTGCTGCGACATTCGCAGTCGGTGGCCTCGGCGGATACTCGGTCGCACAGCTCTCCGGTCGCGGTGACAGCGCGCGGGCGGACGAGCCCGAGTGCGAGGACCGCGACCGCAACCGCGGGAACTACTACGAGAGCCTTGGGGTGGATGCGAGCCAGAAGGCACGCATCGACGCGATTCTGGAAGTGCGCAAGCAGCAGGTGGACCTGTTCTGGGCCGAAAACGGTCCGCGCATGGAGCAGATCGTGGACTCGGCGCGTGCCGAGATTCGAAACGTACTCACATCTGAGCAGCAGGCAGAGGCCGATCGCAGGCGCGCCGAACGTCGTCAGAAGCGTGAGCGCCAGGAAGAGGCCTGCAAGAAGCTTCAGGAGAACCAGTAGCATGACTCCCAACACGCGCACCGTGCTGACACGGTGCGCTCTCGTCGCACTGATCGCAGCAGCCACGATCGCAGCACCGCACCCGGTGCTCGCTCAGCAGGCTCCAAGTGCGGGACAGGCTGTGCAGGAGCCGACCGTAACGCTCGATCAGGCCGTCGAGCTTGCGCAGCAGCACAGCCCCGCGCTCGCGCAGCGGCTCGGTTCGGTGACGACGTCCCGGTCGGCTGAACGCGTGCAGGTCGGCACCTGGCTGCCCAACCTGTCGTTCAGTTCGGGCGCATCGCTCTCCAGCACCGAGCGTTTCAATCCACAGACGAACACGACGGTCAGCGGTTCGAGCGACAGCTACAGCGCAGGCCTGTCCGCGTCCGTAGACGTGTTTACCGCCGGCCGCCGGGGAGCGCAGATGCGCCAGGCGCGGGCGAACACGGATGCCGCACTCGCGTCCGTGGTCGAGCAGCGCTTCGCGGTCGCGCTCCAGGCGAAGCAGTCGTTCTTCGACGTGCGTCGCGCCGATGAACTGATTCGTGTCGCGGAGGCGCGCGTCACGCGCGCGCAGCAGTCCGAAGAGGCTGCGCAGCGTCGCATGGCGGTTGGCTCCGGTACACGCTCGGACGTGCTGCGCGCTCAGCTCGAGGCGAACCAGGCGCGCCAGGCGTTGCTCCAGGCGCAGTCGCAGCGTCGCGCAGCCACGTACGCTCTGGGCGCTGTCGTTGGCGCGGACGGCCCGGTGGCCGCGGCACCCGGCGCAGAGATCGCGCCCGCTGCGCTCGCGCTCTCGGACAACGAGCTCGTCCAGCTGGTCGAGCGCGAGTCGCCGATGGTGCTGACCGCGCAGGCGGACGTAAGCGCGAACGAGGCGGGTCTGCGCTCCGCGCGCACGCAGTACTTCCCGACACTGCGCGCAAGCGGCGGCTATGACTGGTTCAACCAGGACGCGTCGTTCGCGGGCGGCCGCACCAGCTGGAGCACGCGGCTTTCGCTCTCCTATCCGCTCTTCAACGGATTCAGCCGGGAAGACGCCGTGCAGCGCGCGAGCGTGCAGATGAACGTGAGCAGGATCCAGCTCGAAGCGTCACGGCGCCAGATCCGCGCAGACCTGGAGCGCGTGCTGACGAGCCTGCGGCTGGCCGAGGAGCAGATCGTGCTCGCAGCCGAGGCAGTGGAAGTCGCGGCGGAGGACATGCGCGTGGTCGAGGAGCGTTATCGCCTCGGCGCTGCGACGAGCATCGACCTGCTGCAGTCGCAGACGGCGCTGGTCGAGGCCGAGCAGACGCTCGTGAATGCACGCTACGACTACATGATCGCACGCGCGCAGCTCGAGGCACTCGTGGGGAGGCAACTGTGAGCACGACCGCCGGGCCGTCCGAAGTGGCCATCCGCATCGAGGGCCTCAGGAAGGACTACGTACTTGGCGCCGAAGTCGTGCACGCGCTGCGCGGCGTGGACCTCGTGGTCGACCGTAATGAGTACATCGCGATCATGGGTCCATCCGGCTCGGGCAAGTCGACGCTCATGAACCTGATCGGCTGCCTGGATACGCCGACTGCCGGTGAGTACTGGCTGAACGGCCACGCCGTGTCCCAGCTGACGGACGACGAGCTCGCCCACATCCGCAACCGCGAGATCGGTTTCGTCTTCCAGACGTTCAATCTGCTGCCACGCGCGACCGCTCTGCACAATGTCGAGCTGCCGCTCGTGTATGCCGGCGTGAGTGCAAAGGATCGCCGTGACCGCGCTGGCCGGATGCTGGAGATGGTCGGCCTCGGCGACCGCATGACGCACCGGCCGAGCGAGCTGTCCGGTGGACAGCGTCAGCGCGTCGCGATCGCACGTGCACTGATCAACAACCCCGCGATCCTCCTGGCCGACGAGCCGACCGGTAACCTCGATTCGCAGACTGGTGCAGAGATCATGGCGCTGTTCGATACTCTGCACAGCCAGGGTCAGACGATTGTGCTCGTCACGCACGAACTCGACATCGCACAGCATGCGCGGCGTCAGATCTTCCTGAAAGATGGTGTCATCGAGCGCGATGAGCGGAGCTGGACGCCGCCCGTCGCTGAATCAACCGGAGGCGTTCTGTGAGGAACCGAGTGAACGGTGCGATGCGTGCGGCTGCGCTGCCGCTGATCGGTTGCATGCTCGTGGCATGCAATGGCACCGAGGGAAGTCAGGGTGGCGCGAACAGCATGATGGAGACTGCGCCCGTCACCCGCGGTGATCTGACCGTGACTGCGGAAGCGGCGGGTCAGATCGAGCCGATCCGGCTCGTCGAGGTGAAGTCCAAGGCGTCGGGTGAGATCACCGAAATCCACATCGAGACCGGTGACGTCGTCACGACCGGACAGCTGCTGGTACGGATCGATCCGCGCGACGTCCGCAACGCATTCGACCAGGCCGACGCCGATCTCGAGGTGGCTCGTGCACGGCTCGCGACCGCCGAGGCGCAGCGCAAGCGCTCCGAGGAGCTGCGTGCGGCGAACGTCGTGACGGACCAGGAGTTCGAAAGTGCGCTGCTCGAGGAGGCCAACGCGCGTGCGCAGTTCATCAAGGCGCAGACGAACCTGCAACTCGCGCGCGAGCGGCTGAATGACGTGACGATCCGCGCGCCGATCAACGGCACGGTCATCGCCGAGACGATCGAGATCGGGCAGATCATCGCGTCCGCAAGCCAGAACATCTCCGGCGGCACCACGCTGTTGACGATGGCCGACCTCGCGGAAATGCAGGTACGTGCGCTCGTCGATGAAACCGATCTCGGCCGCATCGACGCTGGCCTGAACGTGCGCGTACGCGTCGAGGCCTATCCGGATCGCATATTCGAAGGCGAAGTGCTCAAGATCGAGCCGCAGGCGGTCGTCGAGCAGAACGTCACCATGTTCCCCGTGCTCGTGCGCCTGGACAACCGCGAAGGCCTGCTGAAGCCCGGCATGAACGCAGACGTCGAGGTGCGGATTGCCGATCGGTCGGGCATCCTGCTCGTGCCCAACTCGGCAGTGGTGGGAGCACGCGATCTTGCTACGGCCGCGGAGGTGCTCGGCCTCGATGTCGAAGCGGTGCGTGAGCAGATGCGGGGCGGTATGGCAGCGAACGGCAGTACAGGCAACGGCGCGCGCGCCGAGACGGCACAGCGTGCGACGCCCGCAGGGTCGCCCGGGTCCCAGGTCGCGCAGGAGCGCGAACGCGGCGCGCAGCCGGCGAGTCCTGAGGGCCCGGGCGCAGCTCCCGTGGCGGCCGGCAGCGTCGATGACGACGAGTGCGCCGCACTGATGGAGAAGATGCGCCGCGGCGGTGGGCCGCAGGCACTGACCGAGGCCGAACGCACGCGTCTGCGCTCCTGTCGCGCGCAGACAGGCGGCGCCATGGCACAGACTGGCCGTGGCAGCGCCGGCGACATACGGCCCGGCTTCGTCTTCGTCATCAACAACGGAACCATCGAGGCGCGTCGCGTCATGCTCGGCGTCAACGACTGGGACAACACCGAAGTCGTGAGCGGCCTCGAGGAAGGCGACAGCGTGATCCTCATGTCCGTGGCGCGGCTGCAGGCGCAGCAGGCGGAGTTCGAGAACCGCTTGCGTGAGCGGACCAGCGGGCCGTTCCCCGGCGGCACCACCGGCGGGCGGCGCTAGGCGACCATGCTCATCGGTGAGACGATCGGAGTCGCACTCTCTGCGATTCGCGCGAACAAGATGCGGTCATTCCTGACCATGCTCGGCGTGATCATCGGCATTGCAGCGGTGATCACGATGGTCGCGCTCGGTGAAGGCGCACAACAGCAGGTGGAGGGCCAGCTGGCATCGCTCGGTGCGAACGTGCTGACGGTGCGACCGGGCCAGCAGATGTTCGGCGGCATCGATCGCGGCGAGAACCGCATGACGCAGGGCGACGCGACCGCGCTGGTCACGGAGCCCCGCAACATCCGGCAGGTTTCGCCGGAGATGCAGCGCCGCCAGCAGATCTCGTTCGAGGGTGCGAACGCCAGCAACACCGTGCTCGGCATCTGGCCGGCGTACTTCGAGATCCAGAATCACGCCCTCGCGCGCGGTCGTCTGTTCTCCGTCGGCGAGGAGCGCGGGCGGCGTCGCGTGGCGGTGCTGGGCGCGCGTGTCGGTGAGCGGCTCAACATCGCCACCGATGCGCTGCTCGGCCGCACCATCCGCATCCGTGGCATCCCGTTCGAGGTCGTCGGCATCCTCGCCGAGAAGGGCGAGCAGGGCTGGATGAACCCGGACGAGACGATCTATGTGCCACTCTCCACGGCGCAGTTCCGGCTGTTCGGCGACGAGCGCGTGAGCAGCATCCTCGTGCAGGCAACCAGCGAGTCCGCGATGGATGCGGCTGTCGCCGAGATCGACACCAAGCTGCGTCGCGAACACAGACTTCAGCCCGGCCAGCCGAGCGACTTCACGGTACGCAACCAGACAACGCTGCTGTCCACGCTCAGCGAAGCGACACAGACGTTCACGATGCTGCTCGCCGGTATCGCCGCCATCTCGCTGCTCGTTGGCGGGATCGGCATCATGAACATCATGCTCGTGTCCGTGACCGAGCGAACCAGAGAGATCGGCGTACGCAAGGCGCTCGGTGCGCGCCGTCGCGACATCATGCTCCAGTTCCTCGTCGAGGCGCTCGTGCTCTGTCTGGCGGGCGGTGCACTCGGGATCGCGCTCGGCGTCGGTGCGGCACGCATGACGGAGTCGCTCCTGTCCTGGAACGTTTCCGTTGCGCCGGCTGCCGTGATCCTGGCATTCGCATTCGCGGGTGCGGTCGGTGTGTTCTTCGGCATCTGGCCGGCTCGTCGTGCCGCACGTCTCGATCCGATCATCGCGCTGCGGTACGAATAGTCAGAGTGCAGGAAACACAGAGCCCCGTCCTCCGGTCACTGGAGGACGGGGCTCTCTGCGTGCTGCTGTCGGATCAGGAACGTCGCGATCTCACGCGGCTCCACACGCGATGTGTCGGTCCCGGATCCACTACCGCGGTCCACGCGGTGAGCGCGGGCCGCGTCGGCCCTGCCCATCCATGGGTCGATCACCACGGCGTGCAGGGCGTTCGCGCATCCGCTGATCATGCCGCGCCTGCAACAGCTCCTGCAGCTTCGTGTGCTGCTCTTCCGTCAGTACGGCACGCGCTGCGTCCGCGGAAGCGCGTGTCTGTTCGCGCATCGCGTCCATCTCTGCACGTCGTGCTTCACGCTGTTCGGGTGTCTTCTGTGCGCGCTGCTGCTGCATCTCGGCGCGTCGCGCCGCCCGCTGCTCGGGCGTCAGCTGCTGCATTTCCGCGCGCCGCGCTTCGCGCTGCTCCGGGGTGAGCTGCGGCCGGTCGGCCCGCTGCTCCATGCGTGCACGCATGGACGCTGTCCGCTCCTGCTGCTGCGCACGGATCGCTTCGAGCTTCGCGACCTGCTCGGCGGTCAGCTGGAGTGCGTCGCGGTGCTCCAGCATGACAGCGGCTGATCCACCGCCCGCGGCCATCCGGGCTCCGGGCGGGCCCTGCTGCTGTTGGGCGAGGGCGATGCCGGGCATCAGTGTCAGTGCGAGTGCGAGTGCGAGTACGTACCTTCTCATGTCGATCCTCCAGTGAGTCGAGCACCGCGTTCTTCGCGGCCCTGAAAGACAGACGCTGTATCGGGGGGCTTCGTTAAATGTCTCCGTCGGGCGGCGGCAGGGTGACCTGCGCGGTCCGGACGGTCGATGCGGGCCGGTCCGAGCCCGCGGCCGCACCGGCATCCGTCGGCTCGGTCGCGGTCCATGCCAGCACGACAGCGGAATCCGAGAGTGCCATGCGCGGGAAGCCGGTCGCGCGGTCAGCGCCCGTGCGCGTCACGGTCAGCGGGGGCGCCATGCGACCTTCCGGTGAGACACGGCGCAGACGCACTTCCGCTGTGCCGTCCACGCGCTCCAGCCAGCTCACGATCGCACTGCCATCCGCACCGAGCAACACATCCACGCGGCCGGCAGGCGCCCCGTCATCCACGCGTACGGGTGGGCCAAACGTGCGCCCTGCATCACTCGAGAACGCGACATTGACGCGCGGATCATCATCGGGCGCTGTGAACCAGGCGATCACGACATGGCTGCCGCGCGCATCGGCCTGCGGCCCGTTTACCGGGCATGCATCGATCTGCCAGTTGTCCGCGTGCAGCGTTGCGGGCGCGCTCCAGCCCTCGTTCTCACGGGCAACCATGCTGATGTCGCGCAGTTCCTGCTCGGATCGGTCGCGATAGAACACGACCAGCCGGCCCTCGCTCTGCGCGATTGCGGTCTGGCAGCAATCGCAGACACGGGCGTCGATCTCGTGCTCATCGTCGAGCGTGCCGTCCGGCGCGATCGTCGCATGCCGCAGGGTCATGACCTCCACGCCTTCGGCGTAGTTGCGTCCGTCGAGCCAGACCGCACCGACATCCCCCGCGCCCGCATCGTAGAGCGTTACGAACCCGTGCTCCGCCGGACTGTCGTCGTGCGGCGTCACGGCAGCGCCCCACGTCATGCCACCGTCATGCGAGCGGGCGATGCGAACGCCGTATGCGTACGTCCCATCGCCGTTCCGCTGCAGCCAGTGCGCGACGAGCGTGCTGTCGGAAAGCTGGATCAGCGACGGGAAGTCAGCCCAGTTGACGAACCAGTCCGTGCCGCTGGCGATGGTGCGTGGCTCTGACCACGCGTCCGCTTCGAGCACGGAAAAGCGCAGTGAGTGTCCGTTTTCCGACGGCTCGATCCACGACAGCAGCACCTTCCCATCGGCGCTCGTGCTGAGACTCAGCTCTGCGCTTCCGGGTCCGGCCGGCGATGGCAGCATGACCGGCTCCTGCAGTGCGGCAGGCGTCTCGAAGGATTCGGTTTCGCATGCTGCGGCCGGCAGGCACGCGGCGAGGATGCACACGAAGCGGGGACGTCGCATGGCGAAAACGTACATGGCAGACCGGGTGAGAGGGATATTCGGCCGTGCGGTAGCCACGGGATCAGGTTATCCGCAATGCCACGTCAGGCACAAGGCGGCGGAACACGGTCTGCCTCCGGGATGTACCCCGGCAGGCGTCTCCGGGTGAGGCGCGCTACCTGGAAGGGAGGATCTATGCGGATTCGTCATGCACCACTGTTTGCGATCCCGCTGCTCGCGCTGGCGCTGGCCGCACCAGCGCAGGCGCAGGGACGGCTGACTGTTACGCCGCTGATCGGGGGGTACATCCCCGGCAACGACGTGCACGATCTGCAGCAGGGCGCACAGGATGTGACGATGGACAAGGAGGCCGCGCTCGGCCTGGGGCTGAACGTGGAGCTGGGATGGCTGCGCGGCAGCCTGGCGTACGCATCGGGTGCGACCGTGAACGTCGAGGACATCGGTGACCCGACCCTCGCGGGCGAGATCGGCGAGGGCAGTGTGCTCGCGATCGCAGCGGACGTGGTGCTGCGTCCGCTGCCGAGGCTGATCGTCGTGCAGCCGTACCTCCTGGCGGGCGCAGGCCTGAAGCGGACCGATTACAGCTGGGAGACGGACGGCGCACGCGACGCGTTCCCATCCGATCAGAGCGATTTCGCGCTGCACATCGGCGTTGGTGCCGACATCTCGCTCGGGCCGGTCGGGCTCGTCGTCGAAGTGACCGATTTCATCTCGAACGAAGGGAACGACTCCTTCGGTCGCCACGACGCATTCGGCATGCTCGGCCTGAAGTTCGGCCTCTTCTGAGGCCATTCTGCAACCACGGAGCACGCGGAGTCGGACAGCGATAAACGAGAGGCCCGCTCGCACAAGTGCGAGCGGGCCTCCGTCATTTCACCAGCAGATCGGCTCAGCCGCGGACCGAGTACTTCCAGCCGGCGATGTCGCCAGTCGTCGGAATCGTGCCCTGGAACTCCACGATCGTTTCCTCGGCCGGCGCAGTCACCGTGATGTCGCCTTCGCCGACGACCGTTCCGTCCATACCGAGCAGCGTCATGTGGATCACGATCGGTGCACCCTCGGCGGCACCGGCGCTCGTCATCTCGCCCGTCACGACCGCGCCCGCGTCCTCGCTGCGGATCGAGAGCTGGTCGATGAAGACATCGAGTGCCTCACGCTTGGTGAGCATCTCGAGTGCCTTCT
The DNA here is from genome assembly GCA_964384585.1 of uncultured Gemmatimonadaceae bacterium. Lineage (GTDB taxonomy): Bacteria > Gemmatimonadota > Gemmatimonadetes > Longimicrobiales > RSA9 > DASTYK01. Next base: position 40,783 of record CAYLME010000001.1, on the reverse strand, counting down.
GCTGGCCAGCAGTCTGCGTTGCTTCATCACTCGCGAGCAGGCCGTTCATGCGATGTGCGCGCGCAGCGATGATGTACAGCATCTCGTTGTTGGGATCCGTCTGCTGTACGTCCGTGACGCCCGCGATCACCTGCGGGTAGAGCGGGCGCAGCTCGTTCTCGAGGCGCGTCACCTCACTGGCCTGGTTCTTCGCGCGCGCGCTGTCCAGCTGCTCCTCGAGGTCCTGCGTCTGCGCGAACATGGCCTGCACGTAGTTGTAGCGGAAGTCGCGCGAATGCGGGTTCTGCTCGGCCGCGGCCTTGAACATCTCGGCGGCCTGCGCGTAATTCTGCTCCTGGAACGCCTCGATCCCCGCCTGCCCGCTCAGCTGCGCAATGTTCATCTTCGCCATCTCTGCGAAGCCGGCCCACTGCGCCTTCGTCTCCTCGTTCAGCTGCTCGAGCATCGGACCGGTGACGATCGCATACGCCTTCTGCAGTGCATCCACGGCCTTTGCCGTCTCACCGCTGTTGGCGTAGAGGCTGCCCAGGTTGAGGTACGCCTCCGGACGATCGGAATACAGTTCGTTCGCGCCCTCGAGCGCCGCGATCGCACCGGCATTGTCACCCTGGTCCATCGCGGCGACACCGGCATTGAACGCGAAGATCCACGCCTGCTCGCGCTCGGCCGCCATCTCGGCCTCATACGCCGGGTGGAGCTCGACGGCCTTGTCGAAGGCAGCATCCGCCTCGCGGAACTGACCGAGTGCCGCGTACACGCCACCGGCCAGGAACCACGTCCTCGCATTCTGCGGATCCTCGGCCATGCCCTGCTCGAGCGCCGTCAGGGCCTGGCGATACATACCGGCGCGCTCGGCATCGTCCTGGCGCGTCATGGCCAGGCCGATGTGCTTCGTGGCCTCTCTGGTGTGCTTGTTGTCATCCTGCGCCGACGCAGCCGCCGGCAGCAGCAGCAGCACGAGGGCTGACAGGAATAGCCCGCGGAACCGTGCCATGGTCCAGCCTCCTCAGGGAAAATTCATACGTCCGCGATCCTTGAAAGCTCAGGTGCGGCATGAAGGATAACCGCGCAGCAGCGACAGGTTCCGCTGTTCCGCGGCAGCATCTGAGCATAGACGCGAAAGCTGCCCCGCACAACCCGTTTTCGCTGCTCGCAGACCGGTGCAGCGCAGTCCCGGGTGGGACATCCTTTCACACGGCGGCGCCTCAGGCGGTTCTTTCGGTGGGCTCGTCCTCCTCGACCCCTGGGGTGGTGCTGTGCGTGGCCGCCTGCAGGCCGCGCGCGACCTCCGGCAGGATCCCGAGCCGCCGGTAGATCGGCTGTACCTGCTCACGCAGGGCCGGCAGGCGCAACCGGAACGCGACCGCGGCAAGGATGGCGCAGCCGCCACCGATCGCGATGGTCAGTGGCGCACCGACGCGGGTGGCGAGCATGCCCGCGAGGAGGCTGCCGATGGGTGTCATCCCGAGGAACGCCATGCTGTAGAGGCTCATGACGCGGCCGCGCTTGTCGTCGTCGACGAGCGTTTGCAGCACCGTGTTGCTCGATGCCATCTGCATCATCATGCCGAACCCCGCGAACATCAGCGCCAGCAGGGTGAGCGGCAGCGAGCGCGACGCGCCGACCCCGATCAGTGCAACGCCGAAGACGGTGGCCGCGCGCACGATCACGAGTCCCAGCCCGGTCACCGTACTGCGCAGGGCGAGAACGATCGCGCCGGAGAACGCGCCGAGGCCGGTGGCGGCCATGAGGAAACCCAGTGTCTCGGCTCCACCGCCCAGGACGTCCGTCGCGACCACGGGCAGCAGCACCGTGAACGGGACCGCCACCACGCTGATCGTCGCTACGAGCAGAAGGATCGAGCGGATCGGTGCAAAGCCGAATGCGTAGGTGAAGCCTTCCCGGATGTGGCTGAGCACGCTGGCCGACGCGCGCACGCGCGTCCTGGGCGGCAGTCGCATCAGGAGCAGCGACGCGAGTACGGCGATGTAGCTCGCCGCATTGATCGCGATGACCGAGCCTTCGCCGATGGCCGCAATGGCGACACCGGCAATCGCGGGGCCGACCAGCCGCGCGAGGTTGAAGATCGACGAGTTCAACGCAATCGCGTTCGGCAGGTCGGCACGCTCACCTACCATCTCCAGCAGAAATGCCTGCCGGCTGGGCGTATCGAACCCGATGATCGAGCCGAGCAGCGTCATCAACAGCAGGATGTGCCACATCTCCACGTTGCCGGACAGGACGAGCACGGCGAGGAGCGTCGCCTGCAGCATCCCCGCCGACTGCGTGACGATTACCATGCGATGGCGGTTCACGCGGTCGGCTACCGCACCTGCGAGCGGTGCCAGCACGAAGGCCGGCGCCTGGCCGAGGAAGCTGACCAGCCCGAGGTAGAACGCGCTGCCCGTCATGCGGTAGACGAGCCAGCTGACCGCGACCTGCTGCATCCAGGTCCCGATCACCGAGATGGATTGGCCTGCCGTGAAGAGGCGGAAGTTGCGATGCTGGAGCGCGCGCAGCGCGAAACGGAGCTTGTTGCCGGGTCCCGGTGTGTCATTCGACATTGCCGACAGCTTAGCGGTACCGGCGGAACGCGGCTACGTGCCGAGGCCGCAACTCTGGACAGGATGAAGACTTAACATTATCTATGGCACAGGACGGCCGCGTTCCGTGCACGCGGCGCCTTCCGGGGCGGTTCCCCCTGCCTCGACGCCGTTTCGACGGACACTGCCCCAAGAAGGCAGTGTCCCGCATGCATTTTCACACAGTTCGAGTCATGGTACGAGCCACTGCCGCTGTAGTGAGCATCCTGCTGCTCACGCTCTCCGCGTCCGCATCCGCACAGTCGCTGCGCGGGTCGCGCTCGTCGATGCAGTCGCAGAACCGGATCGCCCGCGATCACGACTACAGCTTCATGCGCACCTCCTCGCAGGTGAACCGCTTCGTCGATCTGGGCCTGCTCGTGCGCCTGTCTGGAAACACCGATTACGAACTCGCACGCGTCTCCTATCCGTACGCCCGGCCCGCCGTCAAGCTCTTCGTCGAAAGACTGGCAGCCCAGTACCACGCCGCCTGCGGTGAGCGGCTGGTCGTGACCAGCCTGACCCGGCCGGAAGCCAAGCAGCCGCGCAACGCGTCGGATCTGTCAGTCCACCCCGCAGGCATGGCCGTGGACCTCCGCATCAGCCAGCGGGCCGCCTGCCGCAAGTGGCTCGAGTCCACGCTCCTCTCGCTGGAAAAGCAGGGCGTGCTCGACGCCACGCGCGAGCGTTACCCACCGCACTATCACATTGCCGTGTTCCCGAACCCCTACGACAACTACGTCGCTGGCCTCAACAGTCGCGCCGCAACGCGCCTCGCGAGCGCGGAGACTCCCGCCGCGAAGGAGCCCGCGCCGGTCATCCTTGCGAGTACGGCCACGGCGGACGTGCCGTCCGGCCCGGCGGAGGGAGCAGCTGCGGGCGAGACGCTCGCCAGTGAGGAAATCGTCGAAACGTACGAGGTGCGGCGCGGCGATACGCTCTGGGGCATTGCCCGGCGCTTCGGTGTGAGCGTTGACGCGCTCAAGGAGGCCAACAAGCTCTCGAGCGGCAGGATCATGGCGGGCCAGAAGCTTAATCTGGCTGCCGCGATGCCGGCTCCCGCGGCCTCGGAGGCAGCCGACGCAGCGGTTGCGGTCGTGGCGCTGGCTTCGAGCGACGAGGTGGTCGAAACGCCGGCCGAGACGGCTGTCGCGCCGACGACCGTGCAGTACCGCGTCCGCCCGGGCGATACGCTCTGGGACATCGCGCGTCGGCACGGCATCAGTGTGGACGAGCTGAAGAGTGTGAACGGGCTTGCCGGGGCGCGTATCGTGGCCGGCCAGACGCTCGCGCTGCCGTCGCCCTGACCCTTCGGCATCTGCGGATTGCAGCGGAGGCGTCGCGCGTCCAGCGCGGCGCCTCTTTTTGCTTCTACCGAACCAGGTCCTTCCGGGATGGGCACTCCCCTTGCACTTCCGGCGTGTGAGGAGCTGCAGCAACCAGCACACAGAGGAGTCGCCATGGAATCCATGCAGAAGTTGTATCTCGAGGAGCTGCGCGACGTATACGACGCGGAGAAGCAGTTGGAGAAGGCACTGCCGAAGATGGCAAAGAACGCGACGAACGATCGGTTGCGTACGGCGTTCGAGGAACACCTGACGACGACGAAGGAGCAGGTGCGTCGTCTGGAGACGATCTTCGACAACCTGGGCGAGTCGCCCAGCGGGAAGACGTGCAAGGGGATGAAGGGGTTGATCGAGGAGGGCGAAGAGATCATGAAGCAGGAGGGCGATCCTGACGTGAAGGATGCGGCCATGATCTCATCGGCGCAGCGGGTGGAGCACTACGAGATCGCTGCGTACGGCTCACTGCGCACGTATGCAGACGAGCTCGGCCTGAAGAACCATGCCGAGCTGTTGCAGCGCACGCTGGATGAGGAAGGCAACACCGACAAGCGGCTCACGCAGCTTGCGGAAAGTCGGGTGAACAAGGACGCGACCGTGGGTCGTACCCGCTGAGCGGGGGCGACGCGTTCACCAGGCGGGAACGGCCGGGGTGGTGCTTCCGCCCCGGCCGTTCTGCGTACCGGTTCCCATCAGCGCTGCGCTCCGCGAACTTGGATGCAGGCACTGGAACACTCGATTCGCGACACCGGATCATGCGCAGCACCTTCGCATTTCTCTTCACGGCCGTGACGTTCGCGCTGCCCGCATGCAGCAGCAGTGATTCCCGCGCGCAGGACGTTCCTGAGCCGACCACGCCGGCAGCGACAGATGTCGCTGCCGACAGTACGGATGCCGTGCGTGCGGATTCCGTATCCGGCGCGGATGCGTCGCTCGGCAGTGCCGCCGTGCAGGCGTCGCATGCAACGCACGAAGCGGACGCTGCGCATGCGCACCGAACACCGAACGAGCTGGGCCGCATCCCGATCCTGGAGTATCACCTGATCGGGCCGGAGCCGTCGCAGTGGACGGTCACACCCCAGGCGCTGCGGTCGCATCTGGAAATGCTGTACGAACGCGGCTATCGCCCGGTCGACCTGCGCGACGTGGCCGACCGCAACCTGGACCTGCCGCGTGGCCTCTCGCCGGTCGTGCTCGTCTTCGACGATGCGTCGCCCAGCCAGTTCCGCTACATCGAGCAGGAGGACGGCACGCTCGAGATCGATCCGGAGTCGGCCGTGGGCATCCTGCTCGAGTTCGCACGGACGCATGCCGGCTGGGAGAATCGTGCGGTCTTCTGCATGTTGTCGGCGGCGGAAGCCGGCCGCTCGTTCTTCGGCGACAAGGGTATCGAAGGGCAGAAGTCGGAGTGGCGCTTCCCGAAGGTGCGCTTCCTGGCGGAGCAGGGGTTCGAGCTGTGTAACCACACGCTCTGGCATGCGAATCTCGCGAAGTACGAGGACGCATTCGTGCAGGAGCAGATCGCGCGCGGTGAACTGGCGATCGACTCGGTGCTGCCGGGTTACGACGTGCGCAGCTTCGCCCCGCCGCTCGGTGAATGGCCGAAGCGGCGCGAGCTTGCGTGGCAGGGAAGCTGGACGGATCCGAAGAGCGGGCGCACGCAGAGCTACGAATACGACGTGGTGCTGCTCGTGGCCGGCGGTCCCGCCCGCAGCCCGTATGACCCGGAGTTCGATCCGCGGCGGCTGCCTCGTTTCATTGTATATGCGGATGAACTGCCCAGGCTGCTGGACCGACTCGACCGGGAAGGCAGCCGCTACGTATCGGACGGTGATCCATCCACCGTCGCCAGGCCGGAGTAGGGGATGAACACCCTGCCGCATGTCGTGATCATTGGCGGTGGCTTCGCGGGATTGTACTGCGCGCGCGGCCTCGCCCGTGCGCCGGTGCGCATCACGCTCGTCGATGCGCGCAACTTCCATCTCTTCCAGCCGCTGCTCTACCAGGTCGCAACCGCGTCGCTGTCACCCGCTGACATCGCGATGCCGCTGCGCTACGTGCTGCGAGGCAGCACGAACACGCAGGTCTGGCTCGGCCACGCCAACGGTATCGATCCCGACACGCGCACGGTCACGCTGCGGGAGGGGGGTGCGTTGCACTACGACTACCTCGTGCTCGCGACCGGCGCCACGCATGCGTACTTCGGCAACGACGAGTGGGCCGAGCGTGCACCGGGTCTCAAGACCGTTGATGACGCGACTGAGATCCGGCGTCGCTTCCTCGTCGCGTTCGAAGCTGCCGAACGCGAGGGTGATCCGGCGGCGCGCAAGCGATTGCTCACATTCGCGATCGTCGGCGCCGGGCCGACAGGTGTCGAGCTGGCCGGCGCCATGGCGGAGATCGCGCGCCAGGTCATGCCGCGCGAGTTCCGTTCGATCGACACGAAGACCGCACGCATCGTCCTGCTGGAGGGCGGACCGCGCGTACTGCCCACGTACACCGACGAATCGTCCGCGCGCGCGCAACGCCAGCTCGAGGCGCTCGGCGTCGAAGTGCGCACGGGCGCCCTCGTCACCGGGATCACGAACGAGTCAGTCGTGATCGGTGAGGAGGAGATCCCGGCCGCCAACGTGTTCTGGGCGGCGGGAGTCGCTGCGTCACCGCTGGGTGCAGAGCTGGATGTGCCGCTGGATCGCGCGGGTCGCGTGATCGTCGGGCAGGACTGCAGCGTGCCGGGTCGTCCGGAGATCTTCGCGCTGGGGGACATCGCCAGTTTCGAGCAGGACGGCCGGCTCGTGCCCGGCGTCGCGCCGGCGGCAATCCAGATGGGAAAACACGCCGCCCGCGCCATACGCGCCGCAGTGGCGGGCGGGGAACGCCCGGTCTTTCGCTATCGCGACAAGGGTAACCTCGCCACGATCGGTCGTGCGCGCGCCGTCGCAGAGATCGCAGGTGTGAAACTGAGCGGCTTTATCGCGTGGTTCGTCTGGGCATTCGTGCACATCCTCTACCTGATCGGCTTCCGTAACCGGATCGTCGTGATGCTCGAATGGGGGTGGTCGTATATCTGGTTCAAGCGCGGGATCCGCCTGATCACTGGCAGTCCGGAGATCGAACTCGAGCACGCGCGGGAGAGCACATGAACCCCTGGGGTCTCATCGGCGTCGCCGTGATGTTCGGCTCGCTGTTCCTGACGCCGCTCGGCCTGCCCGGCAACTGGATCATGATCATCGTCGTCGCCATGGGCACGTTCTACGGTGAAATCGGCGTCGCGGTGCTGCTCGCAACACTCGTCATCGCGCTGGCCGGTGAGTTGATCGAGTTCTGGATCGTGAAGCGCTACAACCTGCGATACGGCGGGTCCAACAAGGCGTTCTGGGGTGCACTCGCGGGTGGACTGATCGGCACGTTCGTGGGCATACCCGTGCCGATCATCGGATCCATCATTGCCGGCATCATCGGGTCCTTCGTGGGCGCGATGATCGTGACGGTCGCGGAAGCGCGTACACTCGGCGCCGCAACGCGTGTGGGCTGGGGCGTGATGCTCGGACGCGTATGGTCCGCCGTTGCAAAGACCGCGGCCGGTGTGACCATCCTCGTGCTCGGCGGCTGGGCCCTGCTGTTCTGAGAGGCGACGCTGCGGCGGCCGTTCCGCCGCTCGCAGCGATCACGAACCAGCAGCGGCCGCGCGGGCGCTGGCAGCGTTCACCACCAGCGACCGCGCGTCCATTCGCAGCGCTTACGAACCCGCCGTGCCCTTCCATTCCTGGTGCGTGCACCCCTCGCGCCTGCGCGTGTCGGCGAGGTGCACGATCTTCCAGGTGCCCTGCAGTTTCAGCATCTGGAACCCGTCGTAGCCGCAGTGGCTGAACTGATCGCCGAGATGGAACGTGTAGTACGTCCAGACCTGCGCGAGTGGGCCGTCGATGCGGATCTCCACATCGTAGAGCGTCTCGTTCAGGGCGCTACCCGCCGGGGCACCGCCGATTCCCGCAAGGAACTCCGAGGGCGTCGTGAAACGCAGGTTGCCGTCACGGTCCACGCCCGCGAAGCGCGCATCGTCCGCGAACACGGCGCGCATTGCCGCAGTGTCGCGGGCGGCCATCGCCTCGAAAAGCGCATCGATTACATCGCGCACCGCCTGCTCCTCGCCGGCGTTCTGCGCTCTCGCGGGTACGGCCAGTCCGAGCAGCAGGAGCAGTGCGGCTGGCAGGGCTCGCCGGATGATTGTCATGGCAGCGTTTCCTCGAACAAGGTGATGCGCAGGTGACACGCCCGCGCCGTGACGACACGCTAGCAGACGGTCAGCCCCTGCGCGCTCAGCGAACTTCGAGAAGCTCGATATCGAAGACGAGCGTCGCGTTCGGCGGGATGACACCGCCGGCACCGCGCGGCCCGTACGCAAGGTGCGACGGAATGACCAGACGCCGCTGTCCGCCGGGCTGCATGCCGACCAGTCCCTCTTCCCACCCGTCGATCACGCGTCCCGCGCCGACATTCACCTCGAACGGCTCGCGATCACGGCTCGAGTCGAACTCGGTTCCATCGGGCAGATAGCCCGTGTAATGCACGACGGCCGTGTTGCCGGTCTGCACGGCATCACCCGACCCCTGCTGTACATCCAGGATGTAGAGACCGCTGCTGGTGCGCTGCATCGCGTCGATATCGACGCCCAGCTCGCTCGCGTAGGACGTCGCCACTTCTGTCATCTGCGGGTCTTCATCGGTCGCGGGCCTCTCGCCCTGATCGCCGCATGCGGCCAGGACAACGCCGAGGAGAGCAATCGATCGAAGCTTCACGGGACCTCCGTCTGTGGGTGTAACCGATGTTCCGGGACCAAGCTATGCCCGGGTGTGGCGCTGGCGCCATGAACATGACCGTTGCAAGCGCAAGCAGGAAAGACGTAGTTTTCCTCCTCTCTCCGGGCCTGCCGCCTGCCTGATTCGACGCGGCCGGCTCCCGATCCTGTTCCATGAAGAGCGTGAATCCCACGGCGCCGAACCTGCCGACATCGGAGAGCCTTCACCGGCTGTCCAGCTTCGAGATCCGCACGTACCGCATACTGATGGCGGCTACGGCGCTGCTCGTGCTCGTGCTGCGCCCGCTGTACGTGGCGACGTACCCGCTGGCGCACGACCCCTGGCTGCTCCGGATCGCCGCAGCTGCCGCCTGCCTGGTCGCATTCGCGTTGGCGTGCCGGCTGCGAACGACCAGGCTGCGCCGCGTCGTGATGGCGGCATATCTCTCAGTGACGGCGTGGCTGCTGCTGCTCGTCCTGTTGAACGAGTTCGCATGGCAGTACGCACTCACGCTGATGGTGTTCGTCGCGGGTTTCAGTGCCGCCGTCGCCGAGCGGCGGATGCTCGTCTGGTATGGCTCCACCAGCGCCGCCGGCCTCATCGCGGTGATGCTGCTGGTGCAGGAGCCGCGGATCGAGCTTTCGCTCTACCTGGCCGCTGCCGCCAGCCTCGCGCTGTTTTCGTTCATCGGGTTCGGCACACGCATGCGTGTCGAGGAACGCCTGGTGGCGAGTCGCGAGCGCTTCGCGCTGGCGGCGTGGGGCACGAACGACGGGCTGTGGGACTGGAACGTCGTGCGTGGCGTGGTCTTCTACTCGTCGCGCTGGAAGTCGATGCTCGGGTGCGCGCCGCACGAGATCGGACGCTCACTCGATGCCTGGCTGGAGCGCGTACACCCCGAGGATCGTGGCGCGGTCGATGCCGCGATCGAGGCGCTTCTCGCGAGCGGCGCCAAGTTCGAGGTCGAGTATCGCATGCGCCACGCAGACGGGACGTGGCGCAACATGGTGGCGCGCGGCGTCGTCGTGCGCGACCGGCGCGGCCGCGCCGTGCGCGTGACCGGCTCACAGGCGGATGTCACGTCACGCAAGCGCGCAGAACAGCAGCTGCTGCATGACGCACTGCATGACGCGCTCACGGGCCTGCCGAATCGCGCGCTGTTCCTGGAGCGCCTCGACCGGTTCCTGCACCACGCGCATCGCCGGCCGTCCTTCCGTTTCGCGGTACTCTTCATCGACCTCGACCGTTTCAAGGTCGTGAACGACAGCCTGGGTCATCCGGCGGGTGACAGCCTGCTGATCGACGTGGCGCGCCGGCTCGAGCTGCTGCTCCGGCCGGAGGACACGCTCGCCCGTCTCGGCGGCGACGAATTCGCCGTGCTGGTGGACGACGTGCGGGACGGTGAAGCCGCGGTGCGCATTGCCGACCGGATCCAGCACGCACTCGCCGAGCCGTTCCGCACGCGCGGGCAGCGATTGTACGTATCCGCCAGCATCGGCATTGCGCTGGGTGGCGCCGGCGACGCGACAGACACGCTGCTGCGCGATGCGGACACGGCGATGTACCGGGCGAAGCGGCAGCGTTCGCGCTACGCGTTGTTCGATGAAGCGATGCACCGGGACGCGGTCTTCCAGCTCGAGCTGGAGAGCGACATTCGCCAGGCGATCGAGCGTCACGAGTTCGTCACGCACTACCAGCCGCTCGTGCGTCTGGAAACGGGTGAGCTGATCGGGTTCGAGGCACTCGTGCGCTGGGCGCACCCGGAGCGCGGCCTGCTCATGCCGGACGTCTTCGTGCCCCTCGCCGAGGAGACCGGCCTGATCTCCGACATCGGCCGCTGGGTGCTCGACGAGTCGTGCACGCTGCTGCAGCGCTGGAATACGATTCTGCCCGAGGGGCAGCCGTTCGTGCTGAGCGTGAATGTTTCCGGCAAGCAGTTCCTCGACGAGCGCTTCGCCGATGAGGTCATCGCGGTGCTGCGCGAACGTCAGGTCCCGCACAGCTCGCTCAAGCTGGAGCTGACCGAGACGGCGATGATGGAGGACTCCGCCGCCGCGGCACGCGTGCTCGATCGCCTGCGCGCGCATGGTGTGTCCGTCTGGATCGATGATTTCGGTACCGGCTACTCGTCGCTGGCCTACCTGCAGCGGCTGCCCGTCGGTTCGCTCAAGATCTCACGCCACTTCATGACCGGTCTGGCGAGTGGTGGCAGCGAAGCCGAACTCGTGCGTGCGATCCTGTCGCTCGCAGCTACGCTCGGGCTGGACACGATCGCGGAAGGCGTGGAGACCGAAGCACAGCGGCAGATCCTCTGCGAGCTGGGGTGCCGGATCGGCCAGGGCTGGCTGTTCGCGCCCGCACTGGACGCGGAGACCGCCACACGCATGCTGCAGGAGCCGGTGGCCGCGCTCACCCCTCCGTCCAGCGACTGGCAGTAACGGCCGGACTGGCGGCGTCCGCGCCACTCGCGCTCAGTGTTCCATCCGCATCCGGTGCAGCATCAGGCGCGCCGTGCCGCCATGCGGCATACAGCGCACCCGCCACGGCAAACCCGAAGACGAGCAACCCCAGCCCATGCACCGCCCGCGCGATCGTGCGATCATGCTCCAGCAGGCCGGTCTGCACCAGCAGGAACGTCCAGTCGTGGCCGGCCGGGTCACCGCCGAGCAGCGGCAGCTGGCGCGTGCGCGCGTCGCCGATGTAGACGGCGGCGTCGGTCAGCGCGAAGGCCAGCCACAGCGAGATGATGAACGCGGCATACCGGTCGTTCCGCCGCCAGAAATACCCAATGAATACGATCGGCAGGAGCACCTGGAACAGTGTGCCGCCGAGCACCATGACGTACTCGCCGAACGGCATGAAGATGACGTGCCCGGCTTCGTGCGTCGCGAGGATGACATCGCGCAGGAACACGTAGTGGAACGGGTTCAAGACCGGCCGGCCGACGTACCACGCGGCGAAGAGCGCGACCGCGATCATCCCGATGCGCTGCACGCGCGCGTCCGCACCGTGGCGGCTGATCTCCGGGTTGTCGCGTGGGGGCATGCTCGAAAGAACAGTGCTGCAGTACCTGCCGTCAACCCTGAAGCGGCTGCTCCAGCCAGTCGCTGGACATCTTTCCGGGCAGGTAGCGACCGTCCGCGGAACGCGCACGCACCGCTTCCCAGCCGCGCTCGCGCGCGAGCTCCCGTGCGCTCGCGAGATCGTCATTCACTTCCAGCAAAACGACGTGCTGCAGACGACGTCGCTCGAAGAGCGACGCGAGCGCTGCGCGCCGCTCGCGCCAGGGACGGTCGAGCAGCGCTTCGCCGGCGTCCAGGAGCAGGTCCCACACCATGTAGGTCGCGCCGTCTTCATCCGCCACGATCGCACCGTCCAGCACGAACGACGTGCGCGCCCGCTTCGCGAGTGCCTGCAAAGAATCCGTGACCTGCGGCCAGCCACCGCGCTGACGACCACTTTCGTCCACGAGTGTCGCGGCATCAGGCGTGACATACGCAAGTGCACGGGTGCCGTCAGGTGCGGGCTCGAACGACCAGCTCGCGCGTGCAGAGAGTCGCTTGCGCGGAGACGGCCGCATCGGCCGGATCGCGAGGTCCGCCAGACTGGCGGGGCCGGCGGATGGAGCGCCGCGCCCGGTGCGGCGTCCGGTCCTGCCGGCGGCGGGCGCCTTGCGGTTCGAGTGCCAGACTTCAGAGTCGCCGCGCGCGATCTCGTCCATCGTGCGTCCGGTCTCGATGGACGTATCGATATCGGCCGTGATGTCGTACCCGCGCCGAGCCGTCGCGTCGCGGTGTTTGATCAGCAGCCACTTCGGCTTTGCGCCGCTATCGGTACGCACCAGTGCGAACGAGCCGCGCAGCCGCTCGCCCTCGAAGGTGATGCTCAGCTTGCCCTGCTTCATCTCCCGGCGCAGCACCACCTCGTGATCGCTCTCGCCCGCCTCGTCGGGGAAGTATGTGCCGCGGTCCCACAGCATGACCGTGCCGCCGCCATACTCGTGTTCCGGGATGATGCCTTCGAACGTGTTGTACGCGATCGGATGATCTTCGACCTGCATGGCGAGCCGCTTGGTGGCGGGATCCAGGCTCGGTCCCTTCGGCACGGCCCAGCTCTTCATGACGCCGTCCAGCTCGAGACGCAGGTCGAAGTGCAGGCTCGTGGCCGCGTGCTTCTGGACGACGAACCGCAGGTGGCCTCGCGCACCGGCCGCCGGCTCCGCGCGTCCCGCCACGGCGGCGTCACTCGGCTCCGGCGTCGCGCTGAAGTCGCGCCTGCGCCGGTATTCGGCAAGCTGGCTGCGTGCCTTACCGTCCGGGCGGTCCTGCCGCCTGCGCCCTGACGCCTTCGTGCGTGGGACCTTCTTCCGTGTCGCCATGTCACCTCGGTCGCGTGCAGCAGTCGCGTGCAGCGGTCGCAAGAAGCGCGCACGAGGGAGCCGCACCGGCGGCGGACCTGATCTTGCCTCAGCAGCACGCCGCGGGCGAACATCAGCGCACGTTCACCTTTCCCGGAGCACGCCCATGATGCGATGGCTGGCAGTGGCAGGCGCGGTTACGCTCGGTGCCTGCGCCGTGCCCGCGCAGGAACCGGAGGCCCGTTCGCTGACTGGTCTCGATCTGCATGCGCCGGCGCTCGCACCGGACACGCGCGCGCGGCTCGAGGCGGACCTCGCGCACGCGCAGGCGGCATACGACGCGGCACCGGAGGACGCCGATTCGATCATCTGGCTCGGTCGCCGCCTCGCGTACCTCGGCCGCTACCGTGACGCAATCGACGTCTTCTCCCGTGGCGTGGCGCTGCACCCCGACGACGCGCGCATGTATCGTCATCGGGGCCACCGCTACATCACCGTGCGCCGCCTCGATGCCGCGATCAGCGACCTGGCCCGGGCCGCGGAGCTGACGCGCGGGCAGCCTGACGAGGTGGAGCCCGACGGTGCACCCAACCGCTACAACATCCCGACGAGCACGCTGCAGTCGAACGTCTGGTACCACCTGGCTCTCGCACACTACCTGAAACACGACTTCGAGAGCGCGCTGCCGGCCTGGCAGCAGGCGGTCGCGGTTTCGACGAATGACGACATGCTCGTTGCGAGCGCGGACTGGCTGTACATGACTCTGCGGCGACTCGGTCGCGACGCGGAGGCTGCAGCCGTGCTCGACCGCATCACGCCGGACATGCGCATACTCGAGAACGACGCGTACCACCGTCGGCTGCTCATGTACAAGGGGCTGGCCGCGCCCGATGACCTGCTGGCGGCGGACACCGATGACGCGGTGCAGCTCGCGACCTACGGCTACGGCGTCGCGAACTGGTATCTCTACAACGGGCAGGAAGAGCGTGCGCGCGAGATCTTCGAGCGTATCGTGACCGGGCCGAACTGGGCCGCGTTCGGCTTCATCGCGGCGGAGGCGGAGCTGGCGAGTGCGGATCGCTGAGATCAACTCGCTGCCGAGGCTGGACGAGCATGCGGCCGTAGCGCACCTGGCGGCGCCGGTTGCGGCGCTCAGGGCCCTGGCGCAGCGGACGCTGCCCTCGCTCGAGGGGCGCACACTGTGGATGGTCAACTCGACCGCGCAGGGGGGCGGTGTCGCGGAAATGCTGCCCGCAATGATCACCCTGCTGCGTGACCTGGGACTGAAGGTGCAGTGGGCGGTGATCGAATCCGCCGATCCGCGTTTCTTCGAGTTCACCAAGCGTATCCACAACCTGATCCACGATGCGGGCGAGCCCGTGATCACGCCCGAGGACGTCCGCATCTACGAGGACGTGAACCGGCGTAACGCGCAGGAACTGCTGCGGCAGCTGAAGCCGGGTGACATCGTGGCGCTGCACGATCCGCAGACGCTGCCCATGGCGCCGTTGCTGCGCGCGGGAGCCGATGTGCATCTGCTCTGGCGCTGCCACATCGGACTGGACGAGCACACACCGCGCACGACGGCGGCGTGGCAGCTCCTCGAGCGCTACGCGGACGCCGTGGACCGTGTCATCTTCTCCGCGCCGGAGTACGTGCCCGCATCGATGGAGAGTCGGGCGACGATCATTCATCCCGCGATCGATCCGCTCGCGCCGAAGAACGTGGAGCTGAGCCTGCACGGGGTGGTCTGCACGCTCGTGAGTGGCGGACTCTCGAGCGCAGGGCCGATCGTGCAGGCGTCGTTCGAGCACCAGGCACAGCGCATCAGCTCGTCGGGCGAGCCCGTCAAGGCCGCAGAGATGGGGGACATCGGGCTGCTTACCCGCCCCATCGTGCTGCAGGTATCCCGCTGGGACCGCCTCAAGGGCTTCCTCCCGCTGATGCACGCATTCGTAAGGATGAAGGCGCAGGCCGCATCACAGACGGGAATCGCACGGCGCCGTGCATTGCTCGCGCGCCTCGTCCTGGTCGGACCCGTGATCGGCTCCGTGGCCGACGACCCGGAAGCACGCGCCGTGCTCGACGCACTGGTCCGCGCCTACGCCGACCTGCCGGCCGGGACGCAGGAGGATATCGCGATTCTGCTTCTGCCGATGGAATCACGCAGAGAGAACGCGCTGCTTGTGAACGCGCTCCAACGCGCGTCTACGATCGTCGTGCAGAACTCGCTGCGCGAGGGCTTCGGTCTGACCGTCGCCGAGGCGATGTGGAAGCGGATGCCCGTACTGACCAGCGCCAGCGCGGTTGGCCCGCGCCTCCAGATCGTGGATGGCGAGCACGGCCGGCTGGTGCAGGACCCGGAGAATGTGGAAGAGCTGGCAGGCATTCTCACGGCCATGCTGCATCAGCCAGAAGAACGCGCACGCTGGGGCCGCAACGCCCAGCGTCGTGCGCACGACGAGTTCATGATCTTCACGCAGCTGCGGCACTGGCTGGAGCTCTGCCAGGCGGTCGTCGAGGGTGCTGAACAGTCGGCCGAGCCGTGACCGAAGAGAGAATACCCGACGTTTCGCCCGACCTGCCGCCCATGCACTGGCGTGCGACGCTGCGCCTCATGGGTTACCTGCCGCAGGGACTCTTCTCGCGCGGCTTCGGACGTATCGCTGATACGCCGCTGCCACGGCGCGTCCGACGGGCAGTGCTCGGCGCCTTCGCGCGCGCGACGGGCATCGACACCACCGAGGCCGAGCTGCCGCTCGAGGAGTATCCCTCGATCAACCGGTTCTTCGTTCGCCGCCTCCGGCCCGGTGTACGGTCGTGGCCGGAGGCGGCAGACGTCGCAGGATCACCGGTGGACGGCGTCGTCGGTCAGTCGGGTACGATACGGGGTGGCACACTGCTGCAGGCAAAGGGACGCACGTACACCGTTCGGGACCTGCTCGCCGAGGAGGAGGAAGCCCGGCGCTATGACGACGGCGCGTTTCTCACTCTCTACCTCAGTCCGCGGCACTACCATCGCATCCACGCACCCTGCGGGGGCGTGATCCGGCGCGCGCGCCACGTGCCCGGCGCGCTCTTCCCGGTGAACGCACCTGCCGTCACGCACGTCGATCGGCTGTTCCCCCGCAACGAGCGCCTCCTCTGCACGATCGACAGCGATCTCGGCAGGGTCGCAGTCGTGGCTGTGGGCGCGTACAACGTGGGACGCATTTCCGCGGCGTTCGATCCGGTGTGGAACGGCGGCCCGCACGGCTGGGTCACGAACCGCGGCACGCACGCCATCGAGGAGCGTCGCTACGAGCCGGGCGTCGAGGTCGCGCGGGGCGCCGAGCTCATGGCGTTCCATCTCGGCTCGACGGTCGTACTGCTGTTCGAGAGCAGTGTGCAGCTCGAGCAACTGACCGCCGGCGACGCGATCCGGCTGGGCAGTGTGATCGCGCGGAAGATGCCCTGAGCTCGCCCTAGAAGCTTCGCAACAACTCCACCGTGCGCGGCGGGCCGTGCACGACGAGGCACGCGTGGTAGCCGGCGACGATGGGAATCGGCGTCACCTGCCAGCCCGCACTGCCGTATGCACGCGGCGGCCACACGAAGGGCAGCGGGTCCGGCGAGCGCAGTACACCGCTGCCGATCGCCTTCACATACGCCTCCCTTTGCGTCCACGCCCAGACGAATGCCTCGTCCCGTTCCTGGGGTGACACGCCCATGAGCGCTTCGGCAGAGTCCGCTGCGAGCACACGGCGCGCGATGCGCTCGCGTCTGGCCACCGTGCGCAGGCGCTCGATGTCGACGCCCACGGGGGCCGCGCGGGCAAAGGCGAGGAGGGCGAGGTCACCGGCGTGTGCGACACTGAAGTGCAGGCGCTCATGCGTCCGCAGGTGCGGTTTCCCCATGTCGCCATAGTCGAAACCGACGTCACAGGCGGCGCATCCGAGGTAGTCGGCCAGGCGCTCACGCAGTGCGGTACGCGCGGCCACGAAGCGCGAGCGGGCCGGTTCAGCAAGCGAGCGTGCACGCGCCAGTTCGTCGCTCGAGAGCGGCGGCGGCCCTCCGCTCGAGAGTGTGGGCACTCGCGACGGCCTGTCCGGAAGTGGCAATTCACCCTCACGGGCAGGCGGCACACGCACGAGCCAGACATGCACATCGTCCTCTCCGAGGGGAGGCGACTCGTGCACCTTCCGCCATGCGTCCGGACGGTTGCTGCTGTGCTCCTCGCTCACCACTTCCACGTCCCTCCGGTTCTGCATCCGGGAACCACGCGCCCACCAGAGTGGCGAGGGCGCAATTTAATTGTTGCGTACCAGAGGGAAGCTAAGCATTTTTGTGCCCACCAGAGAGATGATCGCCACAGCTCTCACTCACCCAACCAGGAGATGTACATGGCGACGAGGAAGGCCGCGAAGAAGGCGGCGAAGAAGAGCGCAAGGCGGCCGGCAAAGAAGGCTGCCAAGAAGACCGCGAAGCGCGGTGCTGCGAAGAAGACCGCGAAGCGCGGCGCAGCGAAGAAGACGGCGAAGCGCGGCGCAGCGAAGAAGACGACGCGTCGCAGTGCAGCCAAGAAGTCGACAGCGCGTCGCGGTGCAGCGAAGAAGACTGCGAAGAAGGCCGCGAAGAAGTCGGCAGCGAAGAAGTCGCCTGCGAAGAAGGCCGCCAGGAAGACGGCGAAGAAGGCTGCCAAGAAGTCCACTCGCAAGCGTGCACCGAACCCGGCATTCATGAAGCCGATGACGCCGAGCTCGGAGCTGGGTGCGGTGGTCGGCGATACGCCGATGCCGCGCACCGAGGTCACGAAGAAGGTCTGGGCGTACATCAAGCGCAATGGGCTGCAGGATGCGCGTGAGCGCCGCATGATCAACGCCGATGACAAGCTGAAGAAGGTCTTCGGTGGCAAGAGCAAGGTCTCGATGTTCGAGATGACCGCGCTGGTGAACAAGCACCTCAAGTAGTCGTCGTTCATGCTGTTGCAGGAAGGGGCGTGTCCGTACGGGCACGCCCCTTCTTGATGATGGGTGGTTGGCACGGGTCGTGACGGTGTAGAATGACGTGAAGGAGCGACTGCCCGGTTCACACAGTGCCGTCAATGGGATCGATCGGATGACAAAGCAGGAAGCGTTCATAGCGCGCGTCGGGAACGACTGCATCGAGCGGGATGTGCCGCTCGCGCCATACACGACGTTCAGGATCGGCGGGCGGGCCGACCTGTTCTATCGCGCGCGCAATGCGGATGAGCTTGCAGCTGCGGTGCTCGCAGCGCGCGAGATCGAGCTGCCGCACTTCCTGCTCGGGACTGGTGCCAACATCCTCGTAGGTGACCGCGGATTCCGCGGCGTCGTGATCCGTTGTGAGGTGGACGGCATCGAGTTCATCGACGACGTACGTGTGCGTGCGGGTGCAGGAGTGCAGGTGTTTCCGCACCTGATCGTCGAGTCGGTCGCGCACGGTCTGGAGGGACTGCAGCACTATGTCGGGATTCCGAGTACCGTGGGCGGGGCGCTGTGGCAGAACCTGCACTTCCTGTCGCCACCGCCCGAGCGTGAGCGCACCTGCTTCATCGAAGAGGTCCTCGAATCAGCCGAGATCCTGACCGAGGAAGGCGAGCGCAGCACGGTCGACAGGGAGTACTTCCGGTTCGGCTACGACTACAGCATCCTGCACGACCGAAACGACATCGTGCTGAGTGCGACGTTCCGTCTGACGCCGGCTGATTCCGAGTGGTTGCGCTGGAACATGCGCGAGAACCTGGCATGGCGAGACGAGCGACACCCCGACCTGTGGCTATACCCGAGTGCGGGATCGATCTTCCAGAAGATCGAAGGGGTGGGTGCGGGGCGGCTGATCGATCAGGTAGGATTGAAGGGTCGCGTGCTCGGCAATGCGGGCATCTTCCACAAGCATGCGAACATCATCGTGAATTTCGGCGGTGCGACTGCCGCCGAGGTGCGGGGCCTGATCGACCTCGCCCAGGAGACAGTCGCACGTGAGCTCGGTTACGAGCTGCGCACCGAAATCGGATTCATCGGCGAGTTCTGACCGCTATACGGTCGTCGACCGCGCCGCGAACCTCCGGTAGACCCAGAGCACGAGCAGAGCGCCGAGAATCGAACCGATGATACCGGCAGGGCCGAAGCCGCGCTCACCGGAGAACATGCCGAGGATAAAGCCGCCGATCACCGAGCCGATGATACCGATGATGATCGTGACGATGATGCCGCCCGGATCCTTGCCCGGCATGATCAGCTTCGCGATCGCACCGGCGATAAGGCCGATCAGGATCATCCAGAGGATGCTCATGGGAGTCCCTTTCCCAACAGGTTTGTATTGACTTCAGCCGCACGCGCGCGAAGAGAATGCAAGCCGGATGCCCACCAGCACGAAACGGCCGCCCACGGAGCAGCGCGGGCGGCCGTTCTGCTTACTTCACTGTCGTTTACGCGTGCTCGGGCCGATCGCGGAACGCTCTGACGACCCGCATGATGATCCACCCGATCAGCACGATCGGCAGGACCTTGAAGAACAGGAACCCGAACACGCCAGCGACGAAGCCGAACAGCCCGAGCAGCAGTTTGACCGTGATCAGACCGATCACCGCGAGTACGCCGCCCGTCAACAGCCTGAAACCCATGGACCCCTCCGGTCGAATGTGCTCCTCACCATACGCGCGCACATCCGTGCCGGATTCAGGCGGCGTTCGCGTGTGAGGCCATCGGCAGGAGCACCGGGATCGCCGGCGCCCGCTGACGCCTGCAGCCAGGTGGAGCGCCCGATGCGGGATCCCGGGCCGACGCAGAGTCCGGATCGACCGCGGCAGAATGCGACCACATGGCGCTGGACCGGGGCGGCGTCGGCAGGTACGTTCGCGCCTCCCGCCGGCGGCCGCCGCCGGTGCCGGACGCGGATCGTGCATCACCGGAGGTCCCGTTTGTTCAAGGCCCGACTGATTCTGCCCGCGCTGCTGCTGCTGACCTCGTGTACCGCGCTGCAGCGCCTGACCGGCGGCGGCGGCCCCGCACAGGCGGGGCGTTACACCATCGAGCGCGACGCGTGGGGCGTACCGACCATTCACGGTGAGACCGACGCTGCCGTCGCATTCGGTCTCGGCTACGCACAGGCACAGGACGAATTCCGCCAGATCGAGGATGACGTCATCCATGCGATCGGCCGCGCAGCCAACCTCTACGGTGACGCGTCACTCGCGGGCGACCTGATCGCGGCCGCATTCGAAGTCCCGCGGCTCGCGCGCGCAGAGTACGAGGCGGAACCGGCGGAGCGCCGTCGCGTCTGGGATGCGTTCACGGCCGGCATGAACCATTACGCAGCGACGCATCCCGACGTGCGGCCACGGCTGCTCGGCCGATTCGAGCCCTGGCACCTCTTCGCACTCGCGCGGGCCGTGGCGCCCGGTACGGTGGTCGACGGGGTCGTGCTCGGAGATGCGGAAGTCGACGCTGCCTCACTACCGGGCGCGGCAACCGCACTCGCCCGCTACGACAGTGCGGCCACGGGCGCACACGGTGATCGAGCATCGCTCGCGATCGCGATCGCACCCGGTCGCTCGGAGACGCAGCACGCACTCCTCCTGCACAGTCTCGACCGGCCGTTCTACGGAGCGGGCCGCGTGTACGAGGCGCATCTCCGCAGCGGCGAAGGCTGGCAGGTCAGTGGCTATGCGACGCTGGGGACGCCCGTGATCCGCGCAGGGCATGGACCGCGACACGCGTGGGCTCACACTGAGGGCGGTGGCGACACACAGGACGCGTGGCTGCTGCGCTTCTCGAACCCGGACGACCCGCTCGCGTACCGCTGGAACGGAGAGTGGCGCCGCGCGGAGCTGTTCACGGATACGATCGCAGTGAATACGACGACCGGCGTGGTCCGGCGACCGTACACCTTCCTGCGAACCGGGTATGGGCCCGTCGTCGCCCGCCTCGACGACACCACGGCGATCGCCGTGCAGTTCGCGCGCATGACGGAGGGCGGCTCGCTGCAGCAGTGGTACGCGATGAATCGCGCGACGTCGATCGAGGAGTTCCGCGCCGCGCTCGCGCACACCGCACTCACCGGACTCAACACGACCTATGCGGATGCGGCCGGCAGCATCTACTACGTGCACGGCAGCGCAGTCCCGCGGCGCCACAACAGCGTCGATCCGTCCGGCCCGCTGGACGGCAGTACACCAGCAAGCGCATGGGACGGCTACCACCGGCTCGAGGAGCTGCCTGAACTGCTCGATCCCGCAAGCGGCTGGATCCAGAGCGCCGCTGGCACGCCATTCCTCGTCACGGCATCCGGGTACAACCTGGCGCGCGACAGCTACCCCGGGTACATGGCGCCCGAAGGAGACACACAACGCGCGCTCCGTGCGCGCCAGCTCATGGCCGCTGCGCAGGCGTGGACGGCCGGGACACTCGAGGCAGTCGCCTTCGACGTGCACGTCCCGCTCGCCGACGTCGCCGTCCGGCGGCTCATCAACGAGTACGAGCAGCGCGGCGCCGTCGATCCGTGGGGCGTACTGCCGCTGGATGACGCGATACACCAGCTGCGCGAATGGGACGGCGAGGCAGACGTCGACTCGCCCGAGATGACGTGGTTCGTCACGTGGCAGGAACGGCTGCGCAGCCCGACCGTCGGCCAGGCACGCGAGTGGCCGCTCACGGATGCGCTCGTATGGGCGCTGGAGCGCGTGCAGCGACGCTGGGAGCGTCAGGACGTGGTGTGGGGTGCCGCGAACCGCCTGGAGCGCGCAGGCGCGATTCCCGGCGGTGACAGCACCGGCGTGCCGCTGCCGGGCGCACCGGCATGGACCGGGTCACTGTTCGGGGCGGCACCACACGGCCCGGCCTGGGGCGAGCAACGTCAGCTGACGACCGGGATCACGTGGAGCAGTGTCGTCGAGCTGGGACCGCGCGCGCAGTCGCGAAGTGTCACGGTGTTCGGGCAGAGCGGCCACCCTGCATCACCACACTTCTTCGATCAGGCGCAGCTGATGGCCGCGGGAAGAATGAAGCCGGCGGCGGACTCGTCGGGCTGGGTGCCCTGAATCCGCCGCGCCCGGGCCCGCGTCAGTTCAGGTTGAAGGTGCTGTGGACGGTGACGGTGATCTGTTTCTCGCGCGTGCCCGTATTGTACATGCCGTACGCGGACACCTCGTTCGCATACGGCTCGTTGATCTGGAACACACCGGCCCGCGCACTCACGATGGAGCCGACCTCACGATCCGCGCTGCGCGCGATCTCGCCAGCGCGGCGCTGCGCGTCCCGGGTCGCGGCCGCCAGCAGGCTGTGCTTCAGGGTATCCAGGCCGGAATAGAAGTACTCGAGCTGCGAGCCCTGCATCACGACGCCGTCGCCGAGCAGTGTGCCCGGATCCATTGCCCAGCGCTCCACACCGTCCAGATCCGCCGACACTACCGTGATGCCCTGCACGACCTGATACGAATTGATCGTGCCGGTCTGGTTGTAGACCGGGTTCGCGCTCACGGGCTGCACGCTTACGGCGCTGTCGGCAATGCCGGCGCTGCGCAGTTGTGAGCGGACGCGCGCCACGTCGTCACGAAGCTGCGCGTAGCCGCTCGGCAACACGGAAGCATCGACCTGGCGAGCCAGCATGAGCTGCCACTTGATGATGTCCGACGTGAAGCGCTCACTGGCTGCGCCCGTCACCTGCACAGTGTCGCGTGATGCCCGTGAGCTGTGGAAGAATGCGCCGAAGATCGTCGCGGCCAGGACTGCGCCGAGCGCGAGGACGACTGCCGGAAGCAGGCGCGCGCGGTCACTGGAATTCGTCATGGACTCGTGCCCTTTAGCATGGATCGGCATGTGGCGTGGATTGCTACTGCACGAGCGCCTGCTTCGTTCCGGCGCCTGCGTTCACCGCCAGCCCGATGTCATCGGCGCGAAACGTGCGGCCGGTTCAGCCGTAGGGTAGTGGAAAGATGGGTCATCAGCCATGAGGAGGCAGTGTGGAACATACGGGTGGCGCCGGTGCAGGCGGTGCGAACGGTGAAGCGAATCCCGCTGCAGGCGGAAGCGGCGGTTATGGCGGTGGGGCTGGTGGTAGCACGTCGACAGGTGCTGACGCGGGGGGCGCGGGCGACGAGGCCGGCCGGCGCGATCCGCTGCGCGATTTGCAGGCGCGGATCGAGGCAGCCGTAGACGAAGTCCGGCCGAAGATCAGGAAGGCACTCGAGGAGCTCGACGACAGGGTGGAAGAGGCCGTCGCGGACATCAAGCCGCGTGCGCAGAATGCGATGAAGGAAGTGCAGCCGAAGGTCGACCAGTTCGTGGCGGACATGCAGCCGCGGCTGGACTCGCTGCTCGAGCGGTTGCAGTCGAAGATCAACGAGCTGCGTCAGGACCTGGACGAGCGCGCGGCGCGTTCGAGCGGCGGCAGCAACCGGCCCCCGGCCGGCGAGCTGCCGAGCGGCAATCCGTCGGAGCCCGGACCGGACGGCATGCCGTAAGGCGACATATAAGTCGCGCGATTCTGGCTTCCTGAAACAGGAGAGGGCGTGGTGCTCGAGGCACCGCGCCCTCTCTGTTCATGGCCTGGACGCGTCGCTACAGCTCGGTCTGTATGACGCGGGGTACGCTGGCCGGCGGCTCATCCTCGACCGGCATCACGAGATCGGGCGCATTGAGCTCGCGCGTCTGGTGGTTGATGACCTCCAGCGTGTCGATCTCCTCGCCCGTACCGGCCCCGAGCGTGCGCAGCTTGCGCGCGGACGGGAGCACGCTCCGCTCGAGTGAGCCGACCGCGCGGTTGTACGAGGTCACCGCGCGCTCCAGTCCCCTGCGCATGCCTGTGAAGTGCTCGGCGAACGCGCGCACGCGCTTGTACAGCTCCGAGCCGGCCTCGCTGATCTGGTGCGCCTCGCGTGCGATCGTCTCCTGGCGCCAGCCGAAGGAGACCGCCTTGAGGAGCGCGATCAGCGTCATCGGCGTCGCGATCAGCACGCGCTGCTGCACGGCATTCTCGATGAGCTGCGCGTCCGTCTCCAGTGCCGCGCTGTAGAACGCCTCGCCCGGCAGGAACAGTACGACGAACTCGGGCGACTCCGCGTGGAACTGCTCCCAGTACGCCTTCTCGCCCAGCTTGCGGACATGCGCGCGGATCTGCTGCGCATGCTTGCGCAGGTGAGCATCGCGAACCTGTTCGTCCGGGGCCTCGCGTGCGTCGAGGTAGGCCTCGAGCGGCACCTTCGCATCGACGACGATGATCTTGTCGTTCGGCAGACGCACGAGCATGTCGGGGCGCAGGCGCCCGTCCGCCGTCGTGATGCTCTCCTGCTCCGTGAAATCGCAGTACTTCAGCATGTCGGCCATCTCGACGACACGCTTGAGCTGGATTTCTCCCCAGCGCCCGCGGGTGGCAGGAGCGCGCAGCGCCTGCACGAGGTTGGCCGTCTGCGCGTGCAGCTGCTGCTGCGCCATCGACAGCTGGCGCACCTGCTCCGTCAGCTGATGGTAGGCGCCGGTTCGTGCCCGCTCGAGTTCGTTGATCCGGAGGTCGACCTTCTCGAGGGACTCGCGAAGCGGCTTCACGACAGCGTCGATCTCGCGCGACTTCGTCTCGATCTCGCCCTTCGCGCGCTCCTGCTGTTCGGCCAGTGCAGCGCGCGCCAGCTCGAGGAAAGTCTGGGCGTTCTGGTTCAGTGCGCTCGAGGAGAGTGCCTTGAACGAGTCCTCGAGCGAGCGCTTCGCGCTGTCGAGCACCGCGAGCTTCTCGGCGGTCGCCTCACGTTCGTAGGCGAGCTGCTCCTGTACACGCGTGAGCTCGACGCGCGCCTCGGTTGCCATGCGCTCCGAGTCGTGCACCAGCTGTTCACGCTCGCGCACCGCCGCCTCGAGGTCGCGCACGCGTGCAGCGGTCGCCTCGGCGGCCGAGCGGCGCTCTGTCTCTGCAACGAGAGCGCTCTGCAATGCGCCGCGTGCCTGCTCGCGCTCAGCGGCGGAGTGCTCGGCCTCGCGCACGCGACGCGCCAGCACGAGCCACACGGCGCCCGCGCCGGCAGCCGCGCCAGTGACGAAGAGGACGAGGAAGGTCAGGTCACCCATTCGCTGCCTATGATGTGGAATCCGCACTCGGCGCAGCGCCGCTTACGCGTACGCGGGCCGCGCGCGCGCCGGCCGCGTCGATGCGGTCGGCAAAGTCGATCAGGTCCTGCGATGGCTCGAATGGCTTCGCGCGGGGCCCGAGTTCACGGTCGAACGCAGCAGACAGATGCTCGTAGCGCGAGCCTGGATGCCAGAAGATCCAGTCTTCGACGCCGACGTCGTACAGTGCATCGATCTGTGCCTTCGCCTGCTCCGGGCCGTAGCTGTACTCCCGGTCCACCCAGGGCGCGTCGAACGCCTGCAGCCACGGAATCACGCGTCCAGTGGTGACTCCGCCGTCACCCAGCCGCTGTGCGCGTATCATGCCCGCACCGACGCTCTTGTACACTGTCTCGTACGGCATGCGGTTCGGCGTTCTCACGTCCGGCAGGTGCGTGGGCAGGTAGTGCGACGGGTACACCATCGGCAGCACGTGATCCGCTGCAGCGAGCACATCCTCCCACTGCTGTCCGATGTTGATGTCGCGACCGTCGTTCGGGGAGAGGCCGAACACATCTGCGGCGACGATCACGCCGAGCGGGTGCAGTCGCTCGCGCGCATGATCGAGGAACGCGACGATTGCTTCCGTCCGAGTGCCTGCCGCCTTCGGGTGCACCTGCTCGGGCAGGCTCGCGTACGGCTCGGGGAAGCGGATGTAGTCGAACTGGATCTCGTCGAAGCCTGCCTTCGCGACTTCCTCTGCGATCGAGATGTTGTAGTCCCAGACAGCCGGGTCCCAGGCACTCACCCAGGTGTTGCCCGCCTTGTCCATCCACAGCTCGCCGTCCGGCGTGCGGATCGACCACTCCGGCTTCGCCTTCGACAGGATCGGGTCCTTGAAGACGACGATGCGTGCGACGGCATGGATGCCATGCGCGTGCAACGTATCCACGAACGCGGACATGGTGCGGATCGTCTGTTCGCCCGGCTGGGCGAGCGACGTCGGCAACTCGAGCTGCGAGCGGTAGTGGACGCCTTTCTCGTCCTTCACGTCCACCACGAACGTGTTCAGCTCGGTGGTGTCGGCGAGGGCGAGGAGAGCGGGAAGACGGCGAGCGGAGCCGGCAGCGTATGCATTCAGGTAGATGCCACGGATCTGTGCCGGCGCTCTCTGCCTGATCGTCGATTGCACACCGGCCGCGCTGCCCTGCGTGCTCGCGGTAACGGAGATGTTTCCGTCTCCAGGCGCCAGCAGCACGGAGTCGCCCGCGATGTGCGCCGAGCCGACGGCATCCGCGGTGTTCGCCGGCGCCACCGGCTGTACGGCATCTCCGCCCGGAGCAGGCAGCGCGCCGGCGCGGTCCGACGGTACTTCAGCGCAGGCGGGCAGCAGGACTGCCACGACCAACATCCATCCGTGCTTCATCACTGCTCCGTGTGGCGTAGCGTGCGAGGCATGCGCGGCCGCCGACTTCCCTGCCGGCTGTCCGGCAGGTCCGGGCGGTCTTCCGGCCAGTCCGGCGGACCGGACGGGTGACAGCGGTCCACGACGTCCGGGGAGTGCGTCAAGGGCGTGAAATCGGCCCGACATCAAAGGTAACTATCGGTGTGACAATGGTCTATGTCCGCCGTCGGGGTGCGCTTTTCGCGCGACGGGTCGTGGTCCGCACCACTGCCCGCACCGCGGGCCGGCTCCGGACAGTCGGTTGCGGCCAGGCCGACCGGTCGGGATGGTCGGTCAGGGATCCGGTCAGGAGCGGTGTCGTTCCGCGATGCGGGCGGCGATCGCGGTTGCCGCGGCCATGATGGTCCACTGCGGGTTGATGCCGGGTGCGGTCGGCAGCACCGAGCCGTCGGCGATGTAGAGCCCGGGCACGCCCCACCGCTCCGCATCCGGCGAGCAGCCCGACGTGGCGCGGTCGGTGCCCATGCGGCAGGTACCGTTCACGTGCGCGGAAAAGAGCGAGAGGCGGTTTGGCTGCATCGATACGGTGTCGATGCGATCCAGGTCGGCCTCCGCGTACAGTGGCGGTATCTCGTTGTGTACCGTGAGCACTTCGGTAGCGCCGGCGGCCAGGTGGATGCGCGCTGCGGCACGCATCCCGATGCGCAGCAGCTTCCACTCGTGGGCGCCCGGCGTGTAGGCGATGCTTACCGACCCATCGCGTCGCACGCGCACACGCCCGTTCGATCGGCTGGCGTCGTGCCCGTCGCGGGTCAGCACGATCAACGCAGCCGTGTGGGTGAACTGCTTCATCTTGCGGGCGTGCCCGTCGCCGAAGCCCGGGGTTGCGACGGACGCGAGCGCGGGCAGGAACGGCGGGCACTCGATCCATGTGCCATAGCCGCCGTCGATGTCGTGGTACTCGGTACACAGCGAGGACTGTGGGATTCCCGCTGCCTGGTACACGACGTCCGGGTAGACGGCAGCAACGGCAGTCGTAGGATGCAGGCGCAGCCAGTCGCCGACGCCGTCGCCGCCGAGTCCCGAGCGCTGCAGCAGCGCGGGCGTACCGATCGCGCCTGCCGCGAGGACGACGATGGGCGCGTCGATCGAAAGGGCGTGACGGGTGCTGCCGTCCGCGATCGTCGCCTGCACGCGCTTGAGCGGAGCGCGTCCGCCGCGCTCGCGAATCTCGATCCGATCGGCGTGCGCATTCGTGACGATGCGTGCACCCGCGCGCGCTGCACGCGGCGCATACACCGCCAGCGTGCTCTGTTTCGCGTGGTAGCGGCAGCCGAGTCCGCAGAGGCCGGTGCGGATGCACCCTTTTGCGTTGATGCGTGCGGCTGACGCCTTCCAGCCCAGGCTTGCCGCGCCGTCCAGGATGATGCGATTGCCCCGGTCGTGCGCATCGGGTGGGACCAGCCGCGCGTGGACTTCCTCGCCCACCTGCTCCAGTGCTGGCGCTAGCGACGCGTGGCCGAGCAACGCCGCGCCGTGCACGTTCTCCCACTCGTCCATGACGTGGCCCGGTGGCTCGAGCATGAGCATCCAGTTCACGGTCGTGCCGCCGCCGAGCGTGCGACCCTGAAGCAGGCCGAACGCGCCATCGTCCGTCAACCGGGCGCCGCCGTCCGCATACAGGCGCGCAGTCATGCGCCCCTCGTCCTCGTCCAACTCGGCAGGCGCGAGGTAGCTCCCTTCCTCGAGCAGGACGACGTCGAAGCCGGCTTCCGCGAGTCGCGCGGCCACGACGCCGCCGCCGGCACCGCTGCCGATCACGCAGACGTCGGCGCTCAGCGCGTGCGTGTCGATCGTGCGCGCGTCCTGCACGCCTCGCAGCGCGAGTGGCAGGTCGAGCTGCGGCTGGACTGCGCCGCGCAGCACGGGCTCGTCGTCGCGCGTCGTGCCTGGCAGCGGCCCTTCCCACGGGAAGCGCGGGCCGCGCAGGTGGTACGGCCCGAGATAACCCGTGGTGCGCTGCGCGCGTGGCAGCGCGTACCAGCTCCCGACCACGAGGCGCCGCACGGCCTGGAAGATGGTGCGCTGCAGGCCGATGCCCGCACGTTCCCACGAACGCAGCACCGAGTCCTGCCGCTCGGCGCTCAGCGCGTCGAACCGGAGCGGTACGCCGTGTGTGAGCAGCATGGCTGCGCGGCTGCCGAGCATGCCGAGCGCCCGGCCCAACTGCGAGAGTGAATGCGCGTCCAGTGCGGCGATGCGCTCACCCAGCGATGCTTCGAACTCGGCGGTCGATTCGGCGTCCGCGTACGCGTCCGACACGATGCGCCGCGCAGCCGCGCACAGTGTGGCGCGGGCGCTGGACGGGAGCACGTCAGCGGCGGGGATAAGCTCTGGTGTGGTCACACCCGAGTGTGGCGTCTGCGACGCTCGAGCGCAACGAGCGCGCGCAACGCGAGAACCAGCGCCAGTGCAGCGCCGTACGCAAGCGCATCACGTACATCGGACTTGGCTGCCAGTTTCCAGTAGAAGTGCAGGAGCGCGAGCGCGGCTGCGGGATAGATCATCAGGTGCAGCCGCTGCCAGTTGCGACCGAGCCGGCGGATCCAGCCGCGCGTGGAGGTCAGCGCGAGTGGCACGAGCAGCACGAGTGCCGCGAAGCCAACGGTGATGTACGGCCGCTCGAGAATGTCTTCGATGATGTAGGCCCACGCGAAGAACTGGTCGAGCACCACGTAGATCGTGAAATGCGCCAGCGCATAGAAGAACGCGAACAAACCGAGCGGCCGACGCAGACGGATCAGCCAGTTCTGGCCGGTGATGCGTCGCAGCGGCGTGACCGCCAGTGTCGCGATCAGGATCAGCAGGGCGGTGCGACCGGTCTCGTGCGTCAGCGTCTCGATCGGATTGACGCCGAGTCCGCCTGTCGTCGCGTCGTAGGATAATCGCGCTGCCGGGACCAGGCAGATGATCCAGAGCGCGACCTTCGCAACCATCTCGTGGCTCGGTGCGCGGCGCCGGCCGGGCGCCGACGCGGGAGTGCGGGCGGTCGTCGCATCCGGTGCACGCTTCAGGGACGCTGCATCCTCCGCCTGGGGAACGCGCGTATCCGTCACAGGTGCGCCCGTCAGTAGTTGCGCCGCAGGTCCATGCCGCTGTAGAGCGACGCGACGTGCTCGCCATACCCGTTGAACATCAGCGTGTCGCGACGACGCATCTCGCCGATGCGTCGCTCGCGTGCCTGGCTCCAGCGCGGGTGGTCGACGTCCGGGTTCACATTCGCGTAAAAGCCGTACTCGCGCGGGTTTGCAGCCATCCACGACGAGGTCGGCTGCTGCTCGACGAACCGCATGCGCACGATCGACTTGATGCTCTTGAAGCCGTACTTCCACGGCACCACCAGGCGCAGCGGCGCGCCGTTCTGGTTCGGCAGGTCACGTCCGTAGAGGCCGGTGACCATGAGCGTGAGCGGATGCATCGCTTCATCGAGTCGCAGGCCCTCGACGTACGGCCAGTCCAGGATCGGCACGCGCTGGCCGGGCATCTGTTCCGGAGCGTGCAGTGTCGTGAACTCGACGTACTTCGCCTTCGAAGTCGGCTCGACCCGCGCGATGAGGTCGCGCAGGGGGAAGCCGCGCCACGGGATCACCATCGACCACGCCTCGACGCACCGAAGCCGGTAGACACGATCCTCGAGGGTGTGCGGTGCAACGAAATCCTCGAGATCGTAGACGGCGGGCTTCGCGACGTGACCTTCGACTGCAATCGACCACGGCCGTGTCTGCAGCGTGTGCGCGTTGCGTGCGGGGTCTTCCTTACCGGTGCCGAACTCGTAGAAGTTGTTGTACGTCGTCACCGCTTCCCACGGCGTCAACTCCTCCTGTGCGTCTTCTACAGTCTGCGCAGCACCCTCGTCCCGGTTGCAGGCGGCCAGTGCGACCATGCCCGCGGTCGCACCGATGAAGCGGCGGCGGTCCAGGTACACGGACTCTGGCGTGATCTCGGAGGATGCGATGTCGGACGGGCGACGGATGAGCATGCGAACCTCCGTACGGGTGAGCGGCTCGGCGCAGGAACCCCAGGCGGTGGCCGCCCGCACGCAGGCGGCCGCAACCCCTGGTCACGGTTCCGTGACATCAAGTGGAACGCCACGGTGCAGCAGAGGTTCCGTCGACGCTGGTGAGAAGCTTGCAGTTCGTCGCGCCAAAAGGGAACAGGTGGTGAGGAGCCATGAAGTGTTGCTGGACGGATCGATACTGGCCGGTCGTTGTGGTTGCGGTGGCGGCTGCGTGCTCGCCCGGCTTTCATCCGGCGGTCAGGGCGGAGCCGGAGCTGTGCCGGACCGGCTCCGTGGCCTACTACATACCCGAAGCAGGCGCGCACCAGGCCGTGTTGCAGCGCTGGTGTGCGGGTGTCGGGCCGGCGGTGTTCCTGTCGCAGCGGTCGGTCGAATCGGACATCGCGCGGATCACGGGTACGCCGGACGACTCCGTGCAGGCTGCGCTGCCCGTCGCCGACTCCGTGCTCGTAGTCGCCTGGAACAACCATGTCGGGGGTGGTGCGCTCGAGCAGTTCATCAATGATGTCCGGGCCGGCCGGCTCACGAACGGCGACTCCGTCCATCACTTCGTGCTGCTGCTGCAGGAAGTCTACCGGAGCGCTGCGAACGTGCCGGCGCTGAGCGGGGACATGCTGTATGCGAGCAGCATCGAGGAAGAGCCGGCCGGCGGCACCCGGACGGACATCGCGGTATGGGCCGAGCGGCACCCGGAGCTGAGCGTGCTGTACGCCCCGTCAATGCGCAACGGCGCGCAGGCGGGGCTGGCGGCGCGCGAGGACCGCGGCAGCGCGATCGTCACCAGCCTGCCGTTCTCGGACGCGTCCGCGTACGAGCTGCCCGTAGTCCGTCAGCGCCGGGTCGTCCCCGCAGGCGTGGTGTCCGGACGCACCTCCGCGGGCGAGTCGTGGCACATGCACGTGGCCAGTGTCCACCTGGAGAATCGTCCGGATGGCGCCCGCAACCCGGAACGGGCCCGCTACGAGCAGTTCGAGTGGCTCCTGGGCGCGTTGCCGGACAGCAGTCTCGCCGTGCTCGGCGGCGACATGAACACGTGGATGCGCGGTCCCGACGAGGTCGTGATCTGGCGAGCGCGGGATGCGTATCCGGACACCCCGTCGATCCCTTCGGGTCCGACCTATCAGCAGGCCGGCGGCGTGCTGCGGATGTACCTGGATTACCTGTTCTTCCGGATCGACGACGGCCGGGTCAGCGGCTACCGGCGGCTACCCGGCACCTATGGATCGGACCACTTCCCGCTGCTGGCGTGGGTGCACCTGCGCTAGGTCCGGCGCTGCTTCAGCGCCCCAGCGTGCGGTTCACCAGGGCGTGCAGTTCGGATGGAGCGAACGGCTTTTCGAGGAAGCCGTCGCCGCTCGTGGCAGGGTCGATACCAACCTGCTTCGGCGGATAGCCGGACATGAAGAGCACGCGCAGGCCGGGGCGTTCGGCGCGCAGTCGCTCGGCCAGTGTGGCCCCGGTCATCCCGCGCATGAGGACATCGGTCAGCACCAGATCGAGTTCACGGCCGGCCGCGACTTCGATCGCCTCGTCACCGCTCGACGCCTCGATGACCTCATGGCCGGCGTCACGCAGCAGGCGCGCAGCAAGGGTGCGGATCGCCGGCTCGTCGTCGACGATCAGGATCGTGCAGGCAGACTGTGTGCTGCGGCCTTCTTCAGCCACGGCTCGGCTCCGCTGAGTGGCATCGCATCAGGACCGACACGAGAGGAACAGCGCACAGAACGTTGCGCAACGGGGCCGCAATCGCAAGAGCAAAGAAAACGGGCGCCCCGTTGCCGGAGCGCCCGCAGGCGGGGAGACTTCTGTCCGCCTTACTGTGCGACCATCGTGAAGACGACAGTCGTCTCGTACGTTCCCGGCGGCGTGCTGTCGTAGCCCATCGCCATGCTCGCGCTGATCGGGCTGACGATGTTGCCGCCGCGAGCAGGGCGGGTCCACAGGTTGTTCGCAGAGCCCGCGGCGCCCACGGCCGCGCTCGCCGACGTACCGCCGAAGTCACCCGTGATCGTCAGGTCGCTGACGGGCTTGCCGGGGTCCACGTCCGTGCGACCCGCCGACGGCGTGAACGAAAAGGCGGTACCAGACTGTGCCGCGACCGTGATCACGTAGGGCACGTTGCCGCGGTGTGTCAGCGACGGACCGGCGGTCGACACGACCTCGCCGGCCTCGTACTCGGTGTCGCCGGCGACCGGGAAGGTAAACGCGCCGTCACTGCTGATCGCAAGCACGGGGTTGATCTGGATGCTGACGGCTGCCGTAGTGGACTGAGCCTGGGCAGAAGCAGTGGTCAGTACCAGGGCCAGCCCGCTGAACATCACGATACGCTTGAACATTGTCTCCCCTTGACGGTTGTGTCTGGCTCCCCGGCAGTCCGGCCCCATCGCCGACGCTGCAGCCTCGTCACTGCAGCAACTGCCGGGGGTCGCCATTGCATTGTCTTGCGAGAACAAAATGCACCAGGGTCAATGACGTGGATGTGAACGCCAGATGACGAATTCTTCATGTTGCTGACGGGGTCGACCGGGGTGTTCGACATGGCTACTGTAGGCGGGTCTGTTGTCGGCCGGGCGGACGTCACCGCGGTGCCGGCGCCACTTTCGAACGGGAGACGTACGGGATGAAGCACCGGACCGCGGCCGCACGCGGGCACGCACTGACCTGGGACGGCTGATCGGGATGAAGCAGTCGCTCGACCCTGCAAGGCACTCGCTTCTGCTGTGCGCGCTCGCAGACGAGGCGCGCGCCCGGCCGCTCGAACGCAAGCTGCTCGTGTGCAGGCGGCACGGCGAAGGCCTCGAGCTGCTGCGCGCGCTGGCGTCTGCCGGCGTGCCGTGGATCGGCTTTCAGCCGACGACGCCGAAGCGGCTGGCGCTGGACCTGGTGCCGGCCGCGCTCACGGAAGAGCGGACGCTCCTCGACGAATTCGATGAGCAGGCGCTGATCGATGCTGCGATCGACGAGGTGCTGCAGCGGAAGGGTGCTGCGTCGCTCTACGCAGCCCTGGCCGAAGGCGTGGGACTGCGGCGCGCGCTGACGCAGTCCGTGCAGGCACTGCGGCTGGCCGGGATCGAGGCGCGTGCGGTGCGCCGCCATCTTGCCGATCCCGCCCGGGCGGACATCCTGGCCGGTGCTCTCGACGTGTACGAAGCGGCGCGCACCGCACGGCGCTCGCTGGATGCCGCCGATCTGTTCGCGCACGCGCGTGCCGCACTCGACGAAGCGGGACGTCTTCCCGCCGCGCGGGTGCTGATCGTGCCCGGGCAGAACCAGCGCGGCATTTCGGGCGCATTGCTGCGGCGGCTGGTAGATCGGGGCGCAGTGATTCTGCCTGACGATACGGTCAAGGGTCTCGAAGTTCCACGCGCGCAGCTGCACGCGGAGCGCGATGCCGCCGTGACGTCGCTTTCATGGCTGCAGGCACCTGCTGACGCGCCCGCCCCCGCCACACAGCTGCACCTCTACGCCGCGACCTCGATCGAGAGCGAGCTGCGCGAGGTGCTGCGCCGCATCATCCGCAGTGGTGCGCACTGGGACGAAGCAGAGATCGCGGCTACGGATCCCTCCACGTACGCGATTGCACTCGACGCACTCGCGCGTCGTCTCGATGTGCCGATTGGCTACGCCCAGGGCCTTCCGGTGACGCGCACGCTGCCCGGTCGCGTACTCGCGGCATATGTGCGCTGGATCGAGGAGGACTACCGCGAGGACGTGATCCGCGGGCTCATCGAGCGCAGCGAGATCCAGCCACCAGGCGACGGCGTGCCGACCGGCCCGACGCTGGCGCGCAGGCTGCGACGTCTGCGCATCGGCCGCGGCCGCAATCGTTACCTGGACACGATCCGCGGCGCCCTGCATGCACTCGCACATCCGCCTGACGAAGAGCAGGAGCGTTCGCCGGAGGAGCTCGAGCAGTACCGCGAACGCGAGCGCCGCCAGCTGCTCGCACTGCAATCGATGTTGCGTCCCCTGATCGAGGCCGTACCGAAACTCGAGGATGCGACGTCGGGCAGCCAGCGCACGTCACCTGCCGCACTCGCGCGAGGAGCACGGGTGCTGCTCGAGATGAGCCGTGCAGACCACGAAGTGGATCGGGCGGCGCGTGATCGGATGCTCGAGCGACTTCGTCGCATCGAGGCGACGCTCGATCGTGAGATTTCGCTGCGCGCGGCAATCGCCACGTTCCTCGAGAAGCTGGACGAGCGGGTGCCCGCCCCCGAGACGGGCGGCCGCGCACCGTGGGTCAGTTCGGGTGGGCGGCTGCACTTCACGGACATCGATGGCGCGGGACGCTCGGGCCGCCGACTGACGTTCATCGTGGGCCTCGATGCAGGTCGCTTCCCGGACGTCACGTCCACCGACGTACTGCTGGGCGATGCGGATCGGCGGCGACTCGCGCCCGATGAGGACGTGCCGCCGCTGCCGACCTCGGCCGAGCGCATCGAAGAGCGTCGTTACGCCCTCGCCGCTGCACTCGCGCGCCTGCGTGGCACGATCACGGTCAGCTACGCGGCATGGAACGCTGCGGAAGGACGGGCCGTCGCGCCGTCGGCAGAACTGCTCCAGGCGTTCCGCCTGCGCTCGGGCGATCCGACCGCGGACTACAAGGCAATGGGGAAAGCCCTCACGCCGCACGCGTCCGCGGTACCGCAATGCGCCCAGCTCGATGCCGGCGACATGTGGCTGGACGCACTGGATGATGATGGCGTGCTGCGTCGCGGCGAGGCAGCGGTGGCCGACGCGTATCCCGCGCTCGCACGCGGCCTGCATGCCGACGCGCAGCGCGCACTCGATGTGCCATCACCGTATCACGGCGTGTTACAGCCACGCCCCTCGTTCGACCCGCGCACGAACGACGCGGCCGTGTCCGCATCACGGCTGCAGGTGCTTGGCGCCTGCCCGCACCGCTACCTGATGCAGTATGTACTGGGTGTGCGTGCACCGGAGGATCCGGAAGCGAAGCCCGGGCGATGGCTGAACCCGCTCGAGCGCGGCTCGGCGTTGCACGAAGTGTTCGAGCATACGCTGCGCGACGCACGCGGGCAGAGGCTGCCAGCGGACCCGCTGGCGCCTACGGAACAGGAGCGCAGCACGCTGGGCGCCGTGGCAACGCGCGTGCTCCACGAGGTGCTTACGCGGCTGCAGGACGAGCAGCCACCGCCGGGGCCGGCCGTGTTCGAGGCGGAGCGACGCGCGCTCGAGGCGGACGTGCGCGCTTTCGTCAGCATGCTGTTCGAGCATCCGCGCGAGTGGATCGCGCTCGAGGCGGCATTCGGCGTCGACGCACCCGTGCGGATCGACCTGCCCGGTGGCGCCCTGCGCATCCGCGGCAAGATCGACAGGATCGACCGCCTCGAGGATGGCTCGCTCGCTGTCGTGGACTACAAGACGGGGAGCACGTTCCCGTTCCGCAAGGAGACCCGCACATACGACGGCGGACGCCGACTGCAGCACGCGTTCTACCAGGCGGGCGCGGAGTCACTGCACGACGGCGACGTCACGCTGGTCGAGTATCATTTCCCCGGCGTACGTGGCGAGAACGAGCGCGTGGTCTATACGCGTGCGGATATCGCGGATTCGGCGCGGCTCATCGAACACCTGCTCGCGATGGCGGGCCGTGGCTGGTTCGTCCCGACCGAAAACAGCGAAGACTGTCGCTTCTGCGACTATGCGAGCGTGTGTCGTGTCCGGACCGGCGACAAGACCATGTCGCCGCCTGCGGAGCGGAGCAGTCGCCTGCTCGAGGGGGATGAGGAAGCAATGCATGCGCTGCGCACGCTCCGGAGAGACTGGTGATGAAAGAGCTGCCGGGTCAGCTCAGCCTTTGGCCGGGCGTGGTCGCGCCGGTACCGATACAGTCTGCGGCCGCGGAGAGCATCCTCCCGTCCGACGAAGAACTCGCGCGGCTGCCCGACGGTGCGGCAAGGGCCCGCATACAGCGCGTGCTCGATCGGAACATGCTGGTCGAGGCAGGCGCCGGCGCGGGCAAGACGACGGAAATGGTGAACCGCATGCTCGCGCTCGTGCTGGGCGGTGTGCCGGTGACGGAAGTGGCTGCGGTCACGTTCACGCGAAAGGCGGCTGCCGAACTGCGCGAGCGGTTCCAGACGCAGGTCGAAGTGTCGCTGCGTACCGCACGTGCGCAGGGCGACGTTGCGACGGCGGACATGCTGGAGCAGGCACTGCGCGAGATCGATCGCGCGTTCATCGGAACCATCCATGCCTTCTGCGCACGTCTGCTGCGCGAACGACCGGTCGAAGCCGGCATCGACCCCGGCTTTCGCGAGTTGCAGGCCGCCGAACAGGGGCAGCTCGCGGTCAAGTTCTGGCACACACACCTCGACCGCCTGGCAGCCGACGGTGATCCGCAGCTCGTCGCGCTGAACCATGCGGGACTCCGCCCGAACCAGCTGTTCGACCTGTTCACGACACTGGTCGAACAGCCCGACGTGACCTTCGACGCACTGGAATCCGACCCGCCCGACGTCGATCAACCGCGCCGCGCACTCGAGCGCTGGCTCGACGAGGCGCAGCGCCTGATCCCCCGTGATGAGCCCGAAGACGGGTGGGACGGCGTCCAGCAGGCGGTACGGCGCCTTCGCTATCATCGCTACATCGTGGGCTGGGACGATCCGATCGACTTCCTGAACGCGCTGCTCGACCTGCCATCGTCTCCGAAGAAGGTCCAGAAGCGGTGGGCCGACGATGCAGCGGGCAAGGCACAGGCGAAGGCGCTCTTCGAGGACTACGCCGTGATGATGGCCGAAGGTGGCGTGCTCGAGCGCACGATCCGCGCGTGGCGCGCGCACCGCTACCCGATCGCGCTGCGCTTCGCGCTTCGTGCGGCCGACGCGTTCAGGGAACATCGCGAGCGCGAGGCGCTGCTCACGTTCCAGGACCTGCTGATGTTCGCGGCGAAGCTGCTGCGCGAACACAGACGGGCGCGTGCAGACCTGAGCGATCGCTACCGCTACCTGCTCGTGGACGAGTTCCAGGACACGGATCCGATACAGGCGGAGGTCGTCTTCCTCCTCGCCGCGGGCGCGGACGTCCCGGAATCGGACGGGGCAGCGGACTGGACGCGCGCGATACCGCGACCCGGCTCGCTCTTCGTCGTCGGTGACCCGAAGCAGAGCATCTACCGGTTCCGGCGCGCGGACATCACGATCTACAACCAGGTGAAGCAGCGGCTGCGCGAGCACGGCGAGGTCGTGGAGCTGACGGCGAATTTCCGTTCGCGTCCTGCAATCGCGGGGTTCGTCAACGCGACATTCAACGGTGCCTTTCCGCCGCAGGAAACCGAGACGCAGGCCGCCTTCGCACTGATGAATGCGCAGAAGGGCTCTGCCGCAGGTGCGGGTGTGCGCTGGTACCTGCTCGACGACGGCGGCGAGAGCGGCCGCCGTGTCATGGAGCGTGATGATCCGGAGCGTA
Source organism: uncultured Gemmatimonadaceae bacterium (assembly GCA_964384585.1). GTDB lineage: Bacteria > Gemmatimonadota > Gemmatimonadetes > Longimicrobiales > RSA9 > DASTYK01. The sequence continues at coordinate 2,750 of CAYLME010000001.1, read as the reverse complement.
TCGCGCACTGGGTAGCGGAGCGTATCCGGCGCGGTGAGCGCAAACCGGGTGATTTCCTCGTCCTGACGCGCATGAACAAGTTCCTGAGCGCGTACGCACGCGCTCTGGAAGCGCGTGGAGTGCCGGTGCAGGTGAGTGGCGGCGGCGTCGGCATCGAGCGCGAACTGGAAGAACTGCTGATCCTGCTCCGTGCGCTCGAGGATCCCGGTGATCCGACCAGGACGCTCGCCGCCCTCGTCGGCCTGTTCTTCGGTCTCGACTATGACCGCATCGCGGCGTACGTGCTCGGCCCCGTCGGAAACGAGACAGAAACGCGCCGCTCGCTCGAGTTCCTGAAGCTCGTCCCTGACGAGGCGACACTCGTGACCGAAGACGAGCGCGCCGTCGCCGATGCGTTGCGCAGCCTGCGTCGCTGGTGGCACTCCATGGTGATCGAGCCCGCGGACATTGCTGTCGGGCGCATCATCGATGAGCTCGGACTGCTGCCGCACGCCGCGGCCGGTGACCTGGGCGAGACGCGCGCGGGCGCGGTTCTCTTTCTGCTCGACACGCTGCGCGCCGCGGCCGCGCGTGGCGATGCGTCGCTCAGTGCGGCGCTCTCCGCGCTGGAAGCCGCGTTCGACGACGATGACGGCGAAGCGCCGCTCCGGCCGGGCCGCGCGGACGTGGTCCGGCTGATGACGCTGCACAAGGCGAAGGGGCTGGAAGCGCCGGTCGTGATCCTGGCCGCGCCGTTCGGCGAGTGGGACGCGCCCATCCAGTCGCACATCGAGCGTAACCGTGACGGCCATGCCGTTGGCTGGCTGCGGGTGGCGGAGCGGGAAAACTACAAGGTGCGGATCCACGCGCAGCCCGAGCAGTGGCCGGACCTGGAGGCGCGCGAGCGCGAGTTCGCCGAAGCCGAGGACGTGCGATTGCTCTACGTCGCGGCCACCCGCGCCGAGGACGAGTTGATCGTCTCGCTGCCGCCGGACAAGGAAGTAAAGAAGTCGCCCTGGCGGATGCTCTACCCGACGACGATCGATCACGGTCGCGAGCTGCTGCTGCCGCTGGTCGAGGCGGCGCCGCGTGCCGTGCTCGAGGTCGCGCCGGAAGAGATGCAGCAGCGCGTCGCGATGATCGAGGAGCGTCGCCGCACGCGCGCGCTGCCAACGTACCGCGCGGCACCGGTCAAGCTGCGCGCGGGCGAGCTGAGCGACTACGAGCTGCAGGCCGTGCGCAGGGGCAGGGGGCCTTCCGGCAGAGGCGTCGAATGGGGCAGCGCCGTGCACGGTGCGCTGGAAGCGGCGATGCGGGGAACCGAGGGCAACGCACTGCGCGCCCGCGCGCGCAGTCTGCTGCTCGCGGCCGAGCGCCCGGTGGACGAGCGTGGCGAGCCGGCAGAGCTCGAAGAGCTGCTGGGCATCGTCCAGGCCGTGCGGGCGGCACCACTATGGCAGCGGGCGCGGGCGGCGGACATCCTGCAGATCGAAGCATCGTTCGCCCTGATGATGAGCGGCGCGGAGTACGCGGCCCTTGCGGGCGACACAGACACCGATACCGCGGATGCCGATGCCCGGCCGCGCGAGATCATCGAGGGCGTGCTCGACCTCGCGTTCCGCGAACCGGATGGCTGGACGATCGTGGACTACAAATCCGACGCTGCGGGCAGCGGCATCGACGATGCACGTCGTGCGAAGTACCGGGCCCAGGTGAACCTGTATGCGCTCGCCTGGGAGCGCATCACGGGCGAGCCGGTGCGCGAGCGGGTGCTTCTTTTCACTGCCGACGGTCGCACCGAAGCCTGGTAGCACGCCGTATGCGCATGGCGCGGGCGACGCCGGCGGATGCATCATTGAAGACCACGCAGGCGCACCCTTCATGGAGGCAGTGCTGAGCGAACGCAAGCGGGAGCCCGGCCGGCCGGACGTAGACGTTGCAGCGCTGGACCCGTCGCATGAGGGTGGCGCACCGTCGCTGGGACGTACTCCGCGTTCGCGGGGCGCGACAGAAGTGCGGGCATGGCTGCTCACGCCTGATGCGCTCACCCAGCTTGCCCTCGACGAGGCGGCGAGTCGCATCCGGGCCGCGCCGGTCCCTGGCGAGCTCGTGCTCGTCGACATGCTCCGGCCGGGAGAGCGCGAGGCCGACATGATGCGCGAGCAGATGCGGCTGCATCCGCTCGCAGTCGAGGACGTGATGCGCGGCCGGCAGCGGCCGAAGATCGAGCGCTATCCACGGCACTACTTCGCGGTGTTCTATGGCGCTGCAATAAACCGTGAGCGCCGACGCGTGGCGTTCCGCGAGCTGCACCTGTTCATCGGCGCGCACTTCGTCCTCGTGGCTTCACACTACCACATCGCTGAAGTGCAGGAGCTGGTTGCGCAGTGCAAGCGCTTCCCGTCCAGGATGAAGACGACCGGCAGCCTGGTGCACTGGCTGATCGACGCGATCGTCGACGACTACTTCCCGATCATCCACGATTTCTCGGAGAAGGTGACGAGCCTCGAGAATGAGACGATCTCCGGTGACGGTTCAGCGCTGGATGACCTGATCGGTGTACGGCGGGAACTGATCCTGTTCCGGCGTGTCGTTGCGCCCGAGCGTGACGTGATCGGAACCGCATTGCGCCGTGACATCATCGTGCTCGAACCCGAGCTGGTGCCGTACTTCCAGGACCTGCGCGACCACCTTGAGCGCCTGACCGAGGAGATCGATACACTGCGCGAGCTGCTGTCCACGGTGGTCGAGGCGCGCAACCACGCGATGTC